>JAGCDD010000235.1 GCA_017651345.1 Bacteroidales bacterium | reverse complement strand
TCGCAAAATGGCAGGTATCCCGACGATGAATATACAAAATCTTCGGGTACTACATTGTCTTTGACAATCTGTTTGTTGCCATATATATCTTTAAGGAAAAGATTAAGCGCATTCACCCTCTGCACAAGTCCGCGTTCAAGACGTTGCCATTCGCGGCCCGAAATCTTGCGAGCGATTGCGTCAAACGGGAAAATCTGTTCCTTAAACTCGCCGTTTTTGTAGATTCCGAACCTCACACCGTAGCGAAACATCCAACTGTTAACGCTGTCTCTTTGTGTTATCAAACTATCCATAATGTGTCATTGTTTTGGTTTCTGATACAAAGAAACGTAGATTTTCCCCGTTGCACAAACGTTTTATGGTGCTTTAAGAGAATAACTTAGTGCAAAGCCGTGAAAAACGTAAAATGTAAAAAAGTTTCTTATCTCTTTTGCAACTCTTATTCTAATAATTCCGTATCTTTGCTACTATGAAACAATACATTCTAATTTCAATATTACTATTAACTCCGCTGTTGATGAGGGCACAGAGCGACTCGTCGAGGCACGGCGGCTATATCCCGCTGTTCGACAACCTTACTTCGCCCGATGTGCCGCTGCCCAATGATTACAATGGCAAATTGCGCACTACTAATTCTGATAGCACTCAGGTGAGCGTGGAGGAGGCTGTGGAAAACCTCCGAAACCTCTATAATGCCGGTAGGTTTAGCGAGGCGCTCGGATATGCGTTGTATGTGCGTATGCGCAAGCACGAAGACCGTTTTACCAAGGAAGAAACCGAAGTTTTTCATAAATATGCCATTGCCTCGATGAAGGAGATGGGTTTTGACTATAAGGCCGATTCGCTTATGAAGATTTTTTGCCGTCAAAGTCCTTTTTACGAGGTGAAAGATGATGACCCTGATGCGTTTGTAAAACTGAAAGATAAATTTATTACGCGTCCTATACTTGGCATTAGGGTTTCGAGCAGCAAGGATTACCCTATAATTACTCTCGACACTGTGTACACCGTCCGCGACAAGGAGACAGGCTATAAGTACCAAAACTTTAAGGGTTCGTCGTTTGGGGCAGATGTGGTTTATTACCCTATGAAAAATTTGGAAGTGTCGGCAGGTGTGATGTTTTCAAAATTGGGCTTTACACGATTGGAGCACAGTCAAAAGGTGAAGTTTTCGTATACCGAAAATGACAGGCTGATTTCGTTTCCCGTAGAGGTAGGATATTGTTTTAAGCCGTTTTGGGGATTGGTGATTCCCGAATTATTTGCAGGAGCAAGACTATCGCTATTGCACAAAAGCACCTACGAGGTAAGCGATCAAGTGTTTAAACTCAATTCGGTGGGCAGCACTACCGAAGATGTTGCTTGCGAAGGTAATTTTGATGATGTAAAAAACTCATTTGTAACTCTTTATGGCGGATTTAGGCTAAATTACGAAATTCGTCGTGTATGCTTTTTTGCAGGAGCGTATTACGCAGCGGCTTTGAACGAATTACGAAAACCTGAGGATAATTACACAAATGTAGAACTTATTGTAAACCATCGTTTTATGCCCGACGCTATACGTGTGGGACAATTTTCGGTAAACCTTGGCGTTAAAGTAAACCTATATTATAAGACGTTTGCCAAATACGGTTACGGCTATTAAAACTATTGACAATGAAAAAGTTATTGATATTATTTTTGGCAATGGCGGCTGTTGGTTGCAAAGAGGGCGGCATACTCAACGACCACAACGTGTTTATGTCCGATTCGTTGGCGTCTGCCGTTAAAAAAGTGCCGATTCGGTTTGAAGCCGCTATGCCTATGTATGTTACCGACGATGGAGGATTGCTTTTGGTTGAAGATTATGTATCTTCTGTTGCGGGTGACCAAGAGATGAATTCTACACGAATAGCCAAAATTTTGCCCGATGGTTCTAAAACGTTTATGAAAATGCCCGAACCTCATTGGATTGCCAATGGCGACATTCCGCAAGAAACAATTGAACAGTTTGCTCCTGATATTCAACCTATCAACAATTTGTTCAAAGGGTCCGACGGCTGTTTTTATTCTCTTGGAATTTCGCAACCAAGGTTTCAAAGCGAATTTTTGGCACTTGCCCTAACCAAGTTTGATAGCGGTTTGAAAATTGTTTACGATTATTGCGCTGTTTTTTCGCTTGGCGACGATCATCCTCTGCCTTACAGTGGAGTTCCGCTCAGCAATGGACGTTTTGCCGTGCTTTTAAAAATGGGCAACGAGTGGCAAAATGAGGCTGTTTATTCTGCCATAATAATTGCAGCCGACGGAACAGTGGAAAACGAAATTCAGTTCGACCCCGAATTTGGCGAATATTCTGGCGGCACAATATATTCTTGCGGCGACAACATTATCAACGACTGCACCGATTTTTCTAATGTGCAGCATATCAGGTCGTTTTCGAGCAATGGGGAATTTTTATACGAACAAATTGCTTCTGGTAGATGTGCAAAAGTATCATACACGGGCAAAAACACCATTCTCACCTGCTTTGAGGAATATGAGCCGAAATATGTTGAAGGTCCCAACGGTTATCAGATTACTGTTATGAACGGAAAATTTTATTACACCGATATTACACCCGAATTAACAGGCACCGAGGTGAGAGATTTTAATGGAAGTGATTCTACCTACATTGTGATGGGTGGTGTTTATTGCGGTGGAAGTCAAATATTGTACGGTTATTGCAGGCAATGTTTTAGGTCGAATTTCGGCGTAGATTATTTTTACAACGAAAACGATGCTAAGGGCTTTATTATTAAAGACGAAAAGTTGTACACTGTGGCTGGAACATCTTCTAAGGCCATTCTCGGCGTTTGGTACAGCGGCGGCACTTACACCGTTTACTACGACGAGCGTTTGCCCGAAGCCGATTGGAACAGGTATGTAACTATTATAAAAACCAACGATTTAAATAAACTCAACAATTGAGCACATTAGATATTATATTAATTATTTTGCTTTTGGCGGCTGTGTCGGCGGCGGTATATTTTGCATCCACAAGGCGCCGAAAGGCTGAACGCGCTGTTGCCGATTATGGCGAAGACCTTAAACGCGAAATTCGTTTCTCGTCGGATGAGGTGCTGCGCTACAAATCGCTTTACGAAAAACTCAAAAACTCTGAAAAACAAGCCGATAAGTTGCCCACTTTGACCGATGGCGTTATGCCCGACGAGGTGTTTATGACTGCCGAACGCATTATGCTCGAACAGCAGAAACTCGAACTCGAAAAAAACGAAATCTCCGAACGCAACCGCAAACTGTGGGATATGTCGCTTTTGATCGAAAAGGAAAAGGAGCATATCGACGCCATTAAACGCGACATTGAAGAAAAACACCGTGCCGTTACCGACAGTATCACCTACGCAAAACGTATTCAAGTGGCTGTTTTGCCCGAAAGCCGTTTGCTTAGCGAGTGCTTTGGCGATTATTTTATCTTTTGGCGGCCTAAGGATATTGTTTCGGGCGATTTTTATTGGATGAAACGTATTGGCGACATTGTGGCGTTTACTGTGGCAGACTGTACGGGTCACGGCGTTCCGGGCGCGTTTATGAGTCTTCTGGGTATAACGTTTCTCAACGATATTTGTATGAGGCTTGATGAGGATACGCAGCCGAGCGATATTTTGGAACTTTTGCGCAGCGATATTATTTATGCATTTGGTCAGGAAGGTGTCGACGAGCGTCCAAACGACGGTATGGATATGGCGCTCTGCATTCTTAACCTGCGTACCAACAAACTGCGTTTTGCCGGAGCCAACAATCCTATGTATCTTTTCCGCAACGGCGAATTACAAGAATACAAGTCGGTGAAGAATCCTATTGGCAACTATGCGTTTTTCCGCGATTTTTCTTCGGTGGAAATCGACGTGCAGACGGGAGATTGGATTTATCTCTTTTCCGACGGTTATGCCGACCAATTTGGAGGCGAAGAAAACCGCAAACTCAACTACAAACGTTTCCGCGCCCTTATGACCGAAATGTCGCTCCTCAACAGCGAACAGCAAATGATACGTTTGGGCAAATTTCTCGACGAATGGAGGGGAAATACACCACAATTAGACGACGTAATGGTGGCTGGATATAGAGTGAGATAGGGGAGGGGTTAATTTCCCATTCTAATTCCAAATCCTGCCATATCTGCGCCTACCCACATTTTGGTGCGGCGGTAGGTGCCGGTGCGCTGGTCTTCGGTGTGAAGGGTGATATTGAGCGGAAGGTTGCGCAACTGTATTTCGCGAAATTTGATGTGCGTAGAGCCGGTGAAATGTCCGTTGGCATCGGTGGTGATGGCGGTGTGCTGTCCGCTTTTTTCTCCCAAGAATGGCTGAAATCCCGTTCCTTCGGAGTGGTTTTTGGCGGCGGCTATCACTCTGCCTATTAGAGGCACACCTTCGGCTTTTTGCGACATATAATCGGCAACGCGGCTGGTGAATCCGCCTTTGTCTTTGATTCTTTGTTGGTCGGCAAGGGTGAGGTAGCCTGTGGTGGTGGTTTCACCGTTTGAGAGATTCCATTTTTTGTTGGTGCCTGTAAATACGTTGCCCTCGTTGGTGATAGATATGTCGCCATTGGATTCGCGGCGGAGACCAATTCTGCCGAGCGGACCAGCGTCGAATCCTACTTCGATCCAAGGTCTTTCTTTTTCGCCGTAGGTTTTGAGGTAATGGTCGCCTGTGCCGAGACCGTCGGAACCGCCTGCGCTCATTTGCTGAGGAGGTTGCGGAGGGTCGGGCGGAAGTTCGGCAAGTATTTCGTAGAGACTATCGCGTTCGCGGCGTGGACGTTCTACCCAAAGGTCCCAATTGTTTTGAATCATTTTGCCGTTTTCCCAAGCCTTGCGGTAATTATTGTCGAGCCACGATAGGTTGGCAGCGTGAAGAACATCGTTTTCAAAATATTCCATTACAGCGTATTTGTCGCAATATGCTCCCATAGCAATTGTCTTTTGCCACCATTCTTCAAGTGTTGGTTTAATTTCGAGGTTGTAACACTCTTTGTATTGGTGCATTATGTCGATGTAGTGACTTTGCACTTTGCCTCTTACGTAGGTTTCGCCGGCATCCATTTTTTGTTGAGCGGCGTTTATTTGACAGCGTACTTGTCCACGTTCGGTTTTGGCTTTTTCTAAACATTTTGCCAGATCCTTGTCTATCTCTTCGAGACGCTTTTTGTGGTTGTTGAATGCAATTTCGAGGTTGTTTTCCAAGGCTTTAAACTTGCTATTCATAGCGGGATAAATGGCAGGATAGTTAACAGGGTTGCCATTGTCGGGGTCGTACCAAAAGCCTTCGTGGTATTGGAGCATTATTTCGTAGTAACATTCCCACATTTTTAAGCACCAAAACTGACGTGCGTCGGGGTAGTAGATTACCTCGTTGTCGTTTGCCATTTGATTGCTAATTCGTTGGTACATATCGAGTTCTGGTAAATGCAGCGAAACGTTTTTCTCTGACAATTGGTTGATAATTCCTTCGGTGCGTTCAAGTTCTTTGTCAACGTTTTGCATACCCATCGATTCGTAGTAGAGTATTGCGTAACGGTCTTGATCCATCACCTCTTTGTTGCGTTCGTTGAGTTTGGTGAGGGCATTGGAAACTTTGTGATTTGATTTGCTTAGATACGATTCGTGGAGTTGCCAAATTTCAGCATTGTTGACGGGCCAAGAAAATTCTTTCATATTTTGGATAACGTCCTGACCATTAGATACTCCGCCTGCTTTGGTGGCTCGGGTAAGGCTTTCGAGGTTTTCTTTGGTAAACACCTTGTTAACCACGTTCATATAGGGGTAGGAGGGGTTGTTTGCCACTTTGTGCTGCTCTACCTTTAAGTTGTAGATGAGCGAGAAAAACTGCATAGCCGTAATGTCGTTGAAAAATGTCTCGGCGCTTTTAAACAATGTTGTGGTGGCTTCGTAAAACTTGTTTTCTTTGATATTTACGCCAGTGAGTATTTGGTATGCCTCGCCAAAATCGGGTTGAGTAGAAAGTGCGTTCTCGGCATATTTGCGAGCGTTGATCAAATCGCCTTTTTCGAGGTAATAGTTAGCCAAATTTACTTGAACAATAGCGTTTTGGTTGTCGATAGCGAGCGCCTGCATAAATAGGTCTTTGGCATTTTCTGTTTCGCCCTTGTAAGCCATCAAAATACCGGCGTTGTTGTAGTTGAGCGCCGTAGGATTCACCACGCACAATGCAAGCGAGTATTCAATAAGCGATCCGTTTACAAGGTTGAATTGAATGGCTGTCATAATGTCGGACGAGGCTTGTGTCATATACTTTTCGATTTGCTCTACCGACATATTGGCAAATTTCTGGTCGAGTGCTTGCAACTGTTGTTTTACGCCCTCCTCGGTAACCTCCATCGACGGATTGAACACGCCTTGTGTTTTTGGTTTTGAAAATTTTGACGCATACACAGGAGTGGTAAGATACTTGATGTCAGTGATTTGAATGTTGCTATACGATGTTGGGTCTGCCAAATCGTTCGACGGCGACGGGTCGTTGTAAGGCTGGGCACATTTTGGCGGTTCAATGGCAGGAGTTGTGGGACGATTTTGAGCCGCACCTCCGTTCATACGGCCGAGAGCCATATTTATCATATCGTCAACGGTCATTCCCGGGGGAAGGTCGTTTGGGTCGATTTCTTTGCGCATTTGCTCAATAATCTGCTGCTGCATATTGTTGGGCACGCCACCTGCACCGCCTCCCGACGATTTCCATTCGGGCGATAGGCAGAGTATCATATTTTGCGGAATTTTTTTGTCTAACGTGCTGATATTCACCACGGGCATTTCTGGCGCACCAAAATCCACAGCGGCTATTTTGGTAGAATTGTAAAAAAAGCGCACCTTATTGCCTAAGGTTGAGCGGTATTCGTCGAAATAGAAATCTTTGCCGTTGAGTTTGCAAGTGCCTTGCTTTTGAAACGTCAGCCTGCCGATATTAAAAGTTTGATTAGTTTGATTAATCACTCGGTAGGTTTTGGCTTTGACATCGAGCATAAACGTGCCTTTGGCGGTATTGAGCGTGAGGGCTTCGGCACTTTCGTTGAACGTGCACGAAACGCCGTCTTTTACCGCGGTGGCAATCTGCATTTTGATGTCGGTATTTTGTTCGGGGTCGTGCACCTTGCCGTCGAAACGTATGAAGTAGTGCCCCGACGAGATGAGGTCGGCAGCGGGTTTTGACACGTAGGTGTTTTGTGCCGATGCGGCGAGTGGCATCAATAGCATTGCCGTAGCAATAATGCGGGTTGTTATTGTGTGCATAGGGGTGGGGTGTTTGATTGTTTTTTACAAATATAAAAAAAAATCAAATCTGCGCATCCGAATCTCAAAAAAAACATCAAAAATACTCCTTTACTGCAAATTCAAACTGTTGGATGAAGATTTGCTTGAAGGCATAAAGATTGTTCTGCTCGTAAAAAATGAGCATTGCTTTTTTGTAGTCTATGCTGTCAACACTACGGAAACTCAGCGGACAATAACCGTTTGCTATCAGAATAGCATTGCTCGTGATACGGGCAGTGCGCTTGTTGCCATCGCTAAATGCCTGTATGTACGACAACAAAACAAGGGTTAGCAACGCTTTTTCAAAAACATCCTCCTTGCCGTTGACCAATGTGCACGTATCGCGCATTGCCTCACGTATTTGAAACTCATTGTCGAGTGGATGATAGTTGGTACCCGAAATGCCTACGCGTCGGTGTCTGATGCCTCTGTCAACCGATAAATCCTTGGTGAGCAATGTGTGAATATCTTCAATATTGCTTATTGATAGTTTTTTAAGATAGTCTGGATTGTCTAATATAAAACGGAGCGCATCTTTGTGGTTGAGCAACATCACCGCCTCTTCCTTGGTCTTGCCGCTTGCAGTTTTGCTTTCGCGAAGTAGACGCTCTGTTTCAAGCAAGGAATAAGTGTTGCCTTCTATCTGCGAAGATTTCCAACTTAGGTCTATTCCAAGGCGTTCCATCTCTTTTTTGTATTCATTTTCAGACATTTCAGCAAGATGTTTGCGGAATACTATCTGCAATTCTTTGAGATGCGCACTTTCGTCTGGGGTAAAAATCGTAACCTTTGGCAGTTGCTCCTTGATAAGTTCAAAATTGAAAGATGTCTGTATCTGGCGTTCGTCAATATCCTTTTCAAAATATGTATCAAGGTTTAGAGGCATAAGCAAACGAGCCTGAGGGGATAGTTCATAACGTGTAGCACGCGCTTTGCCGTTTACCACAACATTGCTATTTTGTACCAATGACGCAATGATTCGTTTGAGAGTGGTGTCGCTGCCGTCAAACTTGATTCCATTTGCAATTTCCTCGCGTGAAGACTGCGGGTTATAATGCAAAAATTGTAATATTTCTCTTGAAGTGTCCATTGCCATTTTATTGAATCGGTGCAAAAATACCTATTTTTCTTGGATTATCGGACCAAAAATAAACTAATAACGGCAAAAATTTTGATTTTTTGAGCCGATTTTTATTACTATTAGTTGAGGTGATTAATCAAGTGTTAATACTGAACATAATGAACAACAACTTTTTCTGTTATAGGGCGTTAATGCCTACATAATTAATCCTATTTTTTAACCAAAATGCTACAACTATGAAAATATCAACACTTTTGACCGCAGTTGTGCTTGTGTCGGTGTGCTCATCTGTGGAGGCACAAAATTGGGCCGACCGCCTTAAAGAAAAAGCCGAAAACGCCGCCAAGCGCACAGTTGAAGACAATGTGGAGCGCAAAACCGAACAAGCCGTTGACAACGCTATGAACCCCGGACGAAACAAAGACAAAAATTCTAACAAGGGTAAAAACAATCAAAGCAACGATAATGATTACAACGAGTCGGAAAACCAAGTAGACAACAATGCTCCGAAAAGCGACCCCCGCAATCCTAAGGCGCAGATTTCGTGGAATAGTTACGATTTTGTGGCTGGCGACGAAATCATCTTTGAGGATGATCAAGCCGGCGAACAAGTTGGCGAGTTTCCCTCTAAATGGGACGTTTTTGGCGGTTATGCGCAAATTGCCGAACTTAATGGTGTAAAGTGTATTTCGCTTTCCGACGATGGCGAAATCACTCCGCTATTCAACGACAACAAGCCCTACCTCACCGACCAATTTACTATTGAGTACGATGTTTACATTGTTTATGGTCCTGATTATAATACCGCATTCAATCCTCATAGTTGGCAAATTACTACTCACCTGCCTCACGGCGACAAAATTAGAAGCGATAATGGCGGTTTTAGTTTTCATCATCAGGTTTCTACCAATGAGGATGCCAAAACTACATTAAACGATGCATATTTCGGTTACTATTGGCCTGTGCCAAATAGTGATGAAACCCGTAGCGGCGATGCACGTCTCGATGGCGTGGCAGTTAGTGCTTGGCATCACGTGGCAATTTCGTTCAACAAACGTGCCTACAAGGTGTATTTCGACGAGCGCAGAGTGGTTAACATTCCCAACGCCGCCAAGCCGACTTACTTTTGGATTGGCTGTAATCAAAACGACGCCGTATTCTTCATCAAGAACGTCCGCATAGCCAAGGGCGCAGTGCCGCTTTACGACCGTATGTCTACCGACGGCAAAATTATCACCTACGGCATCACTTTCGACATTGGCAAATCTACCATCAAACCCGAATCTATGGGCGAAATCAACCGCATTGTTAAACTTATGAACGAGAATCCCGACCTAAAATTTGAGGTTCAGGGACATACCGATAACACTGGCAATGCTGCGTCAAACCAAACCCTTTCGGAACAACGCGCCAAAGCCATCGTTGCCAAAATGGTGGAAATGGGAATAGCCTCCAACCGTCTCACCGCAGTTGGCAAAGGTCAAACCTCTCCCTTAGCCGATAATTCTACCGACGAAGGCAGGGCTAAGAATAGGAGAGTGGAGTTTGTGAAGAAATAGATTCCCGATTTTTAATAATATTATGGCAGTGCACCGTGTGGAGCACTGCCTTTTTTGTTTTAAACAAAAATTAAGCGAATTAGGACTGTTTTATTCTATAATTCTATCCTTTAAATTGTACCAATCTTTTGCTTGCCAGTTTTGCTATGGCTTTGCGAATTTCTAAAAGAATGCAATCGGCAGACTGTCCACGTTTGAGTTCTAATGATTCAAAAGGTTCGCCCCCTACCAATCGTTGCCCGTTGATAGTGATGAAAATTCCTGCGTGTGATTTAATTTTGTAGTTATCAATTGGTTTTACGCTGTATTTGATGTCGTCCTTTAATGTATCAATTTTGAGTGCTTTGATACTTTCAGTGTTCATAAGTGCGTATGTGGTGGGAAGTTCGCGGCATACCATCTTTATGTCATTTGAAAATGATTCTGCTTCGGAGCGTAAAACCGATATGTAAGTTTCGTGGATTTGTGGGCGTAGGTTGAAGGCTGCCGAAGATACCACTCCGTCGCTAATCCAAATACTTTTGAGCAGGCGTGCTACATTTCCTTTGTAATCATCCATTTATTTTTTTTATGATTTTTAGAAGATTAGCCGTTGTGGCTTTTTCGTGGCTACCACGAAGATGTTGGCTTATGTATGAAAACTCTTTGCAGCCAATGCTGATTGTAGCGTCGCAAGTTTTGTTTTCTAATAGTATTGTGCCGTTGGTGTCGGGAAATATAACCCATTGTCTGAGGTCGCTGTCGTTAGATTTTTCTAATAGACGCTTAATGTTGCTGATTGCCTGTTTTTCGGGAGGAATTGCTCCCTCATCGTCCCAATCGTCTTTTAGTGAGCATAGTTCCTGTATTCTCGCTTGATGACGAAGGTAAGTTTCGCTTTTGGCTTGGGTATCTTTGCGTACTAATACCTGTGTTATGCCTGAAAGCGACTGAATAACACGTCGAAGGGGTGTTAGCAGCGACTCGTCCTCTAATTTTATTACCATTTCTACCATAGAAATTCTTTTTTTGCAAAAATAATAATTATTTCCTAATAAGCCTTGAATACGAGGAATTATTTTTACAACACCGATCCACATTCCGTGCAGAATTTACCTGTGCCGGGGTGTCCGCAATGTGGGCAGATTTTCGCGCCTTCGGGGATTTCCTGCTCTTGGGGAGGGGATGGTGGCTGCGGCTCGGAGGGGAGCAACGGGTTGGTTGTAATACCATTCTTTTGCATATACTGCATCATTCCTATGGCAAAAGGGTTTATTCCCTTGGGGTCGGCTTCTTCTTTTACAAGTGTGGCGTGAGAGACACATTCGTTCAAAAGTCGTATATATTCCTTTGTAATGTCGCCGTAGCCGCGTTGATGGGTTGCGCTAAGGTCTATCCACCGGTGTACGTGGCTGTTGCCACCTATGCTTGTGTCGTTGAAATTTAAACTGATGCTTGACGATGCCGAATAGTCGTACATCTTGAAATTGGGGTCTTCAATGTATTGAAACTTCGCCCACGCTGCCATATTCTCCCGCTCTACCAATTCGGCGATAGGTTTGAGGAGTTCGACAGACGCGGTGTAGGTTTTGCGGACTTCCGGCTGAAAGCACTCTTTGTCTGTTTTGGATATTTTAAGGGTGTTTTCTGAGGTTTTATTTATGGTAAGTTCGTGGTAGGAGTTGGAGTTGTACATCATTCCGTTAGATATTGATGAATGTCCGCAGCCAATAAGTTCGCCGTGAGGCTCTTTGGGTAGATGTTCGGAGATTTTATTTTGCTTGATGAGGTCTAATGATAATGCGTTGTACACTTCACGGCTTTCATCTGGTGCAATGTGTGTGTGTATGTCGGTTTTAGCGGTGATGCCTATGGTGGATAGAAAGTTTTCTATCACCGTACCGATTGCATTGTCGGGGTTGGCTATGAATTCATCGTCGTCGATTGTGCGGTTTTCGGCGGCGTCGCTGATGGCTTGGACGATGTTTTTTGGATGAAGTTCAAGTTTTAATGCATCTAAGTCGGGGTAACTGTCTTGATCGTAAGCGGTTACGTTAATAGTTCCGTAGCAGCGGAAATCTATAAAAAGACCTTCGTCGCAGGCTTTGTGAGCGAATTTAATGGGTGTCGGTGTGCCGAAATGGGTTATAATGGGGGTCATAGTGTGGTATGTTTTTTAGGTTTTTGAATTAATAATTATGGGCAAAGATAAGAATTAAAAAAAATAAAAAAAATCCTTTTTTTTTTATGGAATTTTTGTGGAAGAGTTATCTATATGGCAAATGTTTGAATAAATTAACTAAAAATTTTAAAAGATGAAAAGATTACTGATAGTATTTATTGCCTTGGTTTTGATATTTTTTATGAGTTTGGCACTAACGAGTTGCGGCGGTAATAATGTAAGGATTGTGATAAGCAAGTTGAATGCAGAGTGTCCCCTCGACCTTGGCAACGGTTTTACACGTTCGTCGGCGTTTATTGATGGCAAACAGGCTTTTATCACCTGCGTGGTTGACTCTAATTTAACATCTGACAATTTTGAGAAAAACCTTTCGGTTAAAAAAGCCACTCTGTTACAAAATCTCAAAAAAGATGAGTCGTTGTGTACAGTTTTGAAAGATTCAGGCACCGACATCGTTTACCGCTACAAGTTTAGCGATGGCACAGTAGATGTGCTAATAGCGTGCGATGAGATGTAGTTATTCCTCCACCTTGGCCTCAGCCAATATCTTATCTGCGGCACCGAGGTTTTGCTCTACGTATTGGCGGGAGATTTCGCCGGCGCGTTTTAAGAGGGCTTCGTCGGTGAGGTAGCGTTTGAATACCGAGTAGAGTTCGTCGGCGTTGCGGATGGTGCAGGCACTACCGAGCGAAACAAGGTCTACCGCCTCTTTGAATCGCTTGTAGTTGGTACCAAAGGCTACGGGAATGGAATATGAAACTGCTTCCAAAATATTGTGAATGCCGCTGCCGAATCCACCGCCAACGTATGCTATGTGGGCGTATTTATAAAGGCGGGCTAACATACCGATATTGTCGATGATGAGCACATCGAATTTGCTAACTGTGGATTCTTCGGCCTTTGAAAAGCGCACGTGGGGCAGCGATGTCATTTTTTCGATTGCCGAAAGGTGAGCCTCGTGAATTTCGTGGGGGGCGATTATTAATCGTGTGTCAACATCGTTTTTGAGGCGTTCCATAGCGGCGAAAATGAGTTTATCGTCGGGCGGCCAACTGCTGCCTGCCACTATCACCTTATGGTCTTGGCAGAATGCGTCAACGAGCGGGATGTTCTCGGCGTTCTGGGTTATCTGGCAAACGCGGTCGAAACGTGTGTCGCCGGCAATAGAGCACTGCATTATGCCGTGCTTGTTGAGCAGTTCTACCGACTCTTTGTTCTGTACGAATAGGTGTGTGAAGAATGTCAGCACTTTGCGGTACTTGCCGCCGTAAAAGCGGAAAAACACTTGGTTTTTGCGGAATATTGTGCTGAATATGTAAAGTGGAATTTGCCGCGAGTGAACTTCGTATAGAAAATTATACCAAAAATCGTATTTTACAAAGAAAACTGCCTTGGGATTAACGATGTCGAGAAAGCGTTTTGCGTTTTGAGGGGTGTCGGCGGGCATATAGCACACGTAGTCAGCACCGTTGTAATTTTTGCGTATTTCGTATCCAGATGGCGAGAAAAATGTTAAGAGTATTTTGTAGTCGGGGTAGCGTTCTTTGAATTTTTCGATAACTGGACGTCCCTGCTCAAACTCGCCGAGCGACGAAACGTGAAACCAAACGTATTTTGCGTTTGGGTCGATATTGTCTTTTAACTTGTTAAAAATATCTTTGCGACCCTCTGTGTATAGTTTCGCCTTGGTGTTGAATGGCGAAATTAATTTAGCCACTGCATTGTAAAACCTTATGCCTAATGTGTAAAAAAACATATTTGATTATAAGTGAAGATGTTAGTAGTTAGTTAATTAATAAAATTTGTTATTGCTTTGCTTGTAAATAATATTTTATATGTTTTAAAACTTTGTGCAAATGTATTTATATTATTTGGAATAGAAAAATATTTATTTAGAAGTTTTTTTTCTGTCTTAATAGTTTTTTTATTTTCAAAGTTTTCAAAAATAATATTACATCCCATATATGTTGAAATAAAACCCATTCGATCCATAACACCAAGAATATCATAAACTTTGTTTAACCTATTACGAATTGTTCC
>JAGCDD010000019.1 GCA_017651345.1 Bacteroidales bacterium | reverse complement strand
TGAAATTGACTCCCAGAAACATTCATCGTAGTTTGAATCCTGATTCAAAATATGCGACTCTATAAACGACAGGACCGACAGTGAGCAGGCTTTGTTTTCGGCGGTAATTGAATACGAAATTGCCCCAACCTCAACAGAAACCATGCTGACGAACCGTGAACTTTCTATATGCAGACGTGTGCCGTCGGGCATTTCAACCATGCACGATTTCGACAACGTACCTTCTTTCATATTCAATGTACGACGGAAAGATTTGATTTTCACCTTTGCCAAATCAAGCAATTTTCCGTTGACAGACGTATGGAGCCCAATCCACGCCGGTGCGTTTATCACTTTTGCAAAATAGTCGGGATAGCCGTTTTTCCACCAACCCACGCGAGTTTTATCGGGGAAGAATACGCCGCCGATGTAGTTTCCCTGCATAGTTTTTCCAGAATAAGCCTCCTCGAAATTTGCCCTCTGTCCCATGTGGCCGTTGCCAATGCTAAACACACTTTCCGCTATCAAATGACGGTCGGCGTCAAAACCGTCCTCAATCACATTCCACTCGTCTTCTACAAACATTGTTTTGTCGTTTTATTTGCACAAAAATAAAATATCCGTAAAAATAACCAATGAGAATTTACCTTTTCTCACCTTATCCTACGATACAGTTCGTTCAATCCATTGCTTCACCGAAAATACATAGCCGTTAGCCTCGAATTTTTACGAATGTTTCTATTATGCACAATGTTGTCTGCACTGCCTGCTCGCCCTTTAATATGGTTGCAAGCATATACAAACCTCGTTCCGTGAAGGCATATGGCGGTAGTGGATTGTATTTCAATTTTTTAAGGTTATCAAAAATTTTGATAACCTCATCTTTTTCAAATTTTGACAACTGAAAAATATAACCTTCGGGGAATTTTTCGGGATTGTTCTTTACCGCTTCATTTATTCTTTTATTTTCCACGCTTGACCCAATTGCCGATTTTATTATCTTTGCCGCATTATTAAACATTTACATAATGAAAAACATAGAAGCCGTTCAACCTGTTTCGGTTGACAATATTAAAACAAAAATCTACGAATTTCGTGGACAAAAGGTGATGTTAGATTTTGATTTGGCGACACTTTACCATGTTGAGACACGTCGTATAAATGAACAAGTTAAACGGAATAACACTCGCTTTCCCGAAGATTTTATGTTTCAATTAGATGACGAAGATTTCGCAATCTTGAAGTCGCAAATTGCGACATCAAAATGGGGAGGTCTGAGAAAACATCCCTACGCCTTTACGGAGCTTGGAATAGCAATGCTTAGTTCAGTACTTTCATCAGAAATCGCTATTCAAGTGAATATCAACATTATGCGTGCATTTGTGACATTACGGCATTCTATTGGATTAGTTGCAAACAAAGATTTGCACTATGAAAATCTTTCACTCCGCATAGATAAACTGAACGATTACATAGAAAACGTGCTGCAAACCCAAAACGACATAAACGACGACACAGCCGCGCAATTGGAATTGATAAATCAAACTCTGGCGGAATTACAAGCGGAAAACGCCATACGAAAAGAGTTTTCCGAACGGAAACCCGTTGGATTTAGGATTGAGAAATAGCACACAAAAAAGGAGCGGAATTACTCCCGCTCCTAAAACTCAATTTACTTCTTTCTTACAACCCTGTGTTTTAATTTCAACATTGCGAAATTTAGTTCCAGTTCGGTTTCCGACTCTGATGGACTAAGGTCGTTGCCTAAAATGTCGGAAATGAGTTCGCCGCCTTTCTGCATAAGTGATTTTTGGACGGTCTTGTCCTCGGTTTGCGGCAATGCAGCCACTGTTCTTGCGAGTTCCCGAATTTTTACGAATGTTTCTATTATGCACAATGTTGTCTGCACTGCCTGCTCGCCTTTTAAGATGGTTGCAAGCATATACAAACCTCGCTCAGTGAAGGCAACTGGTTCTATCTTACTAAACTTCAGTCCATTAAGGTGGTCAAAAATTTTGACCACCTCGGATTTTTCATCTTTCGTTAACCGAAAAACATATCTTTCGGGAAACGTTTTGGGATTGTTTTTACTGCCTTGTTGATTCTTTTTGTTCCTGTTCCGTCAATATTTTTTTACTTTCAACATTTTGAAGGACTTTCATCTGTTGAATGGCAATTTTATTGAGTTTTAGAAGCCGTTCGGATTGGGGAATGTTTTCATTGATGAACACAGCATTAAGATTTTCCATATTCGAAAGGCAAATCAGTTGATTAATTGTGGCATAATCACGCATATTGCCTTTGGCATCGGGATTTGCGAACCGCCAATCCTGTGCGGTCATACCAAACAATGCCATATTCAGAACGTCGGCTTCCGATGCGTAAATCATATTGATTTTATCCTTTGTAAGTTCGGGCGGGACAAGGTTCTGCTTGATTGCATCGGTATGGATATGATAGTTGATTTTTGAAAGTTCACGCTTTGCTGTCCAACCTATTATTTTTTGTTCTTCAGCTTTAAGGCGTTGATATTCTTGAATCAAATAATATTTAAATTTTGGACTAAGCCAAGAGCCGAATTCAAATGCGATATCCTTATGAGCATACGTGCCACCATAACGTCCTGCACTGGAAATGAGGCCTATTGCATTAGTTCTTTCAATCCATTGTTTTACCGAAAGCACATAGCCATTAGTTCCTGCATTAAATCTAATGTTACTGAATTCCGTAACATTAAAATTGGGATTGTTTATTTTCTCCCAGATACCAAGAAAATCTACAGCATAACGAGTACTAAGCCAGTGAGAAATGACTATACCTGTTGACTCTGCATTTTTAAACTTTGCCATATCGGTAAGACATACATAGTCATCGTTATGACTTTTTATAACCGAAATCACATTGCCTTCTACATCAATTTTATTTGTTT
>JAGCDD010000018.1 GCA_017651345.1 Bacteroidales bacterium | reverse complement strand
TTTTGAAGAAAAAGTTGCGCTGTGCTATCAGCCTCATGGTGAAATTCCAACTCTTTGAAAGCTGCGATGTTGTATTTTAAACGGAAAAGGTTTTGCTGTTTGGTGAGGTGTTCTTGATGGCTCATATCGCGGGCAAGCACAAGAGCCTGACCGTATTTGCCTATTTGATAGAGTTCTTGCAGAGTGTTGAGTTGTTCGGTAATAGAGTCGGTGGCTTGAATGGTTTCGTCAACGTTGTCTTCTAATGCATTGTCGGAAGCGGCGTTGTTAAACAAATTTAAGCCCGGAAGAGTGTCGTTTTGAGCCTGTGCCGCCGATAAAGCAAATGTGGCTACTATTATTAATATGTGTCGAAATACTCTCATAATCTTTTTGTGTTTATTTAATGCAATAACCGCCGATTAAAATATCGTCCATCTGTCTAACGCCTTGTCGCCATCGGTTTAATTCTTGGTCGAGCATTTGCAACTGCTCGGCAGCAACTTTGGTTTTTGAGTTGATATCAATTAGCAATTGTCGCAGTTGACGCGGTGTATATTTGTGATTTTCAGGGTCTAATTGGTCGGTAAAGCCATCGGTAAACAGGTAGATATAATCGCCCGAACGGATGTCAACATCGTAATTTTCAAAAGGTACCATACGGGGATATTCGCCAATAGGATTGCGCACAGGCTTGTATTCGGTAAGGATATTGCCGCGCACATGGTACATTCCGTTGTCGGCTCCTGCAAACTGCATTTTGTTGGTGTCGAGGTTGAGAATACAAATACCCATATCAATGCCGTCTTTTTGCACAACATGTTCGTCATCTTGGTGTTTAAGTGTGATAATCACCTTGTTGCGGAGTTGTTCAAGAATGTGCGCCGGTGTGGTTTCGGATGTAAAATCTACACAAATATCGTTTAAAAACGCAACTGTGAGCATACTCATAAATCCACCGGGAACGCCGTGACCTGTGCAGTCGGCAATGGTAAAAATAAGGTTGTTGCCCATGCGTTTCATCCAATAAAAATCGCCGCTAACAATTTCGCGAGGACGCCAAAAAAGGAAAAAATCTTTGAACGCATTGTTCAAAACATCTTCGGAAGGAAGGGCAGCCGTTTGTATCTGCTTGGCATATCTAATCGACGATGTTACAGAGTGATGCTGAGCTTCGATTTTGGTTTTGAGACTTTGAATATGCTGACGCTCTTTTTCGATAGTAACGCTCATATCCCACAGCTGACGGTTGCGGCTTGCGAGTTCGTCTTGTTGAGCTTGCAGGTTAACTTGCTCGGCTGCAAGGCGTTCCATTTTTAATGAATGAGATGCGTTGGCGTTTCTTGTAGTGGATTTTTGAGCGGCAGATTGATTTTTAAGTTCGTTGTAAAGGGTGTTGATACGGCGGTTTTCGTTGTAACTTTTGTTGAGCAACGAGCTATAATGGTCGTCGATACGGCGAGTGGCACGGATAATATATTTTTTTGTGTTGATTTTTATAAATATCACCACCGCAATCAGTATGGCTGCTATTATTATCAATATTATGTCTAATGTTGTAAAATCCATAGCCTAAGTAATTTAGATATTATCTTTCAGAAAATTCGTGCCCCATAATCAAGTCCCATTCTGTATCTGAAAGCGATGTTAAATTCATTTTCGACAAACCGTTGGCATATATTTGCGGGTTTGTATCCCAAAATCTCAGCTTATTGTCGTCGGTGAGGGCAAATAATACGCCTTTGTTGTTGAAACTCATACATTTAACCTTTCTATTACCAAGACTGTGCTCTTCTATTACAAGAGGTTTTTCGGCAATTCGATTGGTATTGATGAGCGATATGCGTTTGTCGGCAGACGATAGAGCAAGAAAACCCGAAATTGGGTCGTAGAGTAAGATTTCGAGTTTAGAGTGTCCCGCCACCATGTTGAGACCTTTTGAATCGGTGTTGAGTCCCACAAACTGAATCAAACCATTTGAATAACATACGGCAAGTAGGTGCTTGTCGGTAATGGGTGCCATTTTGTAGGCGTGGATAGGAGCGGAGGATTGAAGCACGGTTTTGATCTCGTTGGTAGAAGTATTCCACTTTTTGAGACTTCCATCGTGAAACAGCACATACAAATTATTGTCGCTGTGGTAATAAATATCAGTGATGTTAACGTCAAATTCTTTTTGGGCAATGGGTTCTCCTCCATTGGCGTTTAAAATAGCCACTTTTCCACCCACATAAGCCACTGCAAATTGCTGACCAGCATCGCCTTTTTTACCCATAGGCATTGGCGAAACAGATTGAATGTAATCGTTTGTAGAGGGTAGGGGAGTGCGTTTTTTGGTATTGACATCGATTAAATACGATTTGCGATCCTTGGCAGAATACACTATCAACGAGGAATTTAAAAATTCTGCCGATTCCACAGGCACACGATAACCATTGTTGTTGAGTTCGATATTGTCGATATTTTCTACCTTGCCATTACCCGTAATTTTGTATTTGGCAATGCTTCCGTTAGAGGCAAAGGTAACGATTTGTCCTGAAGGATTGATAACGAACGATTTAATTGGCGACGAAGTATTGATATTCAGAGGTTTAATAATGTCGTTTTGCTCCATTGCAAAGAGCATAGCATCGTAGAGGTCGGCGTTGATTTGATTGCTTCCGCCTTTGCGGTTCATATCGCAAGCAGATTTAGCAAGACGCAGGTTGAGAGTTTTGTCTTCGTATTGGTTTTTGGCCTTCATAGCCAGAGTGTTGCTGAGCGCGATGTAATAGAGATGCGCAGCGCTATCGTTAGCCACTTTGGTAAGGTCGCGTTGATAAAGGGCATTGCGGCGTTCGCGTTCGGCAGTGTCGCGTTGAAGTTCGGCTTGCTTGTAGTTGTATTCGGCATTCTGACGCTCTTGCTCGGCAATTTGCACAGCTTCTTCGGCAATATGGCGGGCACGGTCAGATTCTCGTTTGGCAGCTCGGGCACGGTCGTAAAGAATTTTTACCGAATCGCGCTGTTGTTGAGCTTCTTCGTTGGCTTTTTGGGCTATTTTCTTTTGTAAATCAGCCATTTGCCTTTCGTTTTCGGCAATGTGCTGCTGCTGTTCGGCATAGCGTTGACGATCGGCAGCCATGCTCGATTGATATTCAGCATTGTTTTTTTCGGATAATGCCCACCACGAAAATCCTGCAAGCACAAGAATAAACGCCGAAAGAATGATCAGCGCATAAAGATTTTTTTTGCGCTTCGATTTTTCTTGGGCAACAATGGCGTTGTGGCTCTGTTCCATATAGGAATTGAGTTTTTCCATACGGCTTGTGGCAGTGCGAAGTCGTTCTTCTTCAGAGCGTTGCGATGTATCGTGTTTTAAAATCCAGTATTTGTTTGGACGGCATTTCTGATACCAATCATTAAACACGGCGTAGTTGCCCGCAGGGAGTAGAAATGCTGATTTGCGACCATTGTTGAGCCAACGTTGCACCTGAGCGTTAAACTCGTTGTATTCGTTGAGGTTAGATTGCTCCTCTTTGTCCCAAAGTGTAAGTAGTTTCCAATTTCGGATCAAAGCCTCGTGAGTAACGTCGAGAACGGTGTCGCCATCAAGATATTGGGTTTCGATATTGTCTTTTACAATAAATGGACGAAGAAGTGTGTTATCTTCGTCGCGGAAAATATTTAAAACTCCGCAAACAGTTGATTCTGTGATATTTGGCTTGTTGATAATGCCTGTAATTTCGTGCAATGTGCAACGGTTGCGCACTTGACGGTTGTTGTCTATTTTGGTAAGACTCTTAAAGGCAATTTCTATAATCTGCTTGCTCTCTTCGGGTGTGATGTTTTTATCTGCCCAATCGGCATTTTTTTGAAAATAGTTGTAAGCCGATTCGTAGAGCATTCCCGCATGAGCGTTGAGCACATTGTTGAGGTCGGGCTTGGCAAAATATTTTTGCATGTACTTAGGACGAGTGGCAAACCAAGCGTCAAAAATAGTTTGCTCGCGTTCGGAAAGCACGTCTTTGGATATGCCCGCAATTTTGGCAAGGTGAATAAGGTCGAGCTCCACTTTGCCGTTTTGAGCCGTTTTCCAAAGCAGATTGAGAGCATGTTGAAGCACAGGAAGTTGGTCGAATCCTGCATTTAAGTTGTTGATAATAACCTCGGTAAGACTTGGCGAAACTCCTCCGCCTGCAAGTATAGCGGGTTCTTCGATTACTTGGCGGATTTCGTCGCGTTTTAGTTGCGGTACAAAAAACTGACTGTATGCTACAAATTCAGGCAAATGCTTAAAAACAGTGCATTGACTAATAAAGTCGGAACGCATTGTAAATATCACATATACAGGCAATTGCTCGGCTACTGAAATTCTGATAGTTTCTAACAATAGGTTGATGGCGGTGTACGACTCGTCGCTTGGAATGCCATCGTTGAAGTTTTCTGAATTGGTAAAAATTTCCTCAAATTGGTCGGCAATGATTAAGAGGTTTTTGCCCTTGTTAACCGCTTCGTCTACGCCGGTAACATAATATCCCGATTGCTTGTAAATGTCTGTTAATGACGAAAATCCATATTCAAGATCGTTGATACATTTGTCAGCATCAATGCCCAATACTGTTGCTGTAGCATCCGAAAGAGATTTGAGGGGATTACGTTGAGGTTTAAAATCTACGATTAACCAACTGTTGTATTGCGCTTTAAAAAATCCTGCCCTGATATACGGAATTACACCGGCATACACCATCGACGATTTTCCATCGCCAGATGCTCCGGTAATAAAAGCCATCTTGTTGGTTTCTAACAATTTAACTACTTGCCTAATGTGTAAATCACGCCCTTTGAAAAAGATGCTTTCTTCTTCGGTAAATGGTCGTAGACCTGGGTATGGGCAAATAGCGGGCATGATTTATTTTTTCCGCAAAATTAGTAACAAATTTTATTCCGTACTTTTATTTTCTATTGTTTTATCGTAAAATATCTTGATATCCAATGGTATTAAACTTTTTTCGCGAACAGAGTGCGCTATAATGCCGTCAAAAATTTTGAGGGCATCGGGGTCGGCGTGGTCGCTGTTGCCAATGATAAACCATGGCGCAGGACTGCTGCTGCCGCCGGTATCTTTCCACACCTGACGGGCAAACGAAAGCACCCAATCGCTTGCGTAATTGTAATATATAACGCCGATTTTGCAGCCCGGAAGCTGATTTTTGATGTATTGCGTATAGTCGGTGTCGTTGTTCATGGTGATGCTTAGGCGTGCAACCGACTGAACATCTTGCAACATATTGGCAATATCTATGGCGGTATCTTTGTCTAAATCATTGTAAATAAAGAAAATATCTTTTTGCTGCACATCGTCAGCCACTTGTTTTCGCATATTCATAATACCGCGCAACTCCTCAACAAACACAATTGGCGAACGGTGTGATGAGTAGAGAGTGTTTTCGGCAATATCTCGTCTGATATTGTTGACATATTGGTTGACAATACCCGTAGGATTCCAAATGAACATTTTAAAATGTTCGGAACGGATTCCACGGGCGGCGCGATATTGGTTTTCGGCAAGAGGGTTATTATCGCTACCTTCGCCGAGTATATGCACTGAGCACGAGGCAGTTGCAATAACATCGTGAGTTTGTTCTTTATCGTCGGGCGGATTCACAATTTCCAATCCCGCCTTTTGCAGCACTTTGCACAGTTTTTGGCGCACCGAAGTCATCTGCTCTGGAACATCCGCCACAAAAACGCGGATATGTGCTGTATATAAACTAATTGGCATAAAATCTAAAATTTGTTTTTGTGCAAATATAGACTTTTTTTTGCAAATAGTGTACCTTTTTTTTGAAGATAACAAAGAATGGTAGCTTGGATAGGGTGTAAGGCACTTCCTAAATGGTGCGATAAAAATTGATGCTGTCCGATAAATAAAGATAGACATGATACCATTTGTTTATGGTGTTGTAGAGGTCTTTTAACTGTAAATTTCATTAAAATTGTTTGTTTTTGGCACTTAAAAGTAAAATATAACGTATATTTGCAACATTAATCATAAAAAAACACAACCATGCAACGACTTATCATTTCAATAAACCTTCTGCTACTACTGACGCAAGTAAACATTGCCACGGCGCAAATCCAGCCCGACGAAATAAAAACTAATGAACCCTTCCACGTGGAATTGGATGAGCAAGACAGCGTTACACTCCATCAAGACCAACCATCCGCCGAGGTATTAAATGCCAAAGGAGAATCCTTCTTTGATAAAAAAGACTATACAAACGCCATACCCTATTTCAGAAAAGCCGCTGAACAAGGATACGCAAGAGCACAATGCAATCTGGGATATTGTTATGAACAAGGCTCTGGAGTGACTAAAGACTATTCAGAGGCTGTAAAATGGTATAGAAAAGCCGCTGAACAAGGAAATGCAACTGCACAATGCAATCTGGGATATTGTTATGAACAAGGCTCAGGAGTGCCCAAAAACTATTCAGAAGCTGTAAAATGGTACAGGAAAGCCGCTGAACAAGGATACGCA
>JAGCDD010000234.1 GCA_017651345.1 Bacteroidales bacterium | reverse complement strand
GGTTCGCCGTTTTGCGCCCAGTTTTCGAGCGAAAAGGGGAAATTTGCCATCACCTTATCAAACTGTCGGAGTTCGAGTTCGTTGTCCTCATTGGTAAAACGCGGAGTGCGTATGGTGTCGCCTTGTTCGATGCGGGCGTCCAATCCGTGCAAAATCATATTGATATTGCATATAGCCCAAGTGTTCCACACAAGTTCCTGACCAAAGAGCCTTATGATTTTTTCAGTATCAAAATATGCCCTTGCGTATTTGGCGGCGTTGAGCAAAAAACCGCCCGAACCGCACGTGGGGTCATATACGGTTTCACCTTTTTGTGGTTTGAGATAGCGTACTACAATATCCACCACTTCCTGCGGCGTATAAAACTGTCCTGCCATTGTGCC
Source organism: Bacteroidales bacterium (assembly GCA_017651345.1). GTDB lineage: Bacteria > Bacteroidota > Bacteroidia > Bacteroidales > UBA3824 > UBA3824. The sequence continues at coordinate 4,087 of JAGCDD010000234.1, read as the reverse complement.
GCCTTTGTTTTCGTCGGCAAACCGTTTGATAAGGTATTCGTATGCATCGCCAAGCACATCCACCGACACGTTTCTATTGCTCAAATCCACCGCGCCGAGATAACTGATAAGGTTGGTGAGCACTTCGGGGTCTATCTTTTTGCCACCCGAGCCGTCGGGCGAAGGCTCGTTCCAGCGCACAGTGTTGATAATGCCTTTGAGGAAACATTTGCCGTTTTTGTCCTTGTTTTGTTCGGCAATTTGGTTGACGGCATTGTTGAGGATTTCGTTTTTTTGGTCGGTAACAGCGTTTTGAACGTCGCTCCAAAAACAACCCTCAGGTATAATAAAGTCGTGTTTTTTCTTGGTGAGAATGTCTAATTCTCTATCGCTTGGCTCTTTGGCGTATTCGGCTTTGAATTGCGTAATGGCGTTGTCGGTCTCCCATTGGAAATTGTCGGACAAACGCTTGTAAAACAGCAACGAAAGAATATACGATTTGTAATCCTCCACCTTGTCGCGAAGGATGTCAGCCATTCCGAAAAGTATGTTGCCTAATGCCTGTTTTGTTATCATTATGACGATTTGTTATGATTATGACGTGCAAAATTAGCAAAAAAACTGCACATCTGCGCAAAAAAGTTACAAACTGTTGCCATATTTGTTGAGCCAAGCCTGTGCTTGCTCGCAGTCGGGGCAGTGCGATTTGAGCAATGTTGCAAACCTTACAGTATGTTTCATTATCACCGTGTGGCAGAGTTCGTGAATGATAATGTAGTCGATTACAAACTTTGGAGCCTTGATGGCACGCCAGTTTATCGAAATGTTTTTTTCTTTGGAACAATTGCCCCATTTGCGTTTTTGGCTGCGGATAAAAAGTTTGTTGAAAGGCAACAGCAACGCCTCTGAGAGCATTTCCACACGGCTTACGATATACTTTCGGGCAATAGATTTGAGCCACTTTTCTTGTGTAGGCATATCAAGAAGGTCTGCCCGGGCCTGAATAGTTTTGCCTTCGTGGTTGACGATTATTTTGTGATGGAATTTCGACGAATAAAAATAAGCATAACGGTTGCCAAACAGCAAAATCTCGTTTCGACGCAAGGCAATTGAAGACTTTTGCCTAAAAAAATCTTGCTTGGCGGCAATCCACGTTTTTTTCTTTTCCAAAAGGGTTTCGATTTGTTGGTCGGAAAATTTCATCGGTACAAACAACTGCACCGAACCATTTTCCGAAACACGGAGACGTGCGTTCTTGACGTCGCGGCGCGTTACGGTATAGTTTTCGGGCAGCATAATTAATCGAGGCTAAAATTTTTAACTATCGAATCCATCAAAATTTTGTGCAACTCTTCATTGTCGTAAAAATCGAGCGCATCGTATTTTTGATTGGCGGCCAAAAGCGCAATATCGCTCATCAGGCGGTTGTATTCCTGCGGAATTTCCTGCCAGCCGATATAGATTTTGGTTTTGATTTTAGCCGCAAGTTCCTTGGCGTAATCCTTGGCCAACACCTCGTCGAAAGATTCAAGGTTGTTTTTGAGAATTTGAAAAATCTCAAATTCGCCCTTGCTGTCAAAACCCATTTTTCTCGGAATTTCAAAAGCCTCATCAACCTCGGTATATAGGTCGCTCACTTTTTTCAAAAGTTCCTCAATTTCTATCGTATTGGAGTTTTTCATACGGATAAGCGTGTCGAGACGCTCCTGAAACTCCACATAAATTGCGCTGTTGTTTTGGTTGGTGCGAATCATAGTTTCGATGTCGCGGATGATTTTTTCAGCCTTGTCGGAAGGCGAAAGTTTGGTCTCCTGCAATTTCGATAGGTAGTCGGCATCAATGGCAATCTCTGGCAGATGACCACGAAAATCGAGCAACTTGGCACTTTCCAAAAGCAATTTTCGGGTTTGGGCTGCATAAAACTCCGCATCGAAATCCATCCGGCGAAATTCCTCCATATAGAGTTCGTAAATAGTTACAAGCCAAAGATATTTGTCGCGATAAGGGCGCAGTTTTGGATTAGGGCAAATAGCCTCATACAACTGCACCGTGCGGTGAAAAGTATTTTCAAACTTGCCGTGGTCTATTTCGCTCAGCCGGCGTATAATAGACAACTGACACTCGTAACTATCTTCTAATTTGATTTGCTCAAATGGTTCAAAAGCCTTGTCCAAAACCTCAGGGAACGACTCCATCAGCGAATCCACATCTTCAAATTCACCGATGTCCTCGGGGTCGTAATTCAACGCCTCCTTATAGTTTTGGAACACGCCCACATAATCCACAATACGACCAAACTCTTTTGAGAGTTTGGTTTCTCCCTCGCCATAATCGTATGGGCGGTTGGTGCGGGCTACGGCTTGCAAAAGATTGTGGTCGCGCAAAGGGCTGTCTAAATACATAGTCTGTTCGATGGGCGCATCAAAACCCGTAAGCAACATATTGCAGACAATAAAAATTTTTAAGTTGTTGCCTTTGGCAATTTCATCGTCGGTAATACGCTTTTTAAAATTGGCAATAAGCCTTTTGCGTTCCACATCGTCGATATAGAACGGCGAAAACATTTGGTAACGCTCGCTTGATTCGTATTGTCCTGTCGAAAAAATAATCTGTATTTCCGACTTGTCGAAATAATTGAGCAACTCGTTGTAATACAACACACAAGCCTCCTTGTCAACAGCCACTACCTGCGCTTTGAACCCCTGAGGTTCGAGCCTTTCGCGAAAATCTTTTGCAATATCTTCGGCAATCACCTTGATACGCTCAGGCTTTTTCATAAGAGTTTTCCACGGCTGAACGCGCTGTTCCACAATGCGTTTTTGCGACTCTTCGAGTTCAGCGGTAATTTCTTCATAACCTTTTTTGAGGTTTTCCTTGTCGAGAAACCATTCCGACGGACCCAATGTATATAAAATTGGTCTTGTTGCGCCGTCGTTGATAGCGTCTATTACACTATATTTATCCAGATAATATTCATACTTGCCATCCGCTTTTTTAGAGCCAAACTCCTGATGAGTTTTAGGAATAGGCGTACCCGTAAAGGCAAAACGCTTGGCATTAGGCAGCACAGCACGAAGTTCCAATTGATAATCACCATATTCTGTTCGGTGAGCCTCATCAATAAGCACAACTACATTGGTGCGCTCGTCGATAATATTACCTAACTCTCTGAATTTTTGAATAGTGGTAATAAAAACGCCTGCGGGCTTGTTTTTTATTATAGAGATAAGGTCGCCAATGCTGATAACCTGTCGCGCATTTGGAAATTCGCAATCTAAGAACGTGCCGCTAATTTGGTCTTTAAGATCCTTGCGGTCAACCACAAGGTAAATAGTAGGATTTTTCAAGACAACTGTTCTACGCAGTTTGTATGCAGTATAAAGCATTGTAAGCGACTTGCCCGAACCTTGCGTATGCCAGATAACGCCCTGAGCCTTGTCGGATTCTACTACACGCTCCACAATTTTATTGGCGGCGCGAAGTTGCTGATAACGTGCCACTTTTTTGATGATTTTGCCGTCTTCGCGTTCAAAAACAATAAAATATTGCAAAATATCAAGAACTCTCTCCGGTTGCAGAAGACCAATAATGCCGAATTTCATCTGTTCGAGCAACTGACCATTTGGCAGTCGCTCCACGTCAAAATGCATCTTGTCGTCAGAATCATCTTTATAAACACGGCACAAATCATTTTTGGGGTCTAACAGTGGATTTGCAAACCTGTCGGCAATGGTAGAATCCTTCCATTCGTTAAAAAAAGACGAAGAAGCCCCCGGAATACCGTATTTGCTTACCCTGCCATTGCACGCCACACCCAAAAGGTGGCATCCAAAAAGTTTTTCGCTTCGGTGGTCGTAAGTTTGAAACTGTCGCACTCCCTCTATCCAGTTGGTGCCGCGTCGTGCGCATTGCTTAGCCTCTATTGGCACAAGAGGAATACCATTTACCAACAGACAAATATCCACCCGCACTTGCTGTACTGTATATTGATTGGTAACAATCAGACTATTTTGCCAAATATCATCAAAATCAATGAATCTGACAGTCATATCCTTTTTATTGAAAGTGATAGTAACGCCGTCCACAAGCAAATTGAGACACTTTTCGT
>JAGCDD010000233.1 GCA_017651345.1 Bacteroidales bacterium | reverse complement strand
ATGGTTCGATTAAAATCTTCCGGAGAATAAATTTTCCATACATATCAAAATAGTTTCAATTCCACTATGGTTCGATTAAAATTGATTTTCGATCAAATTATGCAACTCAACAAGTATTGTTTCAATTCCACTATGGTTCGATTAAAATTTAGCAAAGGCAGGGAAAGGATAATCCAGCTGCTTGGTTTCAATTCCACTATGGTTCGATTAAAATATCAATTCCAAAATGAGAGCCAATATAATTCTCCGTGTTTCAATTCCACTATGGTTCGATTAAAATGTTGAAAATGTTAACATTCTTCCTACCTTTTATAAGTTTCAATTCCACTATGGTTCGATTAAAATCCAAGGGTTACACACCGCCGGAGTTGCTCTCGCAGTTTCAATTCCACTATGGTTCGATTAAAATGAAGCACGAGCAGCGGCTTGTTTCGCTTCTTCATGTTTCAATTCCACTATGGTTCGATTAAAATTTTACAGGTCGTCAGCTTGTTTTTTCTCCTATCAAGTTTCAATTCCACTATGGTTCGATTAAAATCTGTCGCTGGTTCTTATCCACTTCAACCTGTTGATTAGTTTCAATTCCACTATGGTTCGATTAAAATGGGGGGACGGAAGGGGGGCATAAAAGTTTTTGAAAAGTTTCAATTCCACTATGGTTCGATTAAAATCCTGACTTCAAGACACCTTCTATGCCTTTAAATCCACGACAAAGGTATAAAAAATAATTGGGAAAATTGTCGATGTGTAAAACAGAAAAAAGCATCGGACTTCGACAACCAACATCTAATCAGGTTGTTAACTTACAAATTTATTGTAAAATTTCTCTCGAAATGTTGTCGATGGCACTCTTAAAAATGACATCGACAACCTACATGTTTACAAAAAATTGTCCGTTGTGTTGCGCTCAACGCCTATAATGCGCTTGTCCATAAACATTTGCGCACGCGACGAAAAAATGATTATGCTGTCTTCGTCGGGATTCATAAAATCCTGCGCCGATGCTTCCAACTGTTTTAGTTGCAACTCCGTTATTTCGCCCTCAAACACCGAGTTCTGAATCCAATTCAAGTATTTGCGGCAGAGTTTCAACATCTTGTTTACACGTTTCTCGCCAAAATCATAAACCAATATTACATACATTTTATTATGTTTTTAATCGTTATTTCCAATATGTCAAAGATCCTAATCGTATTTACCAATACATCTTGAACGGCTTGTATTCTTCAATGCCGAGCAAGTGCTTTACGAGTTTGTAACATTCAAGTTTTATCAAGTGCTTGTAACTGACGTTTCTGCCGAGCGACTTGTGTTTTATGGTCTCCTTGTAACGCTCCTCCATAGCCTGAACAAAAATCTTTTTACCCGATTGGTTGAGAAGGCAACTGTTTAACTTGCGGTCAAAATGCTGCGGCTGTATCATTTTCTTATTCAATACTTTAAAGATAACACGGTCAACAATAATCGGTTTAAAAATCTCCGAAATATCGAGGCTCAGCGAGTACCGCCTTTCGCCCGGCGAGTGAAGGTAACTTATCGTCGGGTTCAACTGTGTTTGGTGAATCGCCCGCAAAGTTTCTGTATAACACATCATATTGCCAAACGAAATCAGGGCGTTAACCTCGTTTTGAGGCGGTTGCTTGGTGCGGAGTTCCATCACAAAATCGTTGATTATCAAGTCAAAAGCCGAATAATACGTCTGACGTATCATACCCTCGGTGCCCATCAGTTCCTTGATGTCTTCGGTATTGTTGATTAGCACTGCCAAATCGTTGATTTTCTGAATATAAGATTCCAAATCCTTGCCACGGTTGTCGTAATATTTCAGGTTTTTTACCATATTAAAAGCCGCGCCTTCGATAAACTTTCGCGCTATCTCCAAACGTTTTTTCTTGTTTTGATACGCCGCCGTCTGAGCCAAAAGGAGTTTGCCGCTCAAAACGCTGTCTCTTGGCATAAACGAGCCTGTGTAGTTTTCGTAATAATCAAAAAAATGCACCGCTATGTCTTTCTGTCCCAAGAAGTTGAACAACGCGCTGTTGGCTTTCAGACTGCCGAACACATAAATGTCGCTCACCTGTTCCACGGGCAGATATTTAGGCTTGCCGAGAGTTTCCTCGCCGTTGCCGTCCTCGGTTATTGCGGTGAATTTCAGCGTGTTGTCTTTGCGCTCCAAAACTCCCGGGTTAAATAGGTAAAAAGTCTGTTTCATAGTCAGTCTTCGTTTTCGTTAACAAAGCACAATTCGTAATAACTGCAATTTTTGCAGTAACTTTTCTTTACTATCGGCGGACAATCGTCTGATTCGCAGATAGTTTCAATTTCTTGACAGATGGTTTCTATCTTTTTGCGGTCGTCGTCGGATAGTTCCACCTTTTCGGTCTGACGCATTGTTGGATACTCCAAAATGCCCGAAACTCCTGATATTCCGTTCTTTTCAAAAACGTAGATGTAGTATTTCAACTGCCATTGGTGAGCGGTTTCTACCTTGTCGCTCTTTTTGATTTCGTGAATGACTTTGTTTTTCGCGTCAAAATAGTCAACCTTCACGCCGTCGATTTCCACCTCCTCGTATTTTTCGCTGCGTTTGGGGTAACTCTCCTCGTGTACAAACTTACCCTCCGCCACCAATTCGGAAGTATGCTCCATATTGATGCCGTTGGCAAAGAGCCAAAGTTTGCGTTTGCAAACCTGATAATAGTTGAAATGTGTGCCGGTAGGGGTCATAGCAAACTTTTTGTTTCGTTAATAACTTCGTCCAACAATGTTCGGTCTTCCTCGTCAGCCTGAATCCGCTCCAACTCTTTGCGACGCTGATTGAATCTCTCGTAGATATCGTTCACAAAGCGTTCCATCTCTACATTTGAAACGCTGCCTTTGCCTTGCAAAATATCTTTGTCGTGAAACATCAATACACTGTTGGCTGTTTTGCGCCAATAATCCAAAGTCAAGTCCTTTTTTTCTTTTACCCTCAGTTCGGCAGTATCCAAAAACAAAGTAGTCAGGCGGTTGAGTGTATCAACTTCATTTGCGTCCAAATAATTCTTTGCAATAATTATGTCTTGTTTTCTAACCACTGACCCCTTCCAAGAGGTAAGTCCCATATTGGATTTGTTAGCATCGGCACGCGAAACAATGATTTCGGCGGCAGTTTTATGAGTAACGGCATACAGCAACTTATTCTGAGTTTCGGCAAAAAACATCTGTGTTGCCTTTTCCTTAGCCTCGTAGTCGCTACTGAGCGCAAACAAATCCCT
>JAGCDD010000232.1 GCA_017651345.1 Bacteroidales bacterium | reverse complement strand
CAGATTGGTGCGCAAAAATATAAACTTTTTTATTGCTACGCACAAAAAAATCAAAAATCACTCTCAAAACAATAGTTTTTTAACCTACCCTATTGTGCCCGTCATTCTTTTTGTAGAATTTTGCATCGAATTTATCAATAAAGCAATAATTATAATGAAAAACAAACTAACTAAAATCCTGATAGTAACGGCAATATCATTTTTTTCGCTCTTCAACAATGCCGCCAATGCTCAGGAACGAGCCACTATTAGCGGCTATATCAATGATTTACAAGGCAAAGAGACTATTCTTGGCGCCACAATTGTTAATGTTGGCACCACTTTGGGCACTATCACCAACGAATTTGGGTTTTATTCAATTACGCTGCCCAAGGGAAACGTTAATCTGAGATATTCGTATGTGGGATACACTGCGCAAACAATGAGTTTCAACCTTACCAAAGACACCGTAATTAATGTGCTTCTTTCGGGCGATGCTCAGTTGCAAGAGATTGTTGTTACCGGCGAAAAAGCCGAGGCTGGCATTGCTTCCACGGGTATGGGCAGTCTTGATATTCCTGTAAGAATGATAGAGCACACTCCCACCCTACTCGGCGAGACCGACCTTATGCGCACAATTCAAATGACTCCCGGCGTGCAACAGGGCGTGGGTGGAGCAAGTTCGTTTTTTGTACGCGGCGGCAATGGCGACGAAAACCTTGTGCTTCTCGACGGTGCTCCGGTGTATAAAATCGACCATTTGTTCGGATTTTTTTCGGTGTTTACACCCGAAGCCATTAAGAAAGTTTCGTTTTACAAAAGTTCGTTCCCGGCACGTTACAATGGCAGAACATCGTCGGTGATGGATGTACGCACCAAAGATGGCGACCTTCAAAATTATCACGGGTCGGTGTCGATTGGTTTGCTTACTTCAAGAATCAATTTTGAAGGTCCAATTGTAAAAGACAAAACCGCCTTTAATATTTCGGCACGCACCACATATTTTTCGGCTGTGGCAACGCCTTTTATGCCCAAAGACAGCAAATTTTCGTATTGGTTTTACGACCTCAATGCCAAAATCAACCACAAATTTTCCGACAAAGACCGTTTATTTTTCGGACTTTACAACGGTCAAGACAAATACCACGACAATTACGAAGACGATTGGGGCGACAACAATTACCACGACCACTATGGCTCTGATATGAAATGGGGCAACACAATTCCTTCGTTGCGTTGGAACCACGTTTTTTCGCAAAAACTGTTTTCTAACACCACCATTTCGTACAATCATTACCGCATGAATCTTTCATCATTTGATGAAGAAACCAACAAAAGCAACAATTCATTTACCTCATCGTCATCTACCTACGGCAGCGAAATTATCGACTGGGGCGCATCGTCCGACTTTGATTTTATGCCATCGCCAAAACATTCTATAAAGTTTGGTATCAATTACTTATATCACGATTTTGCACCGGAAACCACCTCCATGCGTGATAAATACAACGACAAGGAATCCTCTTCCGATTCTACCTACTCCACCACGGGCAAGGAAATTTACGCTCACGAACTTAGTTTATACATCGAGGACAACTGGAAACTAACAGATTTTCTGCACGTTAACCCCGGATTTGCATACACAGTTTTTAGCGTAGAAGGCAAAAGTTATCACAATTATCAGCCGCGTCTTTCGGTAAAATACATTATCAATTCTTATTGGAATGTAAAAGCATCGTTTACAATGATGAGTCAATGCGTACACATGTTGTCGTCTACACCGATAGCCATGCCCACCGACCTTTGGGTGCCAATTACCAAAGATATTAAGCCCGAACACGCCACTCAATATAGTGTGGGAGCATATTGCACACGTATCAAGGGTTACGAATTTTCTCTCGAAGGTTATTTCAAAGAGATGGACAATGTGCTTGAATACAAAGACGGTATGAGTTATATGGGATTTAGCGGCAATTGGAATCAACTTGTGGCAATGGGCGAAGGCACAAGCAAGGGCGTGGAATTTATGGCTCGCAAAACTTCGGGTGCCCTAACGGGAATGGTTTCGTACACGCTTTCAAAATCTGACCGAAAGTTTGACCGCGGTAGCGGTGTCAACAACGGTGAAAAATTTCCCTTCACCTACGACCGTCGCCACAATTTCAACATTGCACTTAGTCAAGAATTTAACGAGAGAATTCAGTTAGACGTTACTTGGATGTTTTATTCTGGTGCTTACACCTCAATTTCCACTTCAAAAGAGCCGATGATTACCCCCGAAGGCGTTGGCAGCAAAATTGGTTACATCGAAGGACGAAACAATTATCATCTTCCGCCCACTCATCTTATGTGCATTGGCATTAACTTTACCAAACAGAAAAAACATTGCCAAAGAATTTGGAATTTTTCGGTTTACAACGCCTACAACTCTATGAACCCCGCCTTTGTGTACAAAAAAGAAGACGACTATGGAAATATTGTTGAAGGCAAACTCACAAAAATCACCATTTTACCTATAATTCCTTCATTTACATTAACTTATAAATTCTAAAAAACTATGAAAACCAATATATTTTTCGCAATTATCGGGCTGTTGATATTTTTAACCACTACCGGCTGCGAAAACGAGATAGACTTAAAAGCCTCTAATTCAATAGGTATTCTCTGCATCAATGGCAATCTCACCGCCGGAGCCGATGATAATTATATAAGTGTGGCATTAACAGGAGCAACAGATGTTACTGATATATATGATGCCAAGGTAGTTGTAAGCGTCAACGGCAACGAGGTTGAAACCATAAACGGCTGCAAAACTGACGAATACGGCAACAGAGATTATGTATACGATATATCCGCAAAATTCAACCCCGGCGACCATGTTCAAGTAGAAGTTTATTACGGCAATCAACACGCATATGGCGGAGGCATTGTACCTCAACCTGTTACAGATGGTTCATTAACCTTAGGTTTTAAAGAAAACGTTGCCTACAAGCGCAATATGTGGAGTTCAAGTTACGATAATGCCAATATGATAACAGTTGGCGTAACATTCAAAGATAGCGACCCAAACACCAAAAACTTTTATCGAATGGCTATAACGCAGAGCGACAGCACAAAATCGCGTATCGACGAAGAAGGCAACTGGTTGGCTCATTACAACTCGTGGAGGTTTCAAAAATCAACTTCGTATTATGTGATTATCGATGGTCAACCCGTTAACCAAGAATACGAAGAATACGGGCATTATGACAATTACAACCCATACGATTACTTTATCGACAACGACCCGATACTTTCGGCAGAAGTGGTAAAAAGTGAAGGCGAAATATCATTTATAGATGCCGTAGACAATGTTTATAAAATATTTAACGACAACTTTTTCAACGGCACCAAAGCCAATATCAACGTAATGTGTCCTTCAAGAATACACAGCGATTGGACTGATTACCATCCCGACAAATATTATTTCAACGGTGATGAGTGGGATCAACAACCCCTCCACGACATATCATTCTACGCCCCGAATTACACACACCGCAATTATGTTGACATTTACTCCATCACCGACGACGAGTATTATTATATAAAAGTATTGAACGCACGCGGGCCAAAGTCGAACTACGAATATGAAAGCGATTTTTCACTAACGGGCGATGTAAAATTGCCTTCTAACGTAAAAGGGGGCACAGGCAACATCTTTGTGCAATCGTGTACAAGGGTAACAGGCTGTTTGTATGAAGATTATGTTCCTGAATTTGGAGGTAAAGAAGAACAAACTCTTTATTATGTTAAATAACCCAAAGCGAAAAACTGCACTTTTTTTTCCAAAAAAATAGTATTAACTTTGCACTCAGTAAAAAAACAACATAACACAGCGCACAATGTTAGAAATCAAAGATTTACACGCCTCGGTCAACGGTAAGGAGATTCTCAAAGGCATCAACCTCAATATAGAAAAAGGCAAAGTTTACGCCATAATGGGTCCAAATGGTTCGGGCAAAAGCACTCTTGCATCGGTAATAGCCGGCAACGAAGTTTTCGACGTTACACAAGGTTCTATCACCTTAGACGGCAAAGACTTACTAAAACTTAAACCCGAAGAAAGAGCGGCTGAGGGAGTTTTCCTCGCGTTTCAATACCCTGTGGAGATTCCGGGCGTAAGCATCAACAATTTTATGAAGGCAGCCGTAAACGAACAGCGCAAATACCGCGGACAAGAGCCTATGCCAGCACCGGAGTTTTTGAAACTTATCAAGGAGAAAAAAGAACTTGTGGCTTTGGACAAAAAACTCGACGGACGCTCTGTAAATCAAGGTTTTTCGGGTGGCGAAAAGAAAAAATTAGAGGTTTTTCAAATGGCTATGCTCAATCCCAAGGTTGCCGTTTTAGACGAAACCGATTCGGGCTTAGACATCGACGCATTACGCATTGTGGCTGAGGGTGTTAATAAATTAAAATCAGAAGACAACGCTTTTATTATAATTACTCATTATCAGCGACTTTTAGACTATATTACGCCCGATGTGGTGCACGTGCTCTACAACGGCAGAATCATCAAAACCGGCGACCGTAACCTTGTGCTCGAACTCGAAAAAACAGGTTACGACGAACTAAAAAAACAGGCTGACGAACTCTATAAATAGGCGGATATGGAATATATCAACAACATCTACGATTACCAAAAGGCTGAAATAATTGCGCAGCCCGAACAGAAAACTCATCGCGCCATTATTGCTCAGGGAACCGTTAACCAAACCATACAACTCGATGTTAAGGCAATGCACGATAGTTCCCTTGAACTACATATCTGTAATATCATTGATAATGAGGATACTATAAAATACAATATAGACGTTACAGCCGAAGAAAACAGCAATGTTACCTTGTCGGTGGTTTCGATTAAGGGTAAAAATGTTGACGTAAATATCAATGTAAACATCATAGGCAAAATTGCCGAAGTGAATCTTCCCGGATTGTTGTTACCTTCTAAAAATCAAAGTTTTACCTATCATTCTAACGTAATTCACCAATCGGGAGGCAGCACCACCATTCAAAAAGTCCGCACAGTGGCAGATGACAACGGATATGGCGACTTTTTTGGCATTATTAAAGTTGACCCCAATGCGCAAAAATCTGTTACCGAACAGGTTAACAACAATATTTTGTTATCTACCGACGCTCGTATCGAAAGCAAGCCGCAATTAGAAATTTACGCCGACGATGTAAAATGTTCGCACGGCAGCACCACAGGTATGCTCGACCAAGAGGCGATATTTTATATGCGCAGCCGCGGCATCAGCCAAAAAACCGCACAAAACCTGCTCTTAGAGGCATTTATCAACGAAGTGATAGAAAATCTTACACAAGATAATGGATATAAGGATTTTGTAAAGGATATTATTTCCGAAAAATTAGGAATGGAATAGAGCGGGAAACAAGATTCGAACTTGTGTATCACGCTTAACAGGCATGCGTTCTTCCATTGGAGATACCGAACCTCCATTAAACTATTCCCGCAAATAAATGATTTTGAAAAATATGAAAGAAAAAGAGCGGGAAACGAGACTCGGACTCGCGACCCCAACCTTGGCAAGGTTGTGCTCTACCAACTGAGCTATTCCCGCATCATTTTGAAAAAATGAAAAATATGGAGAAATATTGAGCGGGAAACGAGACTCGGACTCGCGACCCCAACCTTGGCAAGGTTGTGCTCTACCAACTGAGCTATTCCCGCAAAATAAATATT
>JAGCDD010000231.1 GCA_017651345.1 Bacteroidales bacterium | reverse complement strand
TTTCGCACACTTTACGGGTGTATATATGCTACAAAGCGTGGTGTAATTCTGTCTGTTCTCTGTGTTGGGTTTCCTAAGACCTTGAATTTTGGACGGACGGAAGTAAAAGCACCCCGCTTTTTTTATGTCAGTTTAACAAGGAAAACAAATTGTCCGTGATTCGGTTGCTTGGGCGGGGTAAAGGAAGGAGATTATTTCGCCTTGAAACAATTTAAAGTAGTTGACCTTTTTTGCGGTTGTGGAGGTATGTCACTCGGTTTGGAGAAGGCTGGGTTTAATGTGGTTGCAGGTTTTGATAATTGGAAACCCGCCATTGATGTTTATGAGGCAAATTTCAAACATCCAGTGTTGCAATTGGACTTGTCTGATGTTCATAAATCAGTAGGAGAAATCTCCAAATTCGCTCCCGAAATAATCGTCGGAGGTCCTCCTTGTCAGGATTTCTCTACTGCGGGACACCAAGACGAAAGTAGAGGACGGGCGATACTTTCAGTTTGCTATTCTGAAATAATATGCAGTATCAAACCGCAATATTTTGTTATGGAAAATGTTGCAGCCATTCACAATACAAAATCATTTCAGTTGGCCGTAAATAATTTTAGGAAGGCAGGTTATGGACTTACAATGAAAACATTAGATGCCTCTTATTGTGGAGTTCCACAAATAAGGAAACGAATGTTTGTAATTGGCGAAATGCATTCTGCCGATGACTTTCTAAACGAAGAACTTGAAAAGAACCTTGCAAACAAACCAATGTCGATATATGATTATTTGGGCAATTCTTTGGGTATTGAGCATTATTTTCGTGTACCGACAAATTACAATAGACGTGCCGTATATAGCATATATGAACCGTCTATGACCATTCGAGGTGTTGACAGACCCATACCAAGTGGCTACAAAGGTCATCCCCTTGATTCTGCACCTGTTAGCACAACTCGTAATTTAACACCAAAAGAAAGAAGTTATATCCAAACATTTCCGCACGATTTTAATTTTTTCGGTGGAAAATCAGATATGAACACTATGATTGGAAATGCAGTTCCAGTAAATTTGGCGAAATACGTCGGAGAGGCTTTATTAAGATACATTGAAAAACAAAACAGTAAAAGATATGAAAGTTGTTGATTTGTTTTCAGGATGCGGTGGTATGTCGTTAGGATTTGAGAAAGCAGGATTTGATGTTGTAGGTGCTTTTGATAATTGGGACGCCGCCATTGAAATTTACAAAGCAAATTTCAAGCATCCAATATTTAAGGCAGATTTAAGCAATGAAGATTTCATACCAACTATAAAAGGTCTGAATCCTGATTTAATAGTTGGAGGACCACCCTGCCAAGATTATTCCATAGCGGGGAAAAGAGAAATGGGTAAAAGGGCAAATCTAACTATAAAATTTGGAGAAATTGTATCACAAGTAAAACCGAATTGGGTGGTATTCGAGAACGTTTATAATATTGAACGTTTTCCAACCCTACCCCAATTGAAGGAAATACTTAGAAATGCAGGTTACGGAATTTCAACAAGAGTATTAGATGCAAGTTTATGCGGTGTTCCCCAGAAAAGAAAACGTTTTTTCCTTATTGGAAAGTTGAATGCCAAAAACGGTTTTTTTGATGATGCATTTGTCGCTAATATGTCCGATAAGTCAATGACTGTAAGAGATTATTTGGGTGATACATTGAATACTCAGTATTACTATATGCATCCAAGAAGTTATAATCGTAGAGCAGTTTTTTCAATAGACGAACCATCTGCAACAATTCGAGGAATCAACAGACCAATTCCTGATAATTACAAAAAACATCCCGCTGACAAAGCAGATGTTTTGGATGGTGTACGGGCATTAACAACAAGAGAACGAGGGTATTTGCAAACATTTCCTGATTCTTTCTTGTTCCCCGGAGCGAAAACAGACGTGGAATTGGCAATCGGTAATGCCGTTCCTCCAAATTTGGCAAAATATATTGCACAGAATATTCTGTTATTTGAACAAACCAACAAAGAAAGGAGGTAATAATGACATACTTTACCGAAGTTTCAGATTACAAAACATACGCTAATGAAAATGCTGATTTTCATTTTAGTTACAATGCAAATAGTGGCGGCGGTCAGTCGTTTTTGGGCGGAATGTTTGCCGATGAAAATGGAACCATAACCTCACCAACGATTCTTGATGGTTTTGTTGGTGTCTTCAAATATGTGTTTAAAGACCCAAATGGTCAAGAAAGAAGCATCATTTTGGATGATGTTAAGGGAAAATATGAAATCAAACCACGTGGAATTGGTAGTACCTCAATGAAACTTGGCGTTGGTACTAAACTAGAAAGTCCAAGCAAGTTGATTTCTGCCCTTTTTATGTTGCCACCAACTTGCGCCATCAAAAATCCCAACAACTTGGATGTGTCCATTTTGTCTTCAAACAATTATTGGTTGCAATCAATGTGGCTTAAATGTGTGATTCATAATACATCAAAACAAGTTGAATTAATTCCCATTGATTTTGTTTATTGTGGAGGCAACAGCAAGGAAAGACAGGGAAATGACAGATTTTTTGAACTTGATGCTCAAAAACGCTTGGTAGATATTATTTCGTTATCTCAAAACGCAGAGCGTTTACCCAATGACCTGAGTCAATGCATTGATTTTTTTTCAAATATTTATTTAGGCAAAACATCTTTTGACTACAATACTTGCATCAAAACAACTAATAAAATAATGGTTTTGCTTGCAAAAAACTATCCCGACAAATATGCTGGTATTGAAGATCCATTGCCATTCTTGATGTCTCTAACTAATTCGACAAATCAAGATAAGCAATACAAACCTTCCGTCGTTACTGATTCAATCCCCGACACCTTCCGCCCCTACATCACCGCCATCCGCACCAAGCCGTTCTTACTTCTTGCTGGAATTTCTGGCACGGGCAAAAGCCGGATTGTGAGGGAGTTGGCAAGGGCGTGCAGTGGTGATTATGATTCTCAAAAGCCGCAAAATTTTGAGATGATTCAGGTGAAGCCAAATTGGCACGATTCAAGCGACATTTTGGGCTATGTAAGCCGTGTGAGCGGCACGCCTGTATTTGTGGCGGGCGATTTCCTTAAATTTGTGGTAAAGGCGTGGGAGTATCCCGAAATGCCTTATTTTCTCTGTTTGGACGAGATGAACCTCGCACCCGTGGAACAGTATTTCGCCGAGTTTCTGAGTGTTTTTGAAAGCCGAAAACTCAACGACGAACACGAAATCACCACCGACCCAATTTTAAAACCTGAATTTGAAAAAATCAATGCCGAGGATGGAACTCCAATTCTTAAACCTTGGTATAGTAATCTTATTGGCGAACTACTTTCAGGTTGTCCCGCAGATAAACATTTTGCACTAAAAATGCAATTTGAAACGGTTGGCATCTCCCTTCCTCAAAACCTTATCGTCGTTGGCACGGTGAATATGGACGAAACTACTTTTTCGTTTTCGCGCAAGGTGCTCGACCGCGCTATGACAATCGAGATGAACACAGTTGACCTTCGCTCTGGTCTTGACAATAAACACGAAAGTATTGGCAAAATTTCTAAAAATGAGATAATTGCCGATAGCGTTGAGGGCGTTGATATTTATCAAAACAACAAAGAAGTCTGCGACCAAGTTTTGGACTTTTTGCAAAAAGTAAACGATGTTTTGGAGGGTTCGCCGTTCAAAATCGCTTATCGCACGCGCAACGAATTTCTTATCTATGTGGTCAACAACTTGCCTTACAAAAAGGATAAAGACGGTGTTGAACTTAGTGATAATCAAAACATTGAGCGGTCGCTCGATGAAGTTACCTGTATGAAAATACTTCCGCGCATAGAGGGCGACGAGGAAAAGACATCGAGGGTTTTGGACGAATTAGAAAAAGTTTTGAAAGAACAACTCGCAGTTTTTTTGGGCGATGGTTTTGACGAAAACAAATCTATTTCGCTCAAAAAAATCAAAGAAATGAAAAACCGTCTCAAATCAGGATATACAAGTTTTTGGAGTTAAGATGGAAATATTGACCATAGAACACGAAGATTTCACGCTGTTGATAGAGTGCGGTAAGTACCAATCAATCAGGGAGAAGGCGGCAACCATCATCGGCGGCGAAAACCTTACTTCTGTGTATTCGTGGAGCGAAGGGGTCAAAAGTGTCAAAATTTCAGAAACAGAAATAGTTAATGGCGAAAAATCTGATGCAGTTTTTTTCGACAATGCCGATTATCCTATTTGGGTTGATTTCAAGGGAAAAGTTGAAAATGCAGAGTTTGGGTCGGTGTTGCGCTCCGAAAACGAAAATTTCAGTTTTCGCAACAAAATTCTTGCGGGTTTCATTAATTACGGCAACGAAATAGGACGCAGTGAAATAGTTATCAATTACAAAACCTCAGACAACGAAAAAAAGTTTGTGTTTTCGTTTGAGGTTCTTAGTCAAAAACTTGATTATCACCAACATTGGAAAACAATAATCGAAGATATTGAGCGCGAATACAGGCTCTTGTCGCTGGATTACTTGAAAAGAACATATCATAGTTTTTCGCCTGACAGTCAAGGTGATACACCCGAATTGATTTGGTGGAGCATTTTTCAGGGCGAGCAAAAGAAATTCCTGGGTGCCTGCCGCAGCATCATCGAGCGTCCAAGGCGCAAGTTTACGGGCAACAAGTCGTATCTCCGCGCCGATCGCCTTACCCGGATTCCTACCAACATTGAAAATGAATTGGCAGAAAACCGCCACAATCCCGCTTACCTCTATTGCATTGATCGTCTGACATATACCAACGACACACAGGAAAACCGTTTCTTGAAATTCGCCATAAAAAACATTTCAAAACAGTATTCCAAACTGCAAAAAAGCATAGAACAGAGCCAAAAAATTTCCGACGGTTTCAAACAACAAATTCAGGACGTCGCTTCTGATTTGGACAGATTGGAAAGGCATCCATTCTTCCGCACCGTGGGCAGATTCAAAGGGTTGACACAGGAAAGCCTCGTCTTGCAGCGTGCATTTGGATATAGTCAGGTTTACAAAACGTACAATCTCCTTAAACGTGCATATTCTCTCAACGACGGCGTTTACCGTCTGCAAACCAAAGACATAGCCACACTATATGAAATTTGGTGCTTCATCGAGGTGAGCCATATTGTGAAAGAGCGTCTCAACATCACCGCCGACGACATCGAACACCGCAACCGCACCGAACTCAACGGCTTGTTTACTTGGGAGTTGGGCAAGGGCGAAAGTTCAAAAATCCTATTCAAAAAAGACGGTGTAGAACTCGCAGAACTCGTTTACAATCCGCAGCATACCAACCATATAGGAGTTGACGGACTTGTTGCACCCACAACAATACAAAAGCCCGACATTGTGCTTCAACTCACCAAAAACGACTTGAAGAAGGATTTTAAAATGACGTGGCTATTTGATGCGAAATACCGGATTCAAGGCAGGGAAAACGGTGTTGACATTCCACCCGAAGACGCCATCAACCAAATGCATCGTTACCGCGACGCCATTTATTACAGGGATTATGCCGACCGCAACGCATTGAAAAAAGAGGTTATCGGCGGCTACATTCTTTTTCCTGGCAATGGCAAAAAGGCTGATTTTGAGATTTCAAAGTTTTACAAAAATATCAACGAGGTGAATATCGGCGCGTTTCCGCTGAAACCCGGCGACTCCGAAAATCGCCAACTTTTGGAAAATTTCATCGGCTCGCTGATTGACGAAAAGTCATCGAACCTCATTCAAAAAGTAATACCTCAAAAAGGCACAGTATTAGAACTTTACGACAGAGTTTTGATAGGCGTTGTAGCGCACAACGAGGACCAATTTATCAACGGCTCAGCCAAATTGTATTATACACGAGAAAAATTTCCCACTACCATTGCTCTCGACAACTTGCATTATTTTATGCCGTTTTACAAAGAGCGCGGCATACTCAATGTGTTTAAAATCACCAAGATACGCACCATTACAAGTAGCGAAGCCAAATCTGACGTTTCGGCTGGCGAAGGTCTCCGAATCAGCTTTGAATTGGAATATTCGCACAAAATGTTTGAGGATTTTGTAAAAATCAAAACATCGGGTATGATATTAAATACTTTTATTGATACTAAGTTGGATGATTTAGGCACGCTTTTGTTATAAATGCCTCAGACAAGTCCGCCGAATTGCAATAATCATTTCACTGCTGAAATATCACCCGGTAACTCACCATCATAAATACTCCTGGCAGGGACATTCCGGTTGGGACGAAGTGGTTGTCTTTGGTGTAAGAGGACGGCAACATAAATTTGCCGTCGGGGGTGCGAATTTTGTTGTAGGAGACGAGGACGTAATTGTGGCGGTTGTAGATGTTGTATATAGAGAGCGACATTTTGTGCGAGAAGTTCTTTATTTCAGGTTTTTTGAAGGTGTACTCCACAGCCATATTGAGTTTGTGATAGTTGGGCAGGCGGGAGTCGTTGCGGTCGCCGTAATATGGGATTTTGTAGTTGTCGTAATAATAAAAACCTACGGGCTTGGTGTAGGGGATGCCCGAATTGAAATTCCAATCTATCTTGGCGGCAAGGCGCGTGGTTATGTTGTAGAGCGTCATCAGATGGACGCAATGCGGGATGCTGTTGTCGGGAATGTACTCGTATTTATATAGTTCGGGCGTGTATTTTCGGGGATAGGTGTAGGAATAATTGGCTTTCATACGGATTTTACCGACGTTTTTTTCGGCAGAAAATTCGAGGCCTACGCTCTTGGCTTTGCCGAGGTAAAATTCGTTTTCTATCGTGCGGTTCATCAGCATATTGGCGTGCAGGCGGTATTCGGTGAGGTTGTGGAAGTATTTGTAATAGGCG
>JAGCDD010000230.1 GCA_017651345.1 Bacteroidales bacterium | reverse complement strand
TTTCGCACACTTTACGGGTGTATATATGCTACAAAGCGTGGTGTAATTCTGTCTGTTCTCTGTGTTGGGTTTCCTAAGACCTTGAATTTTGGACGGACGGAAGTAAAAGCACCCCGCTTTTTTTATGTCAGTTTAACAAGGTTAAACAAATTGTCCGTGATTCGGTTGCTTGGGCGGTATTGAACTGATAAAGTGGCTGATACAAAATATAAAATGGCAGATATGTTTGCCGGCTGTGGCGGATTAAGTTTAGGCTTGGAGCAAGCCGGATTTTCGCCGTGGTTTGTCAACGAGATAGTGCCTGAATATTGTTCAACATACAAATACAATCATCAACTCTCTGACGATCATTATTTTATCGGAGATATTAACGAACTAAACCAAAATCTTGATAAATACAAAGATTATATTTCTGACTTGGACTTAGTTTGTGGTGGACCTCCGTGCCAAGGCTTTTCTATGGCGAACCGTCAGCCTCTTATAGACGATCCAAGAAATCAATTATACAAAGCCTATTTAACCTTTTTGAGTTACACACGCCCAAAGTTTTTCATTATGGAAAACGTGAGGGGAATGGCAAACAAAATCGAGGAGATAAAAGCAAACTTTAAAGAATATTTGGGCGATGAATATGTATTTGATTACAGATTATTGTATGCACAAGACTTTGGAGTGCCTCAAAACAGGGAACGTTTTATTATGATTGGCAACAGATTAGGAATTTCGCCAAGCGATATTTTTGACAAAATATCAGAGAAAAAACGTCCTGCATTTGCCTTACGTGATGCCTTGTTGGGACTTCCAAAATTGCAATCCAAAAGCGAAAAAGGTAAAACCAATATAGAAAACGAAGAGTCGGGATTCACTGAAAGAGATTTTGAGTACGTGAAAAACGATTTCTACAACTTTATCAACGGTGATAAAAATATTACAAAACTTTACAATCATAAAAACAGATACAACAATCCTCGTGATATTGAAATATTCAGACGCTTGCCGCAAGGCGCAAATTCGCTCCACGAATCAATTGCGGACATAATGCCTTACAAACGTAGAAACGACATTTTTAAAGATAAATATTTCAAATTGGACGAGACCCAAATATGCAAAACCATAACTTCTCATATGAAGTTTGACTGCAATATGTACATACATCCGTGGGAGGCGCGAGGACTGAGTCCGAGAGAGGCTGCGCGTATTCAAACATTCCCCGACGATTTTATTTTGACAGGTTCACAAAACTCTTGGTACGCCCAAGTAGGCAACGCCGTACCTGTAAAACTTGCTAAGGCCATAGGAGACGGCATAATGAGTTTTCTAAAATGAATCACGTAGAATTATTTGCAGGCATAGGCGGTTTCCGTCGCGCAATGGATTTGATTTCAATAGACAGCAAAATCAAAATAAAGACGGTTGCATTTTCCGAAATTGACGAAAAGGCGGTTTTGTCGTATTGTGCCAATTTCCAAACGGAAAACGAAATCGCCATTGGCGACATCGTGCCTTTTGTAAAAAAAGAAGAAAACATCAATAAACTACCTGATTTTGATATAATTTCGGGTGGTTTTCCGTGTCAGACCTTTTCTATGATGGGCAAACAATTGGGATTTGCAGAAGACCGAGGACAGATGTTTTTTAGGATTATGGACATCTTGCACAATCGCCATCCAAAGTTTGTGTTATTAGAAAACGTCAAAAATCTGTTGACTCACGACAAAGGTAAAACTATTGCAACCATCAAAAACAATTTGGAAAATGCAGGATACATAGTCCATTACGACCAATTCAACACTTTGGATTTCGGGTTGCCGCAAAAAAGAAACCGTGTGATAATCTTTGCAAGGTTGTCAGAGTACGGTGATTTTGCGTTCAATGCAAATCTTGTAAAAAATTGTTTTTCAAAGATAAACAGAGCAAAATGCAGTCTGAGTTTTTATGATTCGGTTGTAGATGTTTTGCAAAAGAATGTGGAAGGAAAATACTATCTGTCTGACAAAATAAAGCCGACGATTTTGAGCGACGGAAGTTCGTCGTTCAAATCCTATTCTGACATAGACCAAATTGTCGCACGTCCTTTGACGGCGACAATGCACAAGATGCACCGCGCTTGTCAAGACAATTACTATTCAGACATTTTCATAAACTCAGATGGTAAAAAAAGACCATCTGAAACAATGAATAAAGAAGAATTGGCTACAATTCAAATCCGCAAACTAACACCGCAGGAAGCATTTATGCTGCAAGGATTTCCGACTGATTTTGCTGCCAACGCCGAAAAAATGAAAGTTGCGAACGGCGCAATGTACAAACAAGCGGGAAATGCCGTCAGTGTAAATACAATCTATGCCGTATTGCATTATTTAGTAACTAACAAAATAATATTCTGATAGTTATGAGAAAAATTGAGAAAATAATTTGGTCGCAGGATGCTTTTTTCAAAACAGAGCCGCGCAAATCGGGCGAAACAAGCATCAATTTGTCAAATGAGATTTTTGACTTTCTCGGCAGTGTTGAAAATGGCTACATTACTTTCAAAATCTACAAAGAGGATTATTTGAAAGCACTTTGCTCATTGTCATTATTGCTACCTTTGTACACAAGTTCTTCAAAAGAAGCGACTTTGAAACAATACAGCAACAAATTCTTTGACGACTGTTACAAATTGATTCTCAAAAAGTTTGGTGATTCTGATTCTGTAAATTACAAAGTACATTCATTGAAACGCGAAGATGGCAGAATCTATCTCAACGAATTGAAAGAGAGCGAAACAGGTTTCAACATTCGCTACTTTTTCGTTCAATCACATTCTGTGGTTACATTTGTTCAAAAAGATGATGGCACTTATGAACTAAGATTTAGAAACAGTATAACGGAACTTAGTAAAGACCAAATCTCAGATGCAGAGGAAGAAGAAACTTTGGAAATCCCCGACACCTTTCGCCCCCTCCTCACCGCCATCCGCACCAAGCCCTTCATCCTTCTTGCCGGAATCTCCGGCACGGGTAAGAGCCGGATTGTGAGGGAATTGGCGTTTAAATCTTGTCCTAAGTATTTGCAGGATAAAGACCACACAACTCCGGGCAATTATTGTATGATTGAGGTAAAACCTAATTGGCACGACAGCACAGAGTTGTTGGGCTATTACAGCAATATCCACAAAGGCTATCAGTTCAAAAAGTTTGTCAAATTCTTGGTGAAAGCCAAGATGTTTCCCGATGTGCCATTCTTCGTATGCCTCGACGAAATGAACCTTGCGCCAGTAGAGCATTATTTTGCGGAGATTCTCAGCATTTTGGAAACAAGGAAAAACACCAATAACGGAATCAAGACTGATGTCATTATTGAACCGAGATACTTTGTCGAATATTTGAAAATAGGCGGTTATATTCCAGGCAACACAGATAGGGACATCTACCTAAAATTGTTTGCGATAGACACCGAAAGCGACATCGACGCAGAAATAGGCAACCGCAACGACTTGACAACCGTTGGTCTCACCCTTCCCGGCAACGTCATAATCATCGGCACGGTGAATATGGACGACACCACGCACCAATTTTCGCGCAAGGTTATCGACCGTGCTATGACTATCGAAATGAACGGCGGCAACCTTTCTGATATGTTTGGTGGAAGCAAAAATTTGGATTATTTAACCGATGAAGACGAACAGAAAAAATGGCAAAGTGCTTTCACGCAACAATTTGTTACCGCCGACGAGGTTTTGGATTATTATCCCGACAAGGCTAACGATATTAAAACAAAGGTTGTAGAAGCACTCAACAACATCAACAAGGCTCTCAAAGGCACTCCCTTTGAGGTGAGTTACCGCGTATTAAACGAACTCACAATTATGGTTGGAGTTATGCTCGGCGACGCGGGCGATGATGCTAATTTGGAAAATATTATCAATCAGGCTGTTGATAATATTCTTCTGATGAAAATCCTACCGCGCATTGAGGGCGATGCTGATATGTTCACGTTGTCAAAAGATTTCCAAAACCAAAACAACATCACACACGACAACCGTTTGGAATGGCTTTTGGAGTTGTCGCCCGATATTTCAACCGACAGCGACGCCTCTGCACCACACAATACAGCCAAGGACAAGATAAAAGAAATGCTTCAAAGACTCGACAATCAAGGGTTCACACGTTTTTGGCCATAGAGTATGCAGACCGAAGTATTAAGATACATACACACCGATTACGAAGTCATTGTAAGGACACAGGACATCAGTTATTCGTGGCAGCGGTTCAAAGGTCGCATCAAATCTACCGAACACACCGCCGCGTCTGAGAGTTATTGTCGCTACACGTCCAAAGACGACTGTAAATTGCACTTGTATAATCCTGATACAGCAGAAATTATGTCTCTTGACGCATCAAAAGTTTGGGACAATCTGCCGCCTGTGGTATTTGAAACCTGCAAATATCAGATGCGCATCATATTTCAAGGTGTTGACAAGGGCAGCCGTCCCGAAATTAGGCACGTAAGAAAAGACATTGAGGATAGTTTCTTTTACGACGACGATGTGCAAACATCTGCCATTCAGTCGCTTACTG
The DNA here is from genome assembly GCA_017651345.1 of Bacteroidales bacterium. Lineage (GTDB taxonomy): Bacteria > Bacteroidota > Bacteroidia > Bacteroidales > UBA3824 > UBA3824. Next base: position 12,138 of record JAGCDD010000230.1, on the reverse strand, counting down.
GCGAGATTGATTTCCTCAACGAGCCGGGTGTTTTCAAACTTGACTTTTCGTACCGCAAAGGCGGCATTTTGCACGATTGTTTTGTTACATTCGATGTTGTATCGCCAAAACTTGACACAAAAAATGACTACAAACGCCTTTTGGCAGAGGTAAACCGCGAATATGAAAACGTTATCTACCGCTATCTGAGCGTTACGCTCCAACAATTTTCCCGAGGCAAAAACAACAACGATGCCACTTGGATGTCGGCATTTCAGAGCGTTGTGGATGATTATATCAAAAATCTCCGCCGCATAATCCAAAATCCACACACTCTTACCGTTGACATCCAAACCTCGCGCAAGGCTGAACAGATAAAGCATTTTACGCCCGAAATGGAGGAAGAATACAAAGAGAAAGAGGCGGAAGGCGTGTTAGAGGAATATTATTTTCGTTACAACGAATCACATTCCACCCACGATACTATGGAAAACCGTTTTGTAAAATACACATTGCAACATATCGGCAAAAGGCTTTCTACAATTATCAACACCGTATTGTCGTCGGCGCAAGATCAATTGTCGCCCCGCCACCGCAAAATGTGGGAAGATTACCGCGACACTCTCCAAAAAATATCCAAACATCAGTTTTTCCGTCAGTTAGGGCGTTACGAGGGAATGAGCAAAGAAAGTCTTGTGCTGCAAAACCGCACCGGCTACCAACAGATTTACAAGGATTGGCTCAAACTAAAACGTGGCATTGATTTCTACAACGGAGCCGCCAACATAGGCACGTTGCAGATATGGGAGATTTATGAACTTTGGTGTTTTATCAAGATGAAACACCTTGTGGCAGAGATAATTGGCATCGACCCCAACAATCCCGCCCACGAACAATTGATAACAGAGCCGAAAGGTACATTGCTCAATCCGTTTACAGATTCGTCGTTAGAACATATTGTAGAATATCATTATCCTGACCGCGACGACATCATAACGCTTCATTATCAGCACGTTTTCAACCGCAAAAGCGGAAGCGACAATTACCATTTCAATACCGCCACCACCGAACAGCGTCCCGACATAGTGCTTAACATCCGCCGCAGTTCGGGCGAAATGGTTCTTACATATCTTTATGATGCCAAATACCGTGTCATCAACGACAAAAGAATCGACAAAGACTTTGAACAACAGGACATTGACGAAAATTTTCAACTCAAAGGCGGCGACTATCCTCCCACTGATTCTATTAACCAAATGCACCGTTATCGCGACGCCATTTATTACAGTAGGGAGCACGAGCCATACCGCAACAAAGAAATAATTGGCGGCTACATCCTTTTCCCCGGACGTGGCGATGACGAATCAATTTTCAAAAGATATTACAGCCAAAGTATCCGAGAGGTTAATATAGGTGCATTTCCGTTGCTGCCCAACAACGACTCCTTGTTAAGAAAGCATTTGGAAGACATTCTGATTAATTATAAGTCCGACGTAATCCACGTAGCCAAAGCACGTCCACAGCGCAGCCTCGCCTACGTTACCGAAGAAGAAAAGGCAGGATTGGACACCGACGACCTTGTGATGATAGCGTGGGCGGGCAGCGACGAACAGCGTCAATGGTGTTTTAACGCCAAATGGTACAATATTCCGCTTGATAAAATTGCCGACACACCTTGGATGAAGGCAAAATATTTGCTTCTGCGCATCTCCAAAGAAACCGCAGTTGGCAACCTCTGCAAAATTGTTAACACTAAGCACGATGTATGGACAAGCGAAACACTCGTAAAAAATGGCTACCCAAGCACGCCACATAGCCAATTTTATTTTATGATTCGCATCCGCAAGCCTGACGAAACCGACCAATCGCTTCGCAACCGCTCATACAATCTCGCCAACATCGCAATTAAAGAATACGGCACGGAAAAATCGCCGTTTATATTAGTAAAACTGAAAAACTTAATGTTGTAATTTATAGATGTGAGTTCGTTTTTTTAATTCCTCCCCCCTACATCTCCCTCTCATACCTCCTCTCCGGACATATACTTGTGCCGATATAATAGTATGTATCGGAGTTGCGCTTGTAGCCGCCGCCGTAGATGCGCCAGCCGGTGGTGCGATTGGCTATGAGCGAGAGTTTTATGTCGGTGTATTTGCGGATGGAGTTGTCGGAGTGCATTAAGGATATTTCTACACGATTGTAAATTGTTAGGTCTGAGATAAATAGCGTTTCTTTATCTGACGAAAATTGCAGCGGTTCGGCGTAATGAGCAAACGAGTAAGGCTTTTGCAGCGGGTCTATTGCAGTTAATGAATTGCTGTTGTATTCGGCTTGGATATGCCATTGGAGCGGATTTCGGTAACTCCTTGTTGCTCCTGTATTTTTTAAAACTGCCAAAAAATCATTTATTCTAAACAATTCAAACACATCGAATATTTCAAACCCTGCCTGATAGCCATACTTTTTGTCGGGATTATTATCTTTATCGTAACGTGTTTGTGCATAGATATTTAACTCTCTAAATGGCGAAACCCTCAGGTCTGCCGCCAAAAAGTTGCTTTTTTGGCTTTTCTTCCACGTAATGCCGTGGATTAATGATAGGTTTATGCCTTTTAGCACTTGCGGATTCCACCCGAGAACGTTGTAGGTGGCATTGTGGAATGTGTGATTGTTGCTTACAAAGTCGGAATCGTGGTTCCAACTCTGCGTCTGCGCCCAAATTGAGTTGAAAAACAATTTTCGGTCAAATAAACTTACCTGCGAGCGCACGTAGGGATAGTTGAACGCTTGGTCGGAGAGTATTATTGAGCGGTAGCCGTGTCCGATAAAGTTTTTGCCGTATCCGAGCACGAATTCCAAATTGCGGTTGGCTCGCACGTAGATATGTCCCGTTACCCAAGCCCAGTCTAACTGCGTTTCTTTAAATTCCTTGCCGTGTCCTTGCCCGGGAATAACGTCGTATTTTTCGATATACTCTTTTTCGTAGGGGAAAAATCCGCCTTGGTTTTCGTAAAACGATGTGTAATAAGCGATATGCCCTCCTAATTTGCCGAATGCCTCAATTCCGCGGGTGTTGCGGGTGAGCATCGAAGATGTATCGTCGCCCTTCATTTTGCGGGCTTCAAAAATAAAGAGAGGGTTGATATTGATGCTGCAATCGTTTTTTTCGGCAGTGATAAAATTGGTTTCAAAAAAATGCTCTTTGCACCAATCGAGAACTACTTTGCGAGTGGGGATTTTGGTGGTGTCAATAATAATATTTCCTGTGGAATCAAACATTTCCATAAGTAGATAATCATTGCCGCAAATCACCATTATTTCTCGTTGGTTTGATAAAAACGGCTTTACAGTAGAATAGCCTCCTCCCGTAAATCCTCGATGAAGATTCCTAAACATATTCTGCGCATTGCCGTTTAAACTAAAACTTGCAATGATGATTATTAAAACAATATGTCTCAAAAAATTATTCACGGCTCGATTTTCTGTATTTTTGGGTTTCGTCGTCGGATATTATGCTTATGTAACTATGATAACGCGAGGGGTGTATTGTACCCTCTTCCACAGCCTTTTTAACGGCGCAACCGGGTTCGTGGGTGTGGGTGCAGTTGTAAAATTTGCAGTTTTCTAATTGTGCAAATATTTCGGGAAAATTGTGCGAAATATCCTCCTGGGTCATTCCCACCATTCCAAAACCCTTTATGCCGGGGGTGTCGATAATGTTGCCGCCAAAATCGAGGTGAAACATCTCGGCAAACGTTGTGGTGTGTTTCCCTTGAAGGCTGTACATCGAAATATCGCCAGTGCGCAATCCCAAACCCGGGTTTATGCGGTTTATCAACGTGCTTTTGCCTGTGCCGCTGTTGCCCGAAATCAATGTGGTTTTGCCTTTGAGCATAGTGCGCAGTGTGTCAACGTTTTCGCCTGTTTGTGCCGACACCGCTATGCATCGGTAGCCTATTTTTGTGTAAATATCCATCGTATCTTTTAGCACTTCTTGCAAATCGCCGTAAAGGTCTGATTTGTTGAATACTATAATTGCCGGCACTTTGTAAGCCTCGGCAGAAACAAGAAAACGGTCGATAAATTCCAACGGTGTTTCGGGCATAATGAGTGTTGCCACAAGCATACATTGGTCGAGGTTGGCGGCTATTATGTGGCTCTCTTTGCTTAGGTTGATAGATTTGCGCACAATGTAGTTTTTGCGTGGAAGTATCTCTGTAATAACGCCTTCGCTATCGTTTGAGAGTTCCACGCTTACATTGTCGCCCACAGCCACGGGATTGGTTGTGCGTATTCCGCTGAGACGGATTTTGCCCCTTATTTTGCAGTTAACTATCTGATTATTAATTTCTACCAAATAGTTGCTGCCGGTTGATTTTATTACTAAGCCTTGTGTCATAAACGGTTAAAGTTTTTCACCAAAACAGAGGTCGCCTGCATCGCCAAGTCCGGGCACAATGTAGCCGTGACTATTGAGAGTGTCGTCGGTGACAATTGTCCAAATATCGCTGCTGCAAGGTTTTGCAAGGTTTTCAACGGTTTCGATACCTTTTTTGCTCGAAATTATTGAGGCAAAATGTATGTGCTTGGGCGTTCCAAGGTTTTTGATGAGGTCCATAGCGGTAACAATGCTTGCGCCTGTGGCCAACATTGGGTCTGCCATTATGAGGATTTTTCCGTCTAAGCGGGGCGATGCCACATAACCCGATTTAATGTCGAAACCTCCGTCTGAGTTGTAAGAGCGGTATTCGGCAAGAAATGAACTTTCGGCATAGTCAAACACGTCTAAAAATCCCTCGTGCATAGGCAGTGCTGCGCGAAAAATGCAGGCAATCACCACTTTGTCGTTGAGTTCGCGGCATTTTGCAGTGCCGAGCGGAGTGGTAACTTCGGTGGGTTTGTAGTCGAGGGTTTTGCCAATTTCAAAAGCGAGCAGGTGCGAAAGACGCTTGATATTGTTGCGAAAACGCTGAGGGTCTTTCTGCACATTGATGTCGCGCATTTGTTCAATGTAGAGGTCGGCTGGCGACGGATATTGTGTAAGTGTGTGTATCATAGTTATTTAAAATTAAAAAAATTAAATAGTTTCGAAATATTGTTCCTTATATAATAAATGTGTGGGTATGGCACGGCATCGAAAAGTTCGAGGGTTTCGGTGTCGAAACTGTCGTACACGCCCCTTTTGTTGGTCTTAATATAAAGTGTGAAGTTTTTGCCCGAAAAGTAACTGATTATAGTATCCAAAAGTTCGTTTTTGATGGCTTTGTAGTCTTTTTGGTTTTTGTTGATGCTGATGTCGGTTAGGTAAATCTCTGTTTGTGAGATAAATACCACTGCGCATCCGAGAATAATCTTGTCGGTGTTGGCAAGGGCAAAAATCAGGCAGTGTCCGCGTTGCTTTACTTCTTTTAAAAGTTGGAAATATAGTATGCTCTCGGTTTTGTAGTTGTTTACCAAAAAGAACGACACGCATTGTTTTGCGTCTACCGAGTATTTTTTGTTGGATGTGGCAGGCGTTTGAAACTTTCTATTGCGGTAAGGCTGCAAGAGGTCGATTTGATAAACTTTTTCGTGATGGATAAGTCCGTTTTCTACGTTAGATATGTCGCAGAGTTTGTTGAAGTTGAGGTAAAGCCCGTTGTAGTTTTCGGGTATGTGGTTGATAAACTCCTCGGCAATTGCACTTGTGGTGATTTCGCTGCCATAGATTCCCGACCACAAAAGGTACTGCTGCATTTGCTGGTGCTGACCTTCAAACACGGGTATGGGCATAATGCGGCGGTAGTTTGGGGTAATGAGCGCGTCCCAAGTGGTGCAAACGTTGTCGAGATACCACGAATATCCAAACAGCGAGCAATAAGGCGTTTGCGACACGGCGCTGTCCCATCGCTTGCGGTCAATGTCCTCGTTTTTTACAAGCATTATTTCGGAATCCATCGTGATTGGTTTTGGCTACAAAGATAATTTTTTTTGGTCAACTTGTCAAACCTATACCCATAAAAACAACAAAAGCAGGTTTCCCTGCCATTGTTGCTACTAATTTTTAACCTAAACCTAATATTATGAAAAGACAATTATTTACTCTGAAAAAGTCGATATCTCATCGCTTTTTCCGATTGCAAAGATATGGCGGTTATTTTATATGGATATTAAACAAAGTGAGAATTTTCGTTAAAAATTAAGGCTGTGGAAGTGCTGATTTATACCGTTTTGTAAAAATAAGTTGGATTTATTGTTAAAACTACACTTAAAACAAAAAAAGGAGGCCTCAGCGCGCCTCCCTTTTGGTTGTTACTATTAAACTCTGTATTTATGAAAAAGACAATTTTTTTTTCTGATTTATTACGGTGCAAAGAAACAACTTATTATTGTTAAGAGGTTTAAAAGGTAATTAAAGAATGTTAAAACCATTTTTGTTTGGTTAAAATCGGAAGTGATACTCCATTTTTTGCGATAAAATCAGAAGTTGTACTCCATTTTTTCATTCATATTTTTTGTTTAATATTTTTATTATTAGTAACTTTGCAAAATACTAAACTAAATGTGTATGTTAGATAGACTTCTTTCGCTTAACGATATCAAAACAGATAGTATTTTTCTGTGGGGCCCGAGGCAGACAGGCAAGAGCACTCTCTTGAAACAACTTTTCCCTGATGCCCCTTATTACGACTTGTTGAAATCTGATGTTTACGCTCAATACAAACTCCGTCCGTCGCAGTTGCGCGAGGAGTGTATGATGCTTGACGAAGGGTCTACCGTTATTATCGACGAGGTTCAAAAAATTCCTTCGTTGCTCGACGAGGTTCATTGGCTTATTACCAACCGCGGTATCAATTTTATCTTGTGCGGGTCGAGCGCACGCAAATTAAAACGTTCGGGGGCTAACCTTCTTGGCGGAAGGGCTATTCGCAAGGTTCTCCATCCGTTGGTTAGTGCTGAAATACCCGATTTTGATTTAGACCGTGCGGTCAATTACGGAATGATGCCGCGCCACTATCTTTCCACCACTCCGCAAAAACGTCTGCAAGCATACATCGGTGATTATCTTCAACAAGAGATTATTGCCGAGGCATTGGTGCGAAACTTGGATTCTTTTACACGGTTTTTGGAGGTGGCGGCTCTCAGTGATTCTGAAATGGTAAATTACGCCAAAATTGCTACCGATTGCGGTGTGTCGGCAAAAACTGTTAAAGAATACTTTACTATTTTGGAGGAGACGCTTATTGGTATGTTTCTGCCCGCATACACAAAGGTTTTGAAGCGTAAAGTTCAGTTGTCGCCCAAGTTCTATTATTTCGACACGGGTATTACCAATCATTTGCTTCACCGAGGACGTTTAACCAGAGGAACTTCTGAATACGGTCACGCTTTTGAACATCTTATTATTCAAGAACTTGCCGCATATCTCGATTATACCGAATCTGATAAGAAACTTTCATTTTGGCATACTCTCAACAATGCCTACGAGGTTGATGCTATAATTGGCGATGCCGAAGTGGCTATTGAAATCAAGTCGTCGGCAAATGTGGTTTCTTCTCATCTCAAAGGATTAAAGGCGTTTAAAGAGGAATATCCTGATTGTAAACTAATTGTAGTATCGTTGGAGGAACGCCCACGATTGTTTAACGGTGTGGAGGTTTGGCCTGCCAAAGAGTTTTTGTCGCGCCTTTGGAATGGAAAATTGTTTGCCTAAGGGTTTTTAATGCTGTTTAAAACCATCTATGCCGTATCACAAACCACGTAAACCGCACACCTAATATTATATTCCAAAATGTTGCGCTGAGGAGTCCGTAGTGGTGGCGCATTATGCGGAAACGCTCTTTTAAGCCGGGGACAATGGTTTTGCGGGTCTGTCCGCCTTCGAGAAAAAGGCTTATCACCTGACGTGAGTTGTGCACGCTCTTAGATTTTTTAAGAATGCGAATGCACCAATCAAAATCGGCAGCGTAACGGTAGGTTAAATCGTAACTATCTATCAAATTGCGCCTTGCAATAAAACTTTGATGGCAAACCAACATTCCTCGCTTAAAACTTTTCCAATTGAGGGTTTCAGGCGGACGGTGACGACGAGAGTGGATAATATTGCCTTCTGAGTCGGTGATGTCGGTGTCGCCATAGATAACGTCGGCTTGTGCGGCGTCGGGATTGGAAAAAATTTTTTCAAGAATGTCTGGCGAAGAAAATTTGTCGCCCGAATTGATAAACACCACAAAATCGCCGGAGGCAAGGCTGATTCCCTTGTTCATTGCGTCGTAAATTCCGCGGTCGGGTTCGGATATGAGGGTAGAAATATTTTTTTTGTAACGGTTGAGAATGTCGATAGTGCCATCGGTGCTTCCGCCGTCCACCACTATGTATTCTATGTGGCTATACGATTGATTTATAATACTTTTAACAGTATTTTCTATAAGTGCCGCGCTGTTGTAAACCACTGTTACAACAGATATTTTTGGATTGTTCATAATTATTTTTCTTGGTACAATAGTAAAAATTAAAATTTAAATCCGCAAATTTTTTTGTTGGTATCAAGAATATTTTGTTACTTTGCGCTCTGATTTGTAAACAGAATATTTGAATATAAACAAAAGCATTAAATAAAAGAGAAATGGCTCATCATCATTCAGCAAAAAAGAAGATCAGACAGGACGAAGTTCGCAGACTTCGCAACCGCTACTATGCCGTTACAATGCGTAACGCAGTAAGAAAAATCCGTGCAACAAAAGAGAAAGAAGAAGCCGAGAAGGCTCTTCCGGGTGTTGTTAAAATGATTGACAAACTCGCCAAGAGAAACATCATCCATCAGAACAAGGCTGCTAACTTGAAATCAAAGTTGCAGAAACTTGTTAACAAGTTGTAATAATTTTGTTGTCATAATACGCAACGAGGGTCTTGACGGGTAATCGGTTGAGACCTTTTTTTATTTCCATTATCCTATGCCCATCAAAGATTGGAACGAAGACGACCGCCCACGCGAAAAACTTATCGCTAATGGTCCTGAGGCTTGCTCCGTTGCCGAACTTATTGCTATACTGATAACTAACGGCACTGCAAATCGCTCGGCGCTCGACCTTGCCAACGACGTAATGAAGATGGCAGACTACAACCTGATGAAGTTTACCCGCCTAACTCGCTCGGAGATTGAGCAGGTGGAAGGTATCGGTCCGGCAAAGTCTACCATTATCCGTGCCGCTCAGGAACTTGGTCGCCGAATTGCTGCCGCCACGCCGCCCACCGAGGTGAAACTTTTATCGAGCAAAGATGTGTTTGAATCGATGAAATTTCTCCGCGAAAAACCTCACGAGGAATTTTGGGTGATATATTGCAACATAAGCGGACAGTTTATATGCCGTCAGCAAATAGGCAAAGGGGCGTCGAATGTGGTGGTGGTAGATTTTAAAGAGATTCTCCGTTATGCCTTTGAGTGCAATGCCGGACGCATTATCCTGTGTCACAACCATCCCGGAGGCACTTGTCGTCCAAGCCAAGAGGATATTTCGCTCACCCAAGATTTAAAAAAGATTTGCAAACTTCTGCGTATCGACCTTCCCGAGCACATTATCATTGCCGGCGATAGTTATTACAGTTTTTGCGACGAGGGCTTAATGCTCTAACAGCCGTTTGTATAGCGAAACCATTTTTTCAGCAATTGCCTCTATGGAGTAATTTTCCACAAAATAATCGGTATATTGCTTACGGTTAGATGATTGCGGTATATTATTGAAAAAGTTCAGCAACGAATCATAATTGCTTTCTACTTTGATTCCAAGTTGATTTTCAAATAGTTCGGGAAAATTGCAACCGTCGCTGATAACGGGTATGCATCCCGCCATTCCTGCCTCCACCACCGATGTGGGAAAACCCTCCGACTGCGATGGCAAAAGGAAAAATGTACTTTCTGCCAACAATGCCTCTTTCTCTTCGCCATAAACGGGTGTGTTGCTGAGATATACGTTTTTGTTTTCGGGTAAAGTCCGGTATAATGCTTCAAGCCGAGGAAACTCTCCATCGTCGGGACCAACTATTTTTAAACAATAATCCTCATTGCCAAATGCTTTGGAATCAACCCACGCCCTGAGTATCTCGTAGACACATTTTTTAGAGTTCAGCCTGCCAAGAAACAAAAGGGTTATCGGCTTTGTTACCGCTGAGTAACTTTTAAAAACTGCCGCTCCGTTGGGTATGTGAACCACTTTTTTGAAATCTTTTTTGAGATTTTCCATTTCGGGTTTTGAAACTGCCCTAATGGTTGCCGCACGCCTTATCATCCGTTTTTCAATAAAGTGGAAATAGAGCAATTTTTTCAACCATTTTAACCTCTTGCTCCACGGCTCTAACATTCCGTGAGGTGTGTAAACCCATTTGAAACCGTTTTGGGCAGCATAATTTCCCCATCGTGTAGGAAAACGCCAACTTCCGTGAGTTACAATTATAGTCTCTTTTGGCGAAAATCTCTCTATAATTTTTCTAAATTCCTCAGTGTCAGTGTTATCTATGATAATTGGTTCAACATTATAGAGCGTTTTAACGTCGGGCATATCGTCAATGCGAGGGAAAACCGCAAAGCATTTCACCTTATATATATTATAAAGTGTGGAGCAGGGTAGGAGGGCGGCGTTCCAAATGCCGAAATTTACCTTGTCGATACGGTCTATGATGTTGATAATGTTCATATTTTAAGCAAATTGACAACTTGTTGCGCCCAAATTTCTGGGGTAAAACGGCTGATTCGTTCCACGGCGGCGCGGCTCATCTGCATAAGTTGCTCTTGGGACAATGTGGCAATTCGGTTGAAAACGTCCACGAGCGATTGTTCGTTGGTTTCGTCGAATGTAAAGCCGTCTGACGAATCCACCAAATCGGGCATAGCACCCACGGCACGACTCACCACGCAAGGCAGTCCCGCGCTCATTGCCTCGTTTACCACCAATCCCCACGGTTCAAATGTGCTTGCCAAAACAAACATCGAACTGTTATGGTAAATCGTAGGTAAATCATTGTATTTCGCCCAATTGCATAGTGTTATATTATGTTTTTCTTTAAACTTTTTCTCCAAATCTTCTTTTAGCGGACCTGCTCCAACAAGTTTTAATGTCCAACTCTCCGATAATGAAGATTTTAAAAATGCGTTTATAAGAAATTCCTGATTTTTTTCCTTGCTGAAACGCGCCATACAGAGCATCACCTTGGTATCGGGATTATAATTGCCGGGGTTTGCAAAATGCGCATTGTCTACCACTGAGTAGGGGATGGCTATTTTTTCGGGCTTGATTTTCAAAACATTAGCAGTAAAATCTCTCGCCCTTATCCCCGACACTAAAAATACATCGGCAAACATTTTTAAAAACCACGACTTTAATATATTAAAAGGTGTGCGCCGTCCGTACCAACTCTCCGAAAAAAGCAGCACCTTGCATCCGCGCATTTTGGCGGCAATTATCATCCGCAGATATTCAATGCGTCCGTAACCAGCAAGGCAGCAGTATTTTATATCCTTTTCGCGGAGAATCTTTCTAAAATTTTTGAGCCTGTTTCGGATGTCGCGCTGTTCTGCCGTTTTGGTGGATAATATATAATGTGTGTTGCACTCCTCGGTGTGCCATTTGTATAGATTGTCGGCGGCGGCAAGGTCGGCGGTGTACACCATTTTATCGCCCACAACGCTCCTCAACGCCCTCACCCTTGCCCTGTGATAGTCCCCAATCCGATCCCAAACGAGTAGAATGTTTTGCATATTAGTCTAACTTAATCTAAGTGCAAATTTAATAGTTTATACCATTATTTCAAAATATTTAAAATCTGCCATTCCTCCTAATCCAAAAAAGTAATTACTTTTTCGGAACGTAATCCAAAAAAGTTATGACTTTTTAGGAACATAATCCAAAAAAGTTATGTCTTTTTTGGATTAGATAATTTTTTTACCTATATTTGCAAAACTAAATCAACAACCAACATTATGTTTAAAAGAGACTTACATCAGATAATACTCGATCGTTGCTTCAAAAACAAGGCGATTATATTACTTGGCGCTCGTCAGGTAGGCAAAACTACTTTGCTCAAAAACATTATCCACGACCTTAAAAACGGTGTGCTTTACCTTAACTGCGATGAACCCCAAACTGTGGTTGCACTTACCAAGCGTAATGCCAAGGAGTTGAAAAT
>JAGCDD010000229.1 GCA_017651345.1 Bacteroidales bacterium | reverse complement strand
CTCAACGTAGTTGATCCGTTTTTTAACTTCTTCAAAATATTTTGCACCTTTTTGGGAGTTAACGACCACCAACGATGTTCCCAAATTTTTCTCCATACTCGTGTTGACTTTTTCGATGCCCCAAAAATCGGCGAGCGTGATGTCGGCAATTCTTGGGTAGCCTTTGAATTTGCAGTCGTAGCAAGATGGACGACAATAAACACCGGTACGTAAATATCCTTTGGTAATATTACTTTGGTCTTTGGTTTCGTAATATGCTTTTCCGTTTTCGAGGATTACTTTTTGCGTAAGGTTTCGCCAACCATATTCCTTGGATTTTGCCTTACAGTAAACTACTTTTGAACCATAGCGTTCTTCAAAAGAATCGAGGTACTTTCTCCAAACTTTCGGAGAATTGATTCCCCTGCAAATGTAATCTGCAATGATAAGTTTTTCGTAGTCCTTTTTCAAAAACGAACGGAGTGCCGCCATTTGACACGGAGAGCCACAAACAAGCACCTTTTCGCCATTTTTAAGTAGTTCTTTTACTTGCGAATAAAACCCTTCAAAATTACTTTGCAGATATTTGCTACGTCTTATACGCGGCAAATCTGCCTTATCATTTGATATATATTGTTTTACCGAGAAATCATCGTTAAAAACCGCGCCGCCAACATATCCCTCCTTTTTGTACATAATATCTGCTAATGCAGAAAACAGACCGCCAGAAGTGCTATCAAAAACTACCTCCAAATTCTTATGCTCGGCAGCATAGCATACTGACTGAGGCAAGTCGTTTTTTTTGAGTTCCTTTACATTGATAATCGGACAAACTTTCTCGCATAGTCCGCAGTTGTTGCATTTGTCCTTATCAACCTCAGGATACCAAAAGCCTTCTATGTCGGTTTTGAAGGTAATGGCTTTTTTGTTGCAAGCATCGCCACAGGCGTTACAGCCACAACAATCAATTTTATTTTGGATGGATATCATTAATTAATGACTAAACAAATCTATTTTATAGCATTTAGGAATTACCCTCACCGTGTACAATGACACGAGCATTATGAGAATTTGGCGGAAATATAGCAGCAGCGTATTTTTCGCTATGCGCGAAGTATTGGTAGATGTTTCGGACATTTATTTAATGCATAATTCATAATGCATAATTGCCTTCGCATTATGAGCATCTTAAAGTTTGTTGATTTCGTCGTTGGTAAGTTTAGTTGCCGTTGCAATATCGGCGACAGACATTCCCATTTGTTTGAGGTTGCGAGCGATTTCGATTGCTTTTTCTATTTTGCCTTCTTCCCGATTACGCTCAGCATCAAATACCTTAGCATTTTCGTACCTCACAGTATCCCAAAACTTGTCGTATGCATCCAACTGCACTTCTGTATAGGCTGATTGTTCCACCAAGTCCAATGCTTGTTTGATATGGGCGTCCGCCAAAAGCTCAGGAGCTGCTTCCACGGTCTGTTCGTCAATTTCGGTAAGGAAACGAAGCCACAAGGCCATCATCTTCTTGTCGGCAAGCGTTTGTGGCTTGAATTTCGGCAACTCTACAAAAGTCAAATGTAGACCGTCAATCACCATATTGGTGTCTTCGTCGCATACAATATGGTAATTGTATAAAAATCTATCTTTTTTTTCTTCGAATACCTCGTTGACCAAATTCAAAGAATAGACAGGCTGTAAAAGTTCATAGCGTTTGCTTTTACCTAATTGCTTGACGTATGCCTTTGATGCATTGAACAATACTCTTTGCTTGAACTCGTCAGACCAAATCATCTGCATCTCGACTATGAACTGCCGTCCATCTTGGTCTGTACAATGAACGTCTACAATGCTGTTTTTGCGCAGGGGATTGTCGGGGACTAATTCTGTTGGAAGATATTTGATGGACTTGATTTCCTTCCCTTCCTTTAAAGGCAACAAAGCATTGAGAAAACTTATAGTCAAGTCTTCGTACTCTCCAAATACCTTCTTAAAGGTCAAATCCGCTTTTGGGTCGAGATATTTCGCCATGGTCTTGCTCTTTTGTAATTACAACTGCAAATATAGACCCTTTTCTTTATTCCACCAAATTTTTTTTTCGAATGGCAATTATGAATTATGCATTATGAATTATGCATTCTCTATCCTCCTTATCCACGCCCCGGGCACATACGCCGTCGCGTACCTCCCGACTCCTTGCAACTCCACAAACACCCTTTTCTGATGCTTGTATTTCATCACAATTCCTTCGACTCCCGCAAATGGCCCGCCGATTACAACAACACGATCCCCCGAAAGGAACTCTGGCATAAAAGCCTGATTGACAAGTATATTCTCATTCCCGGATTCCACGATTATCTTGAAACTCTCCATCTGTCTGTCGGGGACAGTGAGGAAATCGTTTTTGCCAAATTCGTTCTGACAGAAGTGATTATAATAAGGTGTCATACCGGGGAACATTGTGTCGTATTGGAGCAGTGTCTTAAAGTCGTTGACTGTGGAGCGCAGGAACAGAAGCCCTGTGTCCAAAGGTTTGTCCGCGATGTATTGTGTGGGGTTGTTGAAATCTTCGTTGGTGTATTCGATGTGGCGAAGGATGGG
>JAGCDD010000228.1 GCA_017651345.1 Bacteroidales bacterium | reverse complement strand
CCGTAAAAACCTCAACGAATTAGTGCCTACCGACATTATTTTTGTTAACAAAACATACGCTGATGATTTAGAGGCTGTTAACAATTTTGCTAAGAATAATAAATGTCTTGTTTTTGGAGGTAAACTCTCTAATACTAAGTACGTTGCAATCAATATCCGTCTCGAATCGGGTAGCGGAGGAAGCACATACGATATTAACACTTCTAATTTTAACGAAGATGCATCTCCAACCGATTCTCTGTGGGTTTTCAGCGGTAGTACAGAAGACCTTAAACGTCGTTACAAAGTAAATTCGGATGAGCTTCAGGCGCGTGAAAAACGTTTGAAAGACCTTGAAAAGACTCTTAATGATCAGGAAAAACAACTTTTGGCTCAAAAAAACAAGAACCAACTTGTAAAGCAGCAGAACGAACGTATGGAGGCTCAGCTCGAGCAAAACCGTAAGGAAATTGAGATTCAAAAAACCAAAGCTTCGGCTCTTGTGGCTGATGTTCGTCAAAAGGAACGGCAGATTGTTCTTACTGCTTCCGAAATCGAAACTTCAATGCGCGAAATTGAAATCAAACAGCGTGAAATTGATTCTTCGAATATGAAGCTTAAAGAGATGGACTTAGACCTTCAAAAGAAGGAGCAAGATATTAAGGATCAGATTGATAAAATCCAAGTTGAGGATCGAAACATTGCCACTCAAGAGCAAAACCGAAATTATTTGATTATATTTATTTCTGTTGTGGTAATACTCCTTATTATAATTATAAAGAGTCTTATCAACAGTAAGAAAACCAACGCTGCTCTTAAAGTTAAAAACAAAGAGCTGAAAAAGCAGAAAGACGAAATCGACCAGCAGGCTCATCAGCTTGAAAACGTTAACAAAGAACTTGAAAAACTTTCAATCGTTGCAGGTAAAACGCAGAATGCCATTGTTATTATGGACCGCAACGGATATTTTGAATGGGTAAATGCTGGATTTACACGTATTTACGGTTACACTTTGCAACTCTTACGCAACGAACGCGACGAAAATATTGTCAATGTTTCTGCCAATAAGAGTATCCGCAACATACTTTTCAAATGCGTAAGCAACAAGCAGACAATTATTTTTGAATCGGATAGCGTTACCCGAAACGGTAATATTATAAGCAGTCAAACAACCCTAACCCCGATATTAAACGAGAACAAAGAGGTAAGCAAACTTGTGGCTATCTATACCGATATTAGCAAGTTAAAAGAGCAGGAGGCTGCTATTAGAAATCAGAACGAGGAGCTCTTGCAACAGAAAAATACTCTTGAAGAGCAGAAAAATCAGATTGAGGAGCAAAACCGTCATATCAAATCAAGTATCAACTACGCACAAACTATTCAAAACACGATTTTGCCCGAAAAGGCTCAGATCGACAAATATTTCGACAACTTTATATTGTACAGTCCCAAGGATATAGTTTCGGGCGACTTTTATTGGTTTGCCGATGTTGACGATAATAATCATAAATACCAGTTTATTGGCGATTTTGACTGTACAGGTCACGGAGTGCCAGGTGCATTTATGAGTTTGATTGGTAACCGTTTGCTCAACGAGATTGTAAATGTTAAAAAGCTGTACTCTCCACGTGATATTATGGAAAACCTCAATCTCGGAGTTATTAAAGCCCTAAAACAAGAGCAAAGCACCAACAACGATGGTATGGATACATGTCTTTGCCGTATCGAGAAAAAATCCGAAGGAGAGTATTCAGTAGTGTTCTGCGGTGCAAAACGTCCGCTTTATTACATCCAAACTACTGATACTGAGGTTCAACAACTCAAGGGCGACCGTAAATCAATCGGTGGTGTGCGTTCTAAACGTAATACTTCTGAATTTACCGATCAAGAATTGATTTTGAAAAGTGGAGATTTGATATATCTAACCAGTGATGGTATAATCGACCAAAACGATAGTGAAAGGCATAGATTTGGTACTGAAAAATTCTTAGCTTTGCTATATTCTATTAAAGATGCTCCTATGAGTTCGCAAGGTGGATATATCCGTCAAAGTCTCGACGACTATAAAAAAGATGAAGAACAACGCGATGATATTTCTGTAATTGGAATAAAATTTAAATAGATAATGTTATCAAAAACAAACATATTATCCCTTGGTTTAATACGCCGGTTGTTATTAGCCGTTGCATTAGTCTTGTGTGCAACAGGAGTTTTTGCGCAACAAAACAAGCCTCAACAATTGGCTCGCGAACATGTTAACGTGTTTTGGCTCATGAATTTTTACAAATATGTTGAATGGCCTAACGACACCGCCAGCGACTTGATTGTTGGTGTTTTTGGCAATGCTTCGTCAGAATATCATCGTCTTAAAGGTATGCAAGCTTCGGGCGCAACTTTTAATGGTCGTAAATTTAAAACCATTAGATTCCCCAATGTTTCAAAAATTGAATATTCTCATATACTATATGTAAACAGGCACGATTTGCAATATCTTGCCGACATCAACGAAAAAATTAAAGGTCAACCAACTTTGCTTGTAACAGATAGCTGTTCGTCAGATCTTTCTGATTTATTTATGGTTAACCTTGTGTTGCAAAGTCGTACAAATCAGTTTCAGGTAAACATCAACAAAGCTACAGAAGCGGGCTTAAAAATTTCGCAACGTGCTGTGGTAGAAGGTGGTTCGCGTGTGGATGTGGAAACCATCAACCGTGAAATGGAAAACCAGTTGCTCCAAAAAGAAAAAGAACTTCAGGATAAGGAATGGGAACTCGACCAAAAAAAGGAAGAAATTTACCAGATGTCGATGAGCAACGACTTTCAAGAGGAAGAAAACTCTCGAAAGCAACAACAAATAGAGGAAGCTAAAAACGAAATTCAATCTCAATCGAAGATAGCGGATAGCCTTATGAGGGCAGCAGAACGGCTCCAATCTAAGCTTGCCCGTGATAAAGCTTCGCTAGAAGTGCAGCAGCGCGAACAAGCTAATAAAGAGCAATTGCACCAACAATCATTGCTCGAACTTAATGATGTTCAAGATAAAGTGCGTCAGCGTGAAAGCAGTATCGAAGATCAAAAGAAAATACTTGCCAACAAGCAGAAACAGTCGGCTCAAAACCAAAAAGAGCTCAATCTTATAGCCTTAGGTATTTTAATCTTCTTGGTACTCACCATTATAGTGTTTATCAACAACTCTATCAATAAAAAACGTAACCGCGAACTTGTTGCCGTTAACGACCGTATCGATTCGCAAAAAGAGCACATCCGTGCACAGAGCGACCAGTTGAAACTTATCAACAAAGAGCTTGAAAAACTTTCGATTGTTGCAAGTCAAACTGATAACGGGGTTGTTATCATGGATAATGAAGGTAATGTAGAATGGGTAAATCATGGTTTTGAGCATCTTACAAAGCTTACCCTTGATGATTTGCACAAAAACAATACTCTTACATTTACATCGCTTTATAGTTCAAACGATAAGATTGAAGATATTAAAGCTAAATGTATCAACAATTGCGAACCTGTTATTTTTGAATGTCCGTTTCAAACAGCTGATGGCAAAGAAATTTGGTTGCAAAGTACTCTCACACCTATCCTTAACGAAAACAGTCAGATTACACGTCTTGTAACCATCGACACTGATATTTCAAAAATCAAGGAACAGGAACGCTCAATTATTGCTCAGGGCAAAACGCTCTCTATTCAGCGTGACGAGCTTGCAATGCAGAAAGAATTTATCTCCGAACAGTTAGACAACATCAATACCAGTATTAAGTATGCTAAAACCATTCAAGATACAGTTATGCCTCTTGATGTAAACCTTTCAAAATATTTCAAATATTTTGGACTGTTTATTCCGTTGCAAACAATTAGTGGCGACTTTTATTGGTTTACACGCGTGCCCGACCACGACAATTTGACCTTTACCGCTGCAGTTGACTGTACAGGTCACGGCGTTCCTGGAGCTTTTATGACAGTGATTGGAGCGCGTCTTCTTTCGGAAATTATTGTTGAGCACAATTTTCACGACCCAAAAGATATTCTTACTCAGTTGAACCTCAGTCTTGTAAAAGCCTTAAAGCAAGATGTAGGCGATGAATCGTTGGAAATTAACAACGACAGTATGGAAATATGCCTATGCTGTTTCGACCGTAAATCGGAAACTGAATATGAAATGACATTCTCAGGCGCACGTCGTCCGTTATATGTTTATCGTGCAGATACTCAAGAATTTATTACACTTAAAGGTGATGCAAAAACAATAGGTGGAATGAAATCTAAACGTAATGTTGGAACAGATTTTACCGATCAAAAATTAACATTGCACACCGGCGACATAATCTATCACACCACCGATGGTTTTGTAGATCAGCACGATGCCGAAATGAAAAAATATGGCAACGAACGCTTTGTTACATTATTGAAAACACACGCACATCGCGATTTAGCAATACAAAAAGAACTTATACTTAGCGAATTTGAACGGCAAGTGCAAAATTCGTCGCAAACCGACGACATTACCGTATTCGCAGTTAAATTGATTTAATTTTTTTGACAAAATAAAACATCATGGCAGTAAATAGCAGGGAAATATTCAACACAATGCTCGATAATGACATAGTCATTTCGTATATTGGTCCTTTCGACGGTCAAATACTGTCGCTTTTGGCATCTAATATTGAAGATTCCCTTTGGGACGATCAACACCGAGGTAAGACTTTCTTTAAAATCTTTATCGAGTTGAGTCAGAATATATACCTATATTCTAAAGAAAAGGGTAACGGTATCGACAAATCTGCAGGAGTGGGTCTTATGCTGATAAAAGAGTACGACGACCATTTTTCTTTTATCACCGGCAATATGGTTGACAAAAAGGCCTATGAATTGCTTTCTGAAAAGTGCAAAGCTATATCTTCAAAAAACAAAGAAGAACTCCGTGAATATAAACGATTTATGCGTGGTCAGCCACGTACCGAATTTGGAGGCGGCAATATTGGTTTGATTCAGGTATCAATACTTAGCGGCTATCCAATTGATTATAAATTTGTTAATGTTGACGATGATACTTATTTCTACGTTTTATGCGTTAGAATTGACAAATAGTATCACTCATCACTATCTTTAATATCTTCTAATTCGAGCCATCGTGTCTCTTT
>JAGCDD010000017.1 GCA_017651345.1 Bacteroidales bacterium | reverse complement strand
TAAAATCACGAATTACTTCACGGGGAGTGATGTTTTGGTCGGCACCAATACGCGAAAACTCTGTTTTTACGAAAGTTACCAAATCGTCGGTGGTAAGGCTAGTGGTGTAATTGTAAAGTCCGGCGTGCATATCGCGAAGTTTTTCGCACAGCACAAGCATCTCCTCAGCAGAAAGCGGGTCTAAGCGGATAATAGGAGCAAGAAGGTCGCGTGTGCCGGGCTTTGAAAAACGTCCCTCGGCAAGTCGCGAACGAAGAGCCTCGTAACTATACACGCCTCTGCGCTTATCCTCAACGGTTTGCGGAGTTGCGCCCATTATTATGCCGAGATATTTAGCCTTGCCTTGCAAAGTATCGTTATACATTGTGAGCATTTTTTCGTAATTGTACTGACGGCTTATGGATTGTGGTATCTTGTAGATGTTTACAAGTTCGTCGATCATTACCATCAAACCTGTATAACCTGCAAGGCGGAAAAAGTTGGCAAAAAGTTTCAGATAGTCGTACCAATCATCGTCGGTGATGATGATGCTTATACCGAGTTCGTCTTTGGCTTCACGTTTCTGTGCATATTCACCACGAAACCAACGAGTTACCTTTGCTTTTGTGGTATCGTCGCCATCTAAATATGCGTGATAATACGCCGAGAGAAGTTTTCCAAACTCAAAACCATGCACAAGTTCGCCCAAAGATGATGTTACGGCATAAATTCTACGGTCAACCTCCTTGGTAAGTGCGGGGTCGGATATGTCGAAACCCGTTTCTTGTACAGCCGCACTCTGCACACCGCTAATCCAACGGTCGAGAACCAATGTTAATGCGCCTCCTTCGGGTTTGGTTTTGGTAGAAAGGTTTGAAATAAGTTCGCGATAAGTAGCAAGTCCCTGTCCGCGAGTGCCTTGCAAACGACGTTCGGGCGAAAGGTCGGCATCTGCCACCACAAAACCCTTGTCCATCACATAGTTGCGTATGGTTTGTAAAAGAAAACTCTTGCCCGAACCATATTTGCCCACAATAAAACGAAACGACGCTCCGCCTTCCGAAATAATATCCACATCGTGAAGAAGCGCAGCAATCTCGTTTTTGCGGCCAACAGCAATATAAGGCAATCCAATACGAGGCACAACGCCGCCTTTGAGCGAGTTGAGCACAGTTTGCGCTATGCGTCGGGGTATTTTTACCTGTTCCATAAAAAATGATTTCTGAGTAATGCGTGGCAAAAATAATAAAAATGCCGGATAATGACTACGACAAAAGCAAATTCTTTAAATCTTCCACGTAATCATCTATCAATGTGATAGTTGAACCATCGCAATCAACCACATTGTCGGCAAATTCATCAAAATAGATTTCGTTAATCCTATCCGCCAAAACAGATGGCATAAGGTGATGTGTTTTAATAATTTCGCTAACAGATGAATTTTGCAAAAGGGCTATGAGAATTTGATTTTCGATGGATTGTGATTGTAGAGACGGTGTGCACACCGTCTGTTCTGTTGTAGATGATTCAACATCAATCAAATCCTCCTCGGTTAGCAGGCTTTCTCGGGTTTCGGCAGAATCGGTGCGTATTTGGTCTAAGGATGAGAGGTTTACCGATACTTGCGGACGTGATTGAAATTCGCAATAGCGGATAGCCTTGTCGATACTGTCAAAAAACGGCTGATACGCCTCCATCTCTTTCACCTTGCTGCCCGTGCGAAAATACTGACGTAGTTTGTAATCCACTGCACCAATGTAATTTACCAACATACGTTTTTGCGGATAGGCAAATTCGTAAAACTTCTGATACCATTCGCCACGACGGAAAATGTACATCAATGTGGGATATAATTCATAAATAGCATCGTCAGTTTTAGCCGCAGCATAGTAAATTGCATTAGCAAAAGGTTGCCAACTTCGGGTAACAGGTTCGCCAAAAATATTGTTAAACAGTTCCTTAGTCAAATATCGCCAAACGCCTACAAAATATTTTTTGCCGTTTTCGCCCTGCTTTGTAAACACAGGCGATTTTGTGATTTTTTTGGCAGAAAGGAGTTCAAAAGCCGCAAAAATCTCATCGTCGGAGGCATTGTCGGGATTATGCAGCAGCGATAGAGCGCGGTGATTTTCGTTACTGTCGGTAGAATATTTTTCAAGCGTTTCTTTGGGAAGATTGTTAACAATGCACAAATCGCACGCCCAATGGTTCAGATAGTTAACCACACGGCGGGCATCGTAACTTTCGCCAGAATAAGCATCACGGATTTGGTCAATCTTGCTGAGCGACTCTTGTGGTGAATTTACGCCGATGCCATTGATAAGTTCGTAGATATAAAGGTAGAGATACGACAGCGACGTAGGTTTAAACACACCCTTGCGGACATCGGTGCGCCAAGTAAAATATGTGCGCAACTGACTCACATTCATATCGTGATAGGTGGGGAAATAATGCTGAAAATGAATGCTCACCGTGGCATTATCCTCAAAATTTTCCATAAACTTGCCCTGACGGTAAAAGTTTTTGGCTTGCAACAGAGGGTCGCCACCGCCATACTCGTACATCTGCCGCATTTTTGAAATCATCGGCGGCACACCGGGAATATCGCTAGCACGCATTACACCGGGTATTATCGGAGTATCTTTAAAAACCTTCTCGTCCATAAAAAAGCAAAAAAATGTGTGCCGCTAAGATAGAAATTATCTGTTAAAAACCCGCATAAAACACTCCTTGCAATCGAATTTTAGTGCGAATGAGCCGTAAGAACTTACTAAGCGGTATTCGTCGCATTTCCATTTATCAGGCATAACACCTTGATTTTTGAGGCAATAACCCAATTCGCGACGAATACAGTAGCGTGTGGTCATAAGTTCAAGTCCTTTGGTAAAGTTTTGGAGTTCAAATGCCTGCTGAGCAACGTTACAGCCGTGTTTTTTGTAAAATTCCTTAGCCAGACGGTTAGAAACATTGAGCCTATATCCGCCTTCGGTTTCAAAATAAGGAGCATTGCCCGACGGTTTGGGCGAATCTTTTGGATGAAAAGATTTAATACGCTTTTGTTCAAGCATTTGCAAAACATTGCGACGGGCTTCGTTAATTACAGAGTTGGGAATAAACGGCGATTCATCAAAATCAAAGGTAATACGCTTACATTCAAACCTTTCGCCACATTTGCTTAGCGAATTGGTGATACTATTAAAAGCCCTCTCTTGGTTGTCGGCTTTCTGCAATTGAAACTGTGTAAAACACTCACATTCAATATTATCTTCATCAAGAGCAATTATTGTAAAACCATTTTCCGAAAGCGTTACGGTAAACTCCACGGCAACTTTGCGGGTGGTTTTGGTGTTGTCGAGTTTTTGTTGAAACTTGATGTCGAGATTGCGGTAAATATCTGTGCCAGTGGCAATTTTCTCTTTTAAATTGGCTGTGATAACGCCGTTCTCTATTTTCTCTACACGAAAACCGTACATTGCACCATTAACCACGCAGCACAATCCATCACCATTTGAAATCACCTCATCGGTCTTGACTTTCAAATTGTTACCTCTTACCATAACCACCTTACCCAAATATTCACCCGAAGATTTGGGACTAATAAAATTTGCCATACCCTTTTTTGGCTCAACTGCAAAATAATCAGTGAATTTACGATTGAAAACCTTATCTGGCGACGGTGTAAAATCAAATATAGGGCGTCCCGACGACGGCTTTTTAACTTTGCCGTCTAAAATATTGTCGATCAGATTTCTATAATGAGCGGTAATGTTGGCAACGTAAGATTTATCCTTTAATCTACCCTCAATTTTAAGGGAATCAACTCCAGCAGAGTACATCTCAACAATATGCGAAGTCATATTTAAATCTCTAAGCGACAATAGATAAGAATCTTTTATCAAAACCTCTCCCCTACTATTGAGCAAATCGTATTTCAATCGGCACGCCTGCGCACATTCTCCACGATTGGCACTACGTCCGCCGATAGCCGCACTCATATAACATTGTCCGCTAAACGAAACGCACAACGCACCGTGGATAAAGCACTCTATTTCAGCGTTTATGCTCTTGCGAATCTCTTTTATCCGCTCCAAAGGAGTTTCTCGTGCAAGCACAATGCGTTTAAAACCAATCTCATCAAAAAACTTAATCCGCTGTAAATCAAAATTGTTCATCTGTGTGCTTGCGTGCAGTTCTATCGGCGGAATATCCATTTCTAATATGCCCAAATCTTGAATAATAAGAGCATCCACGCCAATATTGTAGAGGTTGCGAATTAAATTATTCACGATAGACAATTCATTGTTATAAAGAATTGTATTAAGCGTTACATAAACCTTTGCTTTATAAAAATGAGCATAGTTTACAAGTTTTTCTATATCCTGAATAGAGTTGCCCGCAGCCTTGCGAGCCGAAAAATCGTTGGCACCAATATACACAGCATCAGCGCCACAATTGATAGCGGCAATGGCTGTTTCAAGATTTTTTGCGGGAGAGAGAAGTTCCATTATTGCTTAATTGAAAGACCTACAACAGTAATATCGTCGCGCTGAGGCTGACCGTCCATAAAGGCATTTAGTTCGGCAGAAAGCAGGTTACCTGTATTCACCACCGAATCAGTGCGGTGCTGCGTTACAAAACGTATAAACCGCTCAGTACCAAATCGTTTGCGCTGTGGATTATTCTGATCTACAAGACCGTCGGTTATCATAAAGAGTTTGTCGCCCGGGCGGAAAAGGAATTGATGCTCTTCAAAATCGTTGTTGATAACGGTTTCGTCGGTGAGACCAAGATGACGGTGCACACCCTTGATACGCTGCATTTCGTCGGTGGTATGGTCGTAGTAGAATATCGAAGAACCTGTGCCGCAGAATGTTACATTATATCCGCCATCTATTTTTACAAAACGGCATAGGCGGACTTCCATACCATCGTAGTTTTGGTTGCGCTCTTGTTTCAATACATTTATAAGACCTTGACTGAGGTTCTCAAAAATCTGTTTTGGCTGCGTAATATCCTGAATCATAATAATTTCGTTGAGCAGGTTGTAGCCAATCAAACTCATAAACGCTCCGGGAACGCCGTGACCTGTACAGTCGGCAACCACAAATATCAGCGAACCATCGGGCAGAGGTTCAAACCAATAGAAGTCGCCCGAAACAATGTCCTTGGGCATATAAATTACAAAATGCTCAAAATATTGCGAAATGCTCTCGTCCAAAGGTAATATAGAGTGCTGCATCTGCTGAGCGTAGTGGAGACTATTTGTAATAGCATTATTTTGAACCTCGATTTTTTTGTAACCTTTTTCGAGCTCAGAATTTTTCATAAAGAGCTGCTCTTTTTGCATCTCTATCTGCAACTGGTTTTCTTGCAACTGCATAAACGCCTCGGTGAGTTGAGTTGCCTGACGGCTGCCCTCCTCTTGAGCACGTTTTAGCATTGTGATGTCGGTTTCGGTGAGAATCCAGTTGCAAAGATTTCCATTATCGTCGAAAACGGTGTCGAGCGAAGCCTGAACCCAATTTACACTATCGTAAAAGCGGTGACAGGTTTCGTAAGTAACATTTTGACTACTCTGACGCGCCAACTGAATTAGTTCTTGATTTTTCTTATCGGACGATAGATACGAATCGAAATAATTACGTCCATGGATATAAAGAAATTCATCAAACGAGCACCCGTAAATATTTTTAAATGAATCGTTTGTCCATTGGATATTGCCGTCTTTATCCATAATGATTACCGAATTGGTAGAACGGGTTGCCACAAACGACATCTGACGGAGGCGTTCGTTCTGATCCTCAAGTTGTTGGTTGCGTTGCTGAAGCAGAGCCGAAAGATTATTCGCCTTGTTTTTCAACTTGGCAGTGCGACGACGGATAAACAAAGTAATCAATAATGCTACAAGCAATACATAAAGTAGTATTGCCCAAACACTTAGATAAAACGGCGTAACAATCGTAAATTCAAACGACGCCACCGACGATTCTACATTTTCGCAGTTTTTGGCCTTAACCTTAAACACATAGCGTCCTGGAGGAAGTTTGGTAAATTCTCTTACACCGGCGTGCGACCAATCGTTCCAACCATTGTCGATGCCTTCGAGCTTGTAACTATAAAGTGTTGACTCAAGATTTTCAAACGCCGAAGTGGAAAAAGTGATGCGGATTTTGTTGTTGTGATACGCACATTCTGCTTTGAAAATTGAATCGGTAGGGTGGCCCAAATCGTCGTAAGTGGTGTACACATTATAATTTCGGTCGGCTGTGGGGCTTTTGAAATATCGGTATCCACGGTAAATTCTTTCGCCATTGAATGTTACAGAGTTGATAATAGTGTTGAAAGGTTGGCTTGCGGGATTAAACGATGTGGTATCTTTGATATCGCCCTTTACAAGTCCACGGTTGGTGGAATAAAGCAACACCGAATCTAACACATTGATATTGTAGACTGTTTCTAAAGATACTCTAAAATGGATAATCTCGTTTTGTTCGGGATGTGAGCGGTTGATACGACGATTGGTAGACTGCGTAAACACAAAAAACTCATCGGTAAGTTTGCTGTATGCAAAATGGTAAATCAATTCGTCAGGGTCGAAACATTTATTAAGAGCAGTATCAACTTCAAACACAATCGGTTTTGATAGATTTCCTATTTTTGCGCGTTTAAACTGTCCGTCGTTGATATACACCATATCGCCCACCACCTCAACAGTAAGTTGGTTTAAATGTTCAAGACCGTAATTAGCGTCGATATACTCTGAATCAAAGTCGGTTAGAGTGTTACCCTTAGGTGTTAGCAACAAAATACCGTCGGAAAGCGAAGTACACCAAAACAAACCATTGTTGGCAATTTTAATTTTAAATAGTGGACGTGTTATCTGACTGATACTGCGTATATTAGATACTGCAATTATACCATTGTTAATAACATAGTCGCACACCTTAAAGCCTTCAAAACCAGTGATAAAGAGTTTTCCAGGATAGAGAGGCGAAATAGCTGCTCCGTATGTGCGACCTGTACGGGCAATCTGTACTGCCTTATCGGGAAAAACCTGATAAAGTCCCTCGGATGTACAGGCAAGCGTAATTCCATTGATACCAACCAAATCCCAACAGAAATGCTGACCATGCGTTACATTATATGGAATGGGACGGAAACTCGAATTTTTGCCAGCTCCCTCGTGCGACGATACAAAAATCGACGACACTGTGCCCACATAATAGTAGTTATTGTCGGTATGAGCACTTAGCACCACGCTCGAAACTCCTTGATTAGCAAAGTAGAATACAAACGGCGAATTGAGTTCTATCTTTGAAACTCCGCCGGAATATGATGCCCAAAGATTGTTTTTAGAATCAAAAAACACGTTAACTATATCGTTGACAGGCAGATTGATATCCTTGTCGATTTTTTGGAGATATTCGTAGCGGTTGGAATAGACGTAGATGCCGTTGTTGGTGGCTACTGCAAGTTTGCGCAAACGGCTGTTGTATTTAATATCGTTTACCACAATGTTGGGATGATTGTCGGTGGCAAGCGTTATGGGTTTTACATCATTGTAAGTTATACTTTTGTTTTCCAGCAATTTATCAAGATTGATTTCGCACGCTTTGTAGCCATTAGAAATAAACAAAAGGCGCGAATTATCCATCTCTAACATCTTAACATTGTCGGTACTAATGCCCGAATTGCTTATATTACAAACGTTTTGCAATTGTCCGTCAAAATATGTGTAAAAATCGCCGTTGGTGCAGAGTATCACGATACCGCCTTTGTAGGGCATTGAGGCTGCAATATCGCCCACGCTACGCACAATGATGCTGTTGCTCAATACTGCAAAACCATCGTTGAGCATAAACACTACCCTGCCGCTGCCAGATTCGCATCCAAAAATATTGGTAACGTCGCGACTATTGAATGGCACTTCTAATGGAATGAATTTTAACGTGCCGTTGATTTCGGGGTGATAGTAACCAATACACTCTGGACCAGCCACATAAATATCGTTAAAAGGCGAAACATACACTTTTGACAAAAGTTCCGAACGGTTGGTGTAGTAAAAACGCTCCCACAGACGGCCGTTGTAGATTTTTAATCCCGACGATGTGCACGACATTATACAGCCGTTGGCATCCTCAGCCAATTGCGAGCATTTTACGATGTAGCCTTTTTCGTCGAGACGGTAGTTGTGTATAAACGACGACTTGCGGAATGTATTTGACTGCTGACACACAGCGGCATAAGGCGCAATAAGCATTGCCACCGCCACAACCAAACATCGTATAATATCAGTCAAATACATTAAAGTTTCTTGTTTCTATTAATTATTACAAATTAACGAAAAAAGCCTGAATTAACAGGCTTTTTTTAATTATTTTTTTCGACTATTTGAAAAAAATTTTTTTACACAGTCATAATCTCGTTTTCTTTAGCCTGCGAAATTTTGTCGATGTCGGCTACAAAACGGTCGGTAAGTTTTTGTACCAACTCCTGACCCTGTTTAGATTCGTCTTCGGTAAGTCCGTCTTTTTCAAGGGCTTTAAGAGTATTGTTGGTATCTTTGCGAACACTGCGGACAGCCACACGAGCATTTTCGGCCTCGCTCTTAACCTGCTTTACAAGAGCCTTGCGGCGTTCTTCGGTGAGGGCGGGAATCACAATGCGGAGTATCTCGCCGTTGTTGGTGGGAGTAAGTCCGAGGTTTGCCTTCAGAATCTCCTTTTCGATTTTTGGGAGCATACTTTTTTCCCAAGGCTGCACTACAATTGTGCGAGCGTCGGTGGTGCCTACGTTTGCTACCTGATTAAGGGGAGTGGGAGTGCCGTAATAGTCTACCGAAATGCCCTGCAATATGGCGGGAGTAGCTTTTCCAGCGCGGATTTTGGCAAGTTCGCCTTCAAAGTGAACTACAGCGGCTTTCATTTTCTCTTCCGCCTCGTCTATGTACATTTGTGCTTCTTCGTTCATTATGTGTTTTCGTTAAAATTATTTTTTACAAATATATAGGTATATTTATTAACAACAAAATTTTTTATTGCTTTCCTAATTTTTTGAAATCGCCTTTGAGAAAACCGTCGGGTTCTTTGGAGCTGATTTTGTGCCAACCGAAATAATATACAGAGCCGTCGTTGCCAAGAACAACATTAAAACAGCGAGCTGCCTTGGGGCTACCCTTGGGAGGTCCTACCTTGTGTACAAACACTGCCTTGGGGTCGTTGGCCTTAACAATATCCTCAAGATTTTCTTGTTCGGCAAGGATTTGGAACGGCTTGGTATACACTGCTTTAACCTTGGCATCGGAGTTGAGGTCTTTGGGAAGGTCTTCCTTTATAATATAGAGTTTTTTGTCGCCAAGTTTTTCGGCATTGCGGTTGTAATAGAGCACGATATTTTTTTCGGTAAGTTCGGGATGATCTTTGGTAAGGTTTACGTGATTCTGCATAAACTTGACAATGGGTGCAAGTTTGTATACATATTTCTCATAATCCTGATTTTCGTAATAAGAAAGTGGGAACGATGCAAGTGTGGGCATATCTTGTACCGATTTGTAATCGCCACCAAGCACGAGCGAGAGAAATGCGTAGGTCATTTTGTCAGAATCGTCTTTGTAATAGTCTTTTGTAACCATCAAAAACGAATACTGCGGGTCGTATTTGCGTTTTTGAAAATCGTCGAACGAGCAATATTCAAACTTTGTGATTGTCCAACTGCTCTCAACTGCCTGTTTGATACCCGAATTGTAACTATTGAAAATATTGTTGTCGAGCACAACGCAGGTTTTGGTGTTAAGAAACTTTTTGATAACGTCGGCGCCCGCCACCTTTTCTTGAGCCAACGAGGGCAGAGCCACAAGCACCGCCACGAGTGCAAATAATAGGTTCTTTATCTTCATAAAAATTAGGGTTTATATTGTTAAACAATAGATAAATTATTCATAAACAGGTATATACAAAGGGTGTTTTTCGTTAAACTTTCGCATATAGTAAAAAAGTTTTGCATTGCGTTTTTTGCGTTTGAGGTCGGCAAACTCGTCGTGGAGTTCGGGGTCTTTCATAAGCATCTGCTCAAGGTTGCTGGCATTGTATTCAAGAATGTCGCCGGTTTCAAAATTGAGCAAATATTGCTGTGCCTCGGTAGACGTGGTGTAAGCAGGACCGTACATACCATATCGCCCGTACATACCTCCGTAGAATGGGTCGCGCGAATTGATATAGGTTTTGGTTCCGAGAAAATGGCAAATGCTGCCCACAATGCCCACACGATTGAAATATCCGTTGTGATAAACGTAGATAATGCCGCCCGAGCAGTAGCCCCACAGCGACGATGTTTTAACAGTAACCTCGTTGCCCACCTCGTCGAACAGCGTAATTGTGTTTTCCTGAGTAAGATAGTCGAAAAAAGCAAGGTCGTTTGGATCGATTTGACTTTTTACACGAGCCTTGTCTACGGGTTTGTTTTTTTGCATCATCTCCTTGTTGAGATACAGCCCGTCGGTAAACACAAAATCCTCATCGTAGACTTGCTTGGTCTGCGAATGTAACGACACGGCGATACACAACAATATAAGCGACAATAATATATGCTTCATAAACATTGCAATATTTTACTATCCAAATATAAGGATAATTTGTAAAACGGCGGCAAATTTTTAATTTTTTTTTAATTTTGCCGCTCAAAAGTACCCAAAATGGATGGCAGACTTAAAAAAGGAATCAGAATAACAGTGTTTTTCGCCATTGGCGTACTACTTTTTTGGCTCGCATACCGAGGTCAGGATTTAGGCACGCTCATCAACGCACTCGAAGGCACTCGTTGGGGATGGATTGTGGCTATTGCAATTTTCTATCTTACAGCGCATTATAGTCGTGCGGAACGTTGGAGGCTACTTTTAGAACCATTTGGATACAAGCCAAGAGGAATCAACCTTTTTATGTCGGTTTTGGTAATGTATCTCAGCAACTTAGCCATCCCTCGATCGGGCGAAGTATTGCGTTGCGGAATAGTTTCCAAATACGAAAAAATACCATTTGCACGG
>JAGCDD010000227.1 GCA_017651345.1 Bacteroidales bacterium | reverse complement strand
ACTAAAAACATTTTGCGAAAAGTGCAAAATGTTTTATATTTGTGCCAAAAATCAATTGCTTATGATATTTAAGAGAAAACTGTACCAAGATCTTCTGGATTGGAAAAACAGCCGCAAAGGTTCTACCGCTGCGTTGATAAAGGGCGCTAGACGTGTTGGTAAGAGCACATTGGCAGAGGAGTTCGCAAAAAGAGAGTACAAATCTTATATATTGATAGATTTCGCTCATACGTCTGGCGAAATTGACGAATTGTTTAGGAACACAAGAGATTTGGACTATTTTTTCTTTCGCTTGCAGAACATTTTTCATATCAAACTATATAATCGGGAATCTGCAATCATTTTTGATGAGGTGCAATTGCAACCTCTTGCTCGTCAGGCAATAAAGTATCTTGTAAAAGACGGACGATACGATTATATAGAAACTGGTTCGCTTCTATCTATCAAAAAAAATGTTCAAAATATACTTATCCCTTCAGAAGAGACTCGACTGACACTATATCCAATGGATTTTGAGGAGTTTAGATGGGCTTTGTCGGACGAAAACACCCCTACTTTTATGCGCGAGGCGTATGATATGCAACGCGAAATGGGACAGGCAGTCCATCGTCAATGGATGCGCGATATAAGATTGTACATGGTTGTGGGAGGTATGCCTCAGGCAGTTGATACTTATTTGAAAACAAATAATTTACAGGATGTTGACAATACTAAGCGCGATATTATTCAACTCTACGATGATGATTTTAGAAAGATAGACCTTACTGGAACGGCGTCGAAAGTGTTTATGGATATTCCGGCTCAGTTGTCGGGCAACGCAAACAGGTATATGGTGTCATCAGCGACAGATACCCGTACTTATGAATACACGCGTCTGATTATCAAAGATATGGAGGATAGTATGGTTGTCAACTTTGCATATCATGCCAACGATCCTAATGTTGGAATGGGGCTCAATAAAGATTTTACACGTTTCAAAATGTTTATGAACGACACCGGATTGTTTGTCACATTGGCATTTTGGGACAAGAGGTACACTGATAATATTGTATATCAAAAACTATTATCTGACAAACTATCGGCTAACCTTGGATATGTTTACGAAAATCTCATAGCCCAGATGCTACGCACATCGGGTAATGAATTGTATTATTATACTTTTCCAAACGGCAGCAACCATAACTACGAAATAGATTTTCTTCTTTCACGTGGCAGCAAACTGATTCCCATTGAGGTAAAATCTTCGGGTTACAAAAGCCATAAGTCGTTGGATTTGTTTTGTCAAAAATACAGTGAAAGGATAGACCGACGGATATTGATTTATACTAAGGACTATTGCAAGGACGGTGATACAGATTATTTACCTGTGTATTATACGCCGTTTGTTTAAATCGGTACAACCAAAAACAATCCACCCCCGAAGTGCCGGCTATGTCAGGTGGCAGGTTCGGGGGTGGGGAATCTATGAATAGTCTGTCAGTACGTTATAAACCGAAAGCGTAGTAGGCCGCCTTGCCGTTGGGGTATTTGCCTTCGATGAAGACGCCGCCTTTGGTTTTATCTATCATGCGTTGGATATCGCTGATGGAGGTGATGGCTGTGCCGTTGATTTCGGTGATAATGAAGCCTTTGCGTACTCCTGCGCTGAGAAGTTTGCCGCTGTTGATTTCGGCTACTTGTACGCCGTTGGTAATATGGTATTTTTTAAGGTCGTCTTTGGAGAGTTCCTCAAACGATGCGCCGAGCATTTCGAGCGATGAGGCTTTCTTTATCTCCATTGTGTTTTCTGAATTTTTGAATGTTACCTCGGCGGTCTGAGTTTTGCCGTTGTGGATAAATTCAATTGAGGTTTTGTCGCCGGGACGGAACTGTGACACAGCCTCTTGCAATTCGGCTACACTGTTGGTCTTCTTGCCGCCAATAGAAAGAATAATGTCTTTTTCTTTGATACCGGCATCTTCGGCAGATGATTTTTCACCTACACGACCTACATATACACCTTTGATACGGTCGAGACCGGCTTCGTCGGCAATTTCTTGTGTTACGTCGCCGATGTTGATACCGAGGAGAGCACGCTGTACTGTGCCGTATTCCATAAGGTCGCTGATAACTTTCTGCACAATGCTTACAGGTACTGCAAATGCGTATCCGGCAAAGTTTCCTGTTTGAGAGGCAATGGCGGTGTTGATACCAATTAATTGACCCTCAGTATTTACGAGTGCGCCGCCGCTGTTGCCTGGGTTAACTGCTGCGTCGGTTTGTATAAACGATTCTACCGAACCTTTGGCATTGTTGATAATGTTGATGTTGCGTGCTTTGGCGCTAACGATTCCGGCTGTAACTGTGGATGTTAGGTTAAAGGGGTTACCAATAGCCAATACCCATTCGCCCACTTTGATGTCGTTGCTATTGCCAAAGGGGATAACTGTAAGGTCGGGAGCGTCGATTTTCAACAGAGCGAGGTCGGTGGCAGGGTCGCGACCAATAAGTTTGGCGTCGAACGAGCGGCGGTCGTTGAGAACCACTTCGATTGATGTGCTGTTTTCTACCACGTGGTTGTTGGTAACGATGTAACCGTCCTTAGAGATAATTACGCCTGAGCCAGATGCCTGTGAGGGCTGACCCTGCATATCTGGCATTCCAAAAAAGTAGCGGAAGAAGGGGTCGATCTGCTGCTCGTTTTGCTCGTATTTGGTTTTTACGTGAACCACACCGTCGATACATTTTTCGGCAGCGGTGGTAAAGTTGATATTTTCGGCGTGGTCAGACTTGGTGTCGAAAAGTGTGGGCATAGATGCAGGTGCCTGTACTATGGTTTTAACCTCGGGTTCTTTTTCGGGCGAGAGTGCGTTTGCTATGGCAAATCCGCCCAAACCACCTGCCAATCCTATGGCGAATATGATCAATGCTGTTTTAGGGGTGAAGTTCTGTTCTTTCATGGTTTTTTCCTCCATTTATTTTTTGTTGTTGATGTCAGTAATTAAATTCGATTTTGATATTGCAAAGATAATGCACGGCGCAATAAGTTGTATCACCGTTTAACAAGGGTTAACATTTGTTGTACCAAATTAAAAGAAATAGGATGGTTTTGGTTAAAATTATATAATTTTGGAGGGGATGGGTGACAATGTGGCAGTTGATAATTGACAATTGACAGTTGACAATTGACAGTTAGAGAGTGACAGAATGGCATTATTATCGTTTTTTGCCGTTCCCAAATATGTCGGAATGTGTGCCGGTACGATACAGTGAGATGATTCTTAGTTTTGTATCTTTTTCGTAAAGGAGCAACCAATCGGGATTGATATGACATTCCCAATACCCTTTGTAATCACCATGCAGGAGATGATTGTGATATTTTTCTGGTAAAATTTCATCAAAGCGCAACATTCTCACCACGTTGAGTAATTGTTCTATATCTAATCCTCTACGTTTGGCAAGTTTAACATCGCGCTCGTATTGTTTGGTGTTGGTTACTTCGTATGGTTGTTTCATAATGCCCGCATTGCTTTTTCAAATTCTTCAAAAGATGAGTATGTTGTGCACTGTTCTTTGCCGCAGCGGACATTTTCAATAACCTTCATTGTTTCTTCATTGAGGCGCTCTCCGGTTTCGGGATCGTAAAGCGAAGGTTTTGCTTTCTGTGTTTTTACAGAAACCACACCTTTAACCATACTAATAGCTTTTTTAATATCCTTCAACATAGATATGTCGTTGATATTAACAAGTAACTGTGCGCCAACGGGCATTGTTAATGTTGAATCCATAATCATTGTAAATTAAACATCTTTTGTTGCAAAGATATAAAACTATTTGTAAAATGTGGAAATAATCTCGCCGAATTTAATGCGTAAAGCAAAAAATATTTGTGATACTATGCGCAAAACTCGTACTTTTGCCCTAAATTTGCATTATGAAATTTGTTAAATAGTAAGATATGTCAAGAATTAAAGGTATAATATTCGACTTTAATGGTACGCTGTTGTGGGATACTCCTTATCACAACAAGGCTTGGAATATTTTTCTTCAACGTTATCGCATTTCGTTGTCGGATAGCGAGATAAGAGACAATATGCACGGTCGCACCAATGCCGAAATCTTTAAATATATCTTTAAACGTGATTTTTCACAGAGCGAAATCGACTCGCTTGCCGCCGAAAAGGAGGATATTTACCGACACCTTATTATTAATAGCGATTTTCAGTTGCAAGATGGCGTTATCCCAATGTTTAACTACTGCCATGCGTGCGCAATCCCCATTGCCGTGGCTACAAGTAGCGACAAGGTGAATGCCGATTTTTACTACGAACGTTACGATCTAAAAAGATGGTTCCCAAAGCGGAGGTTTATCTACAACGACTACACTTTTAATGGAAAACCTGCACCCGATATTTTTAACAAAGCCGCCAAACAGCTGTTTCTTAATCCCGACGAGATAATGGTGTTTGAAGATTCTCCAGCAGGCATAGAAGCTGCCGAAAACTTTGGAGCAGGCAAAATTGTGATTATTAACAGCACCAAAGACGATTATTCAAAATACGAATATCTTGTATTAGAGGATATTAACGACGCTTTGAGCATTATTGATTTAAATATCAACCTGCCTCGCGATAATCATTACATTTTTGAATAGCGCGACTCCGAAAAATGATGTTTGCCGCTGCCTACCCACACACAGTTTTTGCTATAAGGCATTTGTACTCGTGCGCGGCAGTTAGGCGGGATTTCTAAATGCATATCAAACTTTTTACCTTCGTTGGTAAATTTCACCTTGATTGCGCCGCGTGGTGTTGGCACTTGCAGTGTGGCATTGTGTAGCGACGATGGTTTGGGTGCAATCGATACTGTGGCAAATCCTGCCGATAAAGGCTCTACACCCATAAGTTTGCGCACAATGATGTTGGCGGGTGATGCTCCGCACGCACAATTCCAGCCTTGATCGGGTTTACATTCGTTGTTCCAAGCCTCGGTGGTAATGGTGCTGCCCGAACTTACCATATTGTAAAAACTCCTCGATGACGTATCGGTAAGCAACCTAAATCCATATCCCTCCATGCTATTGTCAAAAAGGGTTTCTAATAAAAACTGCGCTCCATAAACGCTACAATCCATTCCGCCATTAAGCACATAGTTTCTAACAATGCCACGGTTAAGATCGTCGGGTACGCCATAATTGAGAGCTATAGCATTTGCCAATAGCGATTTGTTGCTACTTTCGAGTGCGTCTACATAGATACCACAACTATCTGTCAACATGGTGTTTATCGCATTGCGAGTTTCTCTTGCCAACGATTTGTAATTGTCGGCGTCAAACTTGTTTCCAATAGCTGTGGCAATGTCGGCAAGCAGCATAAGTGCTTTGTAATGAAATACATTGGCAACGGTATTGCATTTGCCACGCTCGTAAACAACACTTTTGTCGGGCATGTCGATAAGGTCGGAAATAGAGCTTCCTCGAAAACCAATTTTTTGAAAATTATCAATACCAGTAACGCCTTTGCCGCTATAAATCAGACCGTTTTCTTCGCGCAAAAACATCAAGGTCTTATCTTTGAGTTGCGGATAATATTTTTTTAGAATAAAATCGTCGCCAGAGTAAAGATAATCGTTCCAAGCAAGAAAAAGGGTTAGAAGTATATCCTCGGTATGATTTGTAGGATTATTGATAATGTGCTCCACAGTGGCGCGTGCAATAGAATAATGACTATCGGCAGCGTAGTAGCTCAGCTGATTAATCAAAGCCGACGAAGCGTAGGAAATGCGCTCACGGTCGCCGTCAACAAACAGTCCACAAAACGATGTGGCTTTCATTGAGTGTT
>JAGCDD010000226.1 GCA_017651345.1 Bacteroidales bacterium | reverse complement strand
TTCTTTCGAGGAATTTGCAGTACCCTTGTAAACGATTTTTACAGGGATGTTGCCAGACTTGTTCAAGCCTTCAACCATTTCTTTTGAGTGGCCGTCTACTGCAACAACTGCATCGCCACCATAGAGCAACTGTGCACCAGTTACCCACCAAATTTCGTTATTTTCAAATGCCATTTTCAATTTATATTTTAATGTGTTACAATTTTATCTTTTTTTACCACGGAAAGCACGGAAAGCACGGATTTTCCACATTCGACGACTTATAAATAAAAGCCGCAAGCGGCGCAGAAAACACGGATTATTCAATGTAAACACGCTATCGTTTTTCGTGTTTTCCATAACGAAAAAAAGACTTGTCATTATTTTCGTTTTTTATTCTTTTTTCCGTGTCATCAGTGTGTTCCGTGGTTAAAACCTAATGTTTCTGTCCTTTTTGACCGTAGTACGCATTCGGACCGTGTTTGCGCATATAGTGTTTCTCAATCAGCAACGGATTCATTGTTGTATTGGGATTTACCGAATACGATACAAACGCCATTTTTGCAACGTACTCCATTACGGTGGCGTTATAGACGGCGTTGGCGGGTGATGTGCCCCACGAGAAAGGTCCGTGGTTCTTTACCAAAACGCCGGGAGTGTGGTCGGGGTTGTAGCCGTTGAACCGCTCAACAATCACGTTGCCAGTTTCGAGTTCGTAGTCGCCTTTAACTTCCTTCTCGGTCATATCGCGGGTGCAGGGGATTTCCTTGTAGAAATAGTCGGCGTGAGTGGTGCCGATGTTTGGAATGTCCTTGCCGGCCTGAGCCCAGGCTGTGGCGTACTGAGAGTGAGTGTGAACCACGCCGCCGATGTTTTTGAAAGCGCGGTAAAGAACCAAGTGCGTGGGAGTGTCGGACGACGGGTTGAGGTCGCCTTCCAC
The DNA here is from genome assembly GCA_017651345.1 of Bacteroidales bacterium. Classification (GTDB taxonomy): domain Bacteria; phylum Bacteroidota; class Bacteroidia; order Bacteroidales; family UBA3824; genus UBA3824. The sequence goes on along the minus strand of JAGCDD010000226.1, from coordinate 3,794 downwards.
GGTCTTGCCAGTGTTGAGGTCAACAACCACCATATCCGAGGCCTTCATCACGTCGTAGTCAACGCCCGACGGCTTGATGACCACAAGGCCTTTTTCGCGGTCGATGCCGCTCACGTTGCCCCAAGTAAAGAGGACAAGTCCGTTTTTCACCAAATCGAGGTTGGCTTTAAAAACTTTTTCTTTGAGTTCTTCTAACATATCTTGATGACATTTAATTAATTATTTCGTTGGCAAATTTAGTGTATTTCCTACAAACAAAAAAATAAATTACGACTTTTTTTAACGATGAGTTAATATTTTTTTAAAGGTTTGTGGGTATGGCTGTGGAGTATTGTTTTTGGGTTCGGTTGGGAAACATTGGTTAGTTCTTGCCGGAATCGAAATTGAAGAAAAAGTTATGCGCGCAGGCCGGGTGGCCCGTGACGAGCGAGGACGACCAGTAACGACCGAGGAAACCCGCGTACAAAAGCGTGGGCAACATCATACCTGCCGCAGGAAAGATAATTTTATTTCCATTATTTTGACTTGTAAATTCATAGCCGTTTACTCCGTCTTTTTTCGTCCACTTCCAATCGCAAGTTGCAAAAAGCTCCTCATATTCCTCGGTCGTTGGCATCCGCCAGCCATTGCCCCAATTCTGAGTGGCGGCATCGTCTTCGGGTTCAAGTTTTTTTTGTTGTCAACTTTGCCATTTTTATTTTTGGTGCAATACTTTGTAAGTTTATCTCCATCGCCATTGGCGTATTTATAGTTTGACCATAAATACATATTTTTGGGCTTAGTTTCGCCCCACGCGAAATAGTCGCCGTAGGCTGTCGGGCTGTCTGCACCGATGTTGCGGTCTGCCCAAAGAACGGAGAGACCGAGGACGATGATTGTACAAGTAGCGGATTCAATAACGGATGCTGTATTTTCAGTTATTACCGAGGATTGTTTTGCCTTGACATAATGCGCCCACACATTGACTTCGTATGACGGCATTTTAAAAGAATACCAATTGTCAGGGGTTGGTGTTACTTTGTCTGAACCAATAGTAACATAATCAACAATATAGCCTGAGCGCTCTTCAATTTGAAATCTAATCAAACTACCAGGTTTCGCTGACAATTGATGCAAACAATTGAGTATGCCCGTTCCCCATTCTATATTAAATTTATTCTCTTGAGTGTTAGCACTTACAAAATTACGTCTTATTTCTTCCAAAAACTTTTCTTTTTGAAAATCATAACTCATCGTACTAAAATAATTTGCAAGGTCGTTTTTTATAAAATCAAAATAAAATCCATAATCTTTGGCTCTTTCCATGATTGTTTTCTTGATGTCTAAAAATTCATATTGACTTTTCAAACGTCCCCATTCGCCATAAACATAACTCAAATAATTAACATCATCTATCTTGCACTTATCAGATTTGATGTAATATACTTTTTTTATTTTGCCGCTTTCATATCCTTCTTTTATCAGCATAAATTCATACATACAATGAGGGCGTGTGAAATATCGCTCACTGAATACAAGAATCACGTAATCGCCATTGCCTATGGCTTTTTCAAACTCTGTGATACTGTCGCCGTTGTGTATATCGTCGCTGTCGATATAGCAATCTATGCCCATACCATTGATTTCGTCGGCCAAAGGCTTTACAGAATCGGCAATATGATCCCATCCCGGTCTTTCGTTACCATTCCGGGCATACGATATATATACAGCGTTTTTCTTGAATTGTGCCATCGTCGTATTGTATTTGTTTTTTCTGCCGTCAAAGGTAGCATATGATTCAGAAAACTGCAAACATCAATGAAAATATTTCGCTGCGGCGGAGTGTACAAAAGTTACACCCCAACGTTGCTGCATTTTTACATCAAAAAATCCTCCACATTCTCCGGCGTTACCGTCAAATAATCCACGTCGGGATATGCGTTGCGGAAGGAGAGCGGAGCGGTGATTTTTGCTTTTTTTGGATTCCATTTGAACTCGAAGGCGGACATTTTTGCCGCCGAAATCTCCAAAAAATCGACCTCCTGAGCCGTTGTGGTGCGCCAAAACCAATGCGTAGTGTCCTTGGACGAATAAACATTCTGCTTGATGCGCTCGGCTATCACAAAATTCTCAAACAACGCGCCCGCGTCGGTGCGTTGCTCCATCGGGAGAAAATTGCCAATCACGGCATTACGGATGCCACAGTCCCAAAAGAATATTTTGCGGCCGTTTTTCAACTCGTTGCGGAGATTCTTACTGTAAGTGGGCAGCCGGAAAATGATATACGCCTGCTCCAAAAGCGATATATATTTTTCCACCGTCTTTGAATCCATCGAGCACATCTGCGCCAACTCGTTGTACGAAACTTCCGACCCTATCTGATACGCCAACGCTTGAAGAAGTTTGACAACTTTTTCGGGGCGATGTATGCTTTCGATGGTAAAAATATCTTTGTACAAATAACTGTTTGCCAACATTTTGAGCAAAGCCTCCTCGTCCTCCGGCTTGGAGACCACCTCGGGATAATAGCCATACACAAGCCTGTGGACGAGCATCCGTTTCTCCTCCAAAAGCCCGTTATGCTCCGCCATCTCGCCAAACGTGAGCGGAAACATCTTGAACTCCCACTTTCTTCCTGTAAGCGGCTCGTTGGTGCGGTTGGCGAGTTCAAAGGACGAACTGCCAGTGGCTACCAACTGAATTTGGGGCATTTGGTCGGTGATAAGTTTCAACTTGATGCCAATGTCGGCAATGCGCTGCGCCTCGTCTATCACTACGATTTTTTTGCTGCGGAAAAACGCGGCGAGACGAGTGGACGTTGCATTTTCAAAAATATTCCTTACGTCCTGCTCGTCGGCATTGAGCCATAGGACATCGTCGTTGTCGTCAAAAATTCTCTTTAAAACAGTCGTTTTGCCCACCTGACGAGCACCCATCAGGATGATGGCCTTGCCTTTGCCGATGCGATTTTGCAGCAAACCGTCTATAATCCTTTTAATCATAATCAATTAGTATTGGTTTTACGACTGCAAATATACGCCAATGTTAACTAAAATCCAAAAAAAACACGATTTTTTCGGAATCAAATCCAAAAAAATCGTGTTTTTTCGGGAATTATGCCTCTCCGTCTCTCCGTGGTGAGAAAAAAATTACAATTTAAACACATTGTCGCCGGCGTATCCGTCGAAATCAAATTTGAAAAGACTTGCACCGCGTTTTGAGGTCGTCTTGTCAATTTCGCCGGTGAAGATGATGTGGTTTTCTTCCGAGAGTTTTTTGCGGAAGTTCCTTTTGTCGAGGGTTTCGCCGTAAATCGTCTCAAACAAAACTTGAAGTTGAGTGAGCGTGAATTTTTCGGGAATGAGGTAGAATGCCAATGGAGACCATGCGAGTTTTTCCTGAAGGATTTTCGTCGCTCTCTCCACCATCAGGTTGTGGTCTCCATAGAGCGGCGGAACGTCGTTTGAGTCCACCCAACGAGCATTGAAACGCTCCTTGAGTTCATTGTTGTAGTCCGCCGCCTGTATCAGGGCAAAATAACAGATGGAAACCACCCTTTCGCCCGGGTCGCGGTCAACATTTCCAAACGCCCCGACCTGTTCGATGTAGAAATCTTCAAGGCCGGTGAGTTCCTTGACAGTGCGTTTTGCGGCGTTGTCAACGCTCTCGTCGTCGTCAACAAAGCCGCCCATCAACGACAGTTCCCCTTTGCCCGGCTGCAAGTCCCTCGGTCGTATCAAGACGTGGAGTTTGTTGTCAAAATACCCGAAAATGATGCAGTCGGTGGAAACGTAGAATTTTGGATGCTCTTGATA
>JAGCDD010000225.1 GCA_017651345.1 Bacteroidales bacterium | reverse complement strand
CCATGGGCAAAAGCCCATGGCTTTTCTATAATTTAATAAAAATCATACATTAGTTGCCTAATGCTTCGATTTTTTCTTTAAGCTCACGAGCTTTGTCGTATTCGCCAATCTGTGTGTGAAGCATACGGAGGTTGGTGAGTACGTCGCGGTTGCTGGGCTGAATTTCAAGTGCCTTTTCAAACTGAGCAATAGATGCTTTGCAAGCTTCTTTGCGTTCGTTTTGTTTAGCAGCTACTTTCGAACCATCTTTATCTTCTGAGAAAGGAATAAGGTCGGCTTCAATTTTAGCCATATCAGATTTGTCGTAGTTAATGATACCAAGCGAGAAATATGCGTCGAAATACTTAGGATCTTTTTGGAGAATCTGATTATAAGTGTTCTCTGCTTTCTTCATCTGTGTATCATACTGTTTGCGGAGTGCGTTTGCTTCGTCTAATTTGGCTTGTGATGCAGCTGTAAGACAATCGTTTTCTTTCTGATTCATACGGTTTTTGAACGCAAGTTTTTTGAGCGAGTCGGCTTCACTGCGTTTTTTTACGTAATTGTCTTTAATCTTATTGTAATCTTCAACATAGATACTACCCTTTACGCCAAGTACGCTAAGGTTGTTGGGATATTTTTCGATGGCTTTATCCAAGTAGGTTTCAGCTTTATCGAACTCTTTTTCAGATGTGTAGTAGTTGATTACGTCGTAGAGAAGGCTCTCTTCTGCGGGATATTTCTCGTATGCGTCTTGAATAATTTTGAGAGCTTCTTCTTTTTTGCCTTCCTCCATCTTCATAAGGTATAAATGGTGGTAGCAACGTCCTACTTCATAATTGAGTTGGATGCTCGAATTAAACAAAGTGCGAGCTTTTGCGTAGTTTTTGGCTTGGAAAGCAGAAAGACCGCCGTAATAAGCAATCATACCGTCGATTGAAGCTGTATCTTTGGGATCTTTTGGAAAATCAGAAAGAGCAAGAGCTTTCTCAAAGTCGGCTGCGGCTTCGTTATACTTCTGCAACTGGTATTTGTTGATACCGTTGTTGGTGTAGATCTGCTTGATTGTTTTGATGCCGTCCATTGTTGATTTTTTAGATTTTACAGCACCTTTTGCATCAAGTTCACAAGCTTTACGATAAGCCTCTACTGCTTTATCAAGCGGAGCGGGATCGGGAGTAACAGTCTCTTCCCAATACTGAACCTGATTGTTCTGTACGTAGAAATTGATTGTTGGGTAAACCCAAATCTCGGTACCGTCCTGAGCAGCTTTTTTAGATGTAGGACTACCTACGAGTATCTCCAAATTGTTGAACATGTTTTTCTGCGATTTTGCGGCTTCCATACCGGCGTAAACGCCTTTGATATTTACAGTTGCAGCATCGGTGAATACTTTTGCACGGTTTTCCCAAGTGGCTATTTTTGCAGCGTTTTTGGGATTCTGAATGTCGGCATCACTCTTCGCAATTTTGGCTTTTGCGTCGTTGATGTTTTTCTGCAAATCAGCAGCCGACGCTCCTGAGATGTTTTGCGCAAATGTTGTGCTTGCCGCCAATGCAAATGCGCTCAAAGTTAAAATTAGTCTTTTCATTTTTTGTAATTATTAAAATAAAACTTATTGTTCGTTGTTTTCTTCTTCCTGTTCAGAAGATTGTTCTGTTTGATTTTCAATATTTTCGGGGTTGTCGATAGTTTCACCCTCTACCCCTTCGGCATTTTCCAAATCTTCCTCGTCTTCGCCGGGAACTACGGCTATCGAAGCGATGGAATCTTTCTTGCCTATGTTGATGAGCCTTACGCCCTGTGTTGCACGCGATGATGTGGGTATCGTGTTTACTTTCAAGCGGATGGCTATGCCCGATTTGTTGATTATCATAAGGTCGTCGTCGTCGGTAACTTTCTCGATGGCAATCAGTTTGCCGGTCTTGTCGGTTACGTTGATGGTTTTTACGCCCTTGCCGCCGCGACTTGTTTGACGGTATTCTTCAAGGTCGGAGCGTTTGCCGTAGCCGTTTTCTGACACTACAAGGATGTTCTCGCTTGTATTGTTTTCGTCGGCAATTACCATACCAACTGCCTCGTCGCCTTCGGGTATTGTTACACCGCGAACGCCCGATGCTGTACGTCCCATCGGTCGTACATCGGTTTCTTTAAACCTCACAGCCTTGCCGCCTTTAACACCTATAATAATGTCGTTGGTGCCGTTGGTGAGTTTCGCCTCCAAAAGTGTGTCGCCTTCGCGAACGTTGATGGCGTTGATACCGTTGGCGCGGGGACGAGAGTATTCTGACAGCTGGGTCTTCTTGATTACGCCCTTCTTGGTGCAGAGCACGATGAAGTTGTTGGTGATGTACTCCTCGTCGGTGAGGGTCTTGACGTTGATGTATGCCTTAACGCTGTCGTCGGCTTCGATGTTAAGCACGTTCTGAATAGCGCGTCCCTTTGAGTTTTTGTTGCCTTCGGGTATCTCGTACACTTTGAGCCAGAAGCACTTGCCTTTTTCTGTGAAGAAGAGCATAGTGTTGTGGTTGGTGGCAGAGAACATATGGCGGATAAAATCTTCGTCGCGTGTGGTGCTGCCTTTTGAGCCGCGTCCGCCACGATTTTGAGTGCGGAATTCGGCGAGCGGTGTGCGTTTGATGTATCCGAGGTTCGAAATCGTTACCACAACATCTTCGTCGGCATAGAAATCTTCGGGGTTGAAGTTTTCCGATGCGGTGTATTCGATAGTGGTGCGGCGTTCGTCGTGATATTTTTCTTTGATTTCGAGCAACTCGTTTTTGATAACTTCCATCTGTTTGTCGCGGTTGGAGAGCACTTCGTTCAAGTAGTTGATGTACTTCATAATTTCGTCGTACTCAGCGCGTACCTTGTCGCGTTCCAAGCCGGTGAGTTGCTGCAAGCGCATTTCCAAGATGGCTTTTGCCTGAGCCTCCGAAAGTCCGAATTTTTCCATCAATCCCTGACGTGCTACGTCACGGTTGGCAGAGTTGCGTATCAATGAGATAACCTCGTCTAAGTGGTCGAGAGCGATGAGCAAACCTTCCAAAATGTGAGCGCGTTCCTGAGCCTTCTTTAATTCAAAGCGCGAACGGCGGATAATCACATCGTGACGGTGCTCTACAAAGCATTCGATAATCTGTTTGAGGTTGAGCAACTGCGGACGACCCTTAACAAGCGCAATGTTGTTAACATTGAAGGTTGTCTGCAATTGAGTGAGTTTAAACAACTTGTTAACCACAACGTTAGGTATAGCACCGTTTTTCAGAGTGATAACAATGCGCATACCTTTGCGGTCGGATTCGTCGTTGGCGTGAACGATGTCTTCGATTTTTTTGTCGTTGACAAGTTCGGCTATGTGGTGAATCTGTTCTGCCTTGTTTACCAGGTAGGGGATTTCTTCAAAAATAATCTGCGGCTTACCCGAATGTGAGGTCTCAAAATGGTATTTAGAACGTACCACGATGCGTCCGCGACCAGTCATATAAGCGTCTTTAACACCTTGATAGCCGTAAATCTGACCGCCTGTGGGGAAGTCGGGGGCTTTTATAATTTTGATAAGTTCCTCAATTTCAATGTCGTTGTTGTCGATATAGGCGCAGATAGCGTCGATCGAGTCCGAAAGGTTGTGAGGAGCCATGTTTGTGGCCATACCTACCGCGATACCCGAAGCGCCGTTAACCAGCAGCATAGGGATACGTGTGGGCAACACGGTGGGCTCTTTGAGAGATTCGTCGAAGTTGGGGATAAGGTCTACCGCGTCTTTGTCGAGGTCGATAAGTGTGTCTTCTGCAATTTTTTTGAGTCGTGCCTCGGTGTAACGCATAGCAGCAGGCGGGTCACCGTCCACAGAACCAAAGTTACCTTGACCATCTACGAGAGGGTAGCGCATAATCCAATCTTGTGCCAAGCGCACCATAGTTAAATAAACGGAGGAGTCGCCATGGGGGTGGAACTTACCCATAACCTCACCGACGATTCTCGCCGATTTCTTGGTAGGACGGTTTGAAAACACGCCCATCTCGTTCATTCCGAAAAGCACCCTACGGTGCACGGGTTTGAGACCGTCGCGCACATCGGGCAACGCACGCGACACGATAACCGACATTGAATAGTCGATATATGCGGAGCGCATCTCCTTGTCGATGTTCACTTTGACGATTCTACCAGTGTTTTCTTCTGCCGGAGTGTTTTCGGCATTTTGGTTATTTTCGTTTTCGTTTACTGTATCTGACATAATTAATATGTGTATTATTTATACCAAATAAATTTGGTTTGTTGTCTTATTGCGCAAAAGTAGCAATTTTTATTTAAAGGAAAAATCTTTTAAGTATTTTTTTGTTTTTTGTACGATTTTTTGTTTTCTGTTAAAATTTTAACATTTTTTAACATTTACAGCGTTAATTTTTCTCAAAAAAATATTCCGTGCCAAAAATAGGGGTTAGGATATGCTGAGAAGGTGTTTTTTGTAACTGATTAACAGTTACTTAGTTGTTTAAAAGTGTTAAAAATGCTAATAAAATAGCATAATTTACTATATTTTTGTATCATAATACTAAAAAAGTAGCCTAAATATTTGGATATTTTGTAAATATTTATTATATTTGCAATAATAATTTAAACAACAACATTTTAGACTAACTAAATTTTTAAGAAAATGAGAACTAAAAATTATTTGTTTAACAAAAAGTACGTAGTACTTTTGATCGGAGTAAGCCGATATATTGACGCTTCGCTCCCTAATATCCCTAACGTGGGATACAACATT
>JAGCDD010000224.1 GCA_017651345.1 Bacteroidales bacterium | reverse complement strand
TCTGCCAACACCAACATCGAAAGCGAGAGCGAAAGCACCAACGACAGCCGTTTTGGATTTGAATTTGCCTATATGAAAAACCGTCTCTACATTGCCGCCGAAGCATATATGATGCACGTGGGATTCACCGATCGCCAAAAAATCGACGACACTTTCAACTATTGGGGCGGATACGCTCAGGCTGGATATTTTGTGGCTAATCAATGGCAAGTGGCTGCACGTTACGACTTTATGGACCGCAACGCCACCTCTGAGGACGGCATTATCAATATGCCAGCCTTTGGTTTCAATTATTTCATAAAAGACACCAACCTCAAACTCCAAGCAATGTATCAGTATATGGGACGCAAGGGACACAAAACCCAACTCGACCGCGACAACGACGACCTCGGTCTCGCAACTCACTCTGTTACAGTAATGTTGCAGTATGCTTTTTAATTTTTTTCAACAACGAATTAAACGAATAAAACGAATAAATAATAAATATTATCAGAGATAATATATTACGAATTTAACAAATACATATTATTTTGTATTTATTAAATTTGTAAAGAAAAATATGAAATAGTTTTCTTTTTAATTCGTAAAACTATTTGTTTAATTCGTTTAATTCGTTGTTAACATTAAAAATAATAGAAATGAAAAAGATATTATATATAATTTCATTGTTTTTGTTAGCCGCTTGCGACGACGGCGACATAATTGAAAAATACACCTACCAACAGGAGGGCATCAAGGTGGCTGTGGATGTAAACATCAGCGGCACAGAATCTTGGCCCGACGGTTACAGTGTAACGCTTTCGGGATTTTCATTGCCTCAAAACGACAAAACTTCCTCCGCAGAATATTCCGAAATTTCTAAGCAAATTATCAACGGCAACGGTTCTACGCACATCACTCTTGGCGGTATTCCTCAATCGGTCAACTATTTGGAAATCACAGTATTGAACCGTATCCGTCAGCGTGTGGTAACGCTTTGGCAAAAGGAATTCACCAACGACGAAAAGAGCACTCGCGATACATTGAAAATCGATGCGGGCACCATCAACGCCGGAATGTTCAACTACATTCAAAATGAATATTTCAACAATTCGTGCGCCAACTGCCACGGACTTGGCGAACACGCCGCCGCAGGACTTTTTCTCACCGAAGGCAAAAGTTACGCCGCTTTGGTAAACGTTAAATCATCCAAACGTGCTGACCTCAACCTCGTTACCCCTGGCGACACCGCCAACAGCGTTCTCCACAAAATCCTCAAAGGCGAATTTCCCGAAGTGAAACACAACCACTCCGACAAATTAGACCTCGAACAAGACAAAATTTTAATTGATAATTGGATATTGAGCGGCGCAGGGGAGGAATGATACCTAATTTTAGGTATTTTAGCCATTGCAACTTGCATATCTCGCAGCAAAATAATAACTTTGCGCCATATAAAAAATAGCGTAATCCAATGAAAAACATCAAGATATACGAACCCGACGACAAGATGGTAACGCTCATCAAAGATAATTATAGTGTGTTGCAGGCGTTGGGCTCTTTTGGAATTAACCTCGGATTTGGCGACAAGACGGTGAGCGAAACTTGCAGGCTCAACGGCGTGGACACATATACGTTTTTGGCGGTGGTGAATTTTACCATCAACAATTCCGCCAATTTTGATGATGACGACCAAATTAGTGTGCCTACGTTGTTGCGCTATTTGAAGGCGAGCCATACTTATTACCTTGATTTTCAGTTGCCTTTTATTCAGCGCGAATTGAAGGAGAGCATCAACGAAAACGACCCGCTTGGCAAACTCATTATGAAAATCTATGACGAATATTCGCAGGAAATCCGCCGCCACATGAAATACGAGGAAAAGACGCTGTTTCCATACGTGGAGGCATTGCTCGATGGCAATCAGACTTTAAATTACAATATTGAGACGTTTTCTAAGCACCACGAACAGACCGACCACAAGTTGCGCGAACTCAAACTGATGATTATCAAATACTTGCCGTCAGATTCGCTCCGCAACAACCAACTCACCGCCACCCTCTACGATATTTTCAACAACGAGGAATGGCTGCGTCATCACGCCGACGTTGAGGATCACATTTTCACCCCTGCCATCAAGCGTTTGGAACGCCTCAACAATCAAAACGACGTTACCAAAAACATTTCGTCGATGGTGTTCAACGGTGCTCAGGAGAGCGGCGAGGCATTGTCTGACCGCGAAAAAGACGTGATTGTTGGCGTTGTGCAAGGTCTTCAAAATAAGGAGATTGCCGACCGGCTCAATATCTCGGTGCACACAGTGATAACACATCGCCGCAACATCGCCCGCAAACTCCAAATCCATTCACCCGCAGGCTTGACTATTTATGCAATTGTCAATGGGTTAGTGGATATTTCGAGCGTTAAATTGTAATAATCCGAGCGCAAAAATGAATATTTTTTGTATCTTTGTACTTTCAAACCAAAACGATTAAAAGATGAATTTTTCAACATATACCAAAGATAATTTTGAAGTTAAAACATCCACATTTGCGGGCGACGGCAGCAACGGCGAAATCCACGCCATCGTAACCACCTGCAATCCGTTGCTCACTTTTCAAGAACAGTTGGAGGCTGTGGCTGAGGGTGTTGGCTCTATAACCACCCAAAACAACGGCTATACACCTGTATTTGTGCGCCTTATGCTTTCCGACGCGGCTAATCAGGCGGAATCGGCGGTTGCAAAAATCAAAACTATTGTGGGCGATGCTGCGCTTGCCTACATCGAACAGCCGCCCTTGCACGGTGCCAAAATTGCCGCGCTCGTTTATCTGCGTCAAAACGTTGAGATAGAGCGTGTTGACAATTTCACGGTGAAAGTTTCGGCGAATGGTTACACGCATTTTTATACAGCCAACTGCGTGTTTGAAACCATTGAAACCTACTTAGAAACTGCCGATCAACTTTGGTATCTTGAAAAAATGCTCAAAGACAATGGCCTCAACATTGCCGACAACTGCGTGCGCACGTGGTTTTACGTTCAAAACATTGACGTAAACTATGCCGCCGTGGTGAAGGCTCGCCGTGATAATTTCAATGAAAATGGTCTCACAGTTGACACCCATTATATCAGTAGCACAGGCATTTGCGGACGTCACGCCAAAAAAGAAATCACATCTGTAATGGATGCGTATTGCGTAGGCGGATTGCAGCCCGGTCAGATGAAATTTCTCTATGCCGCCGACCATCTCAACCGCACTTCCGACTATGGCGTAACGTTTGAGCGCGGCACCACGGTTGACTACACCGACCGCCGCCACGTGA
>JAGCDD010000016.1 GCA_017651345.1 Bacteroidales bacterium | reverse complement strand
GCTTTTTTTGCGCTTGCCGTTGATTTTTTCTACCACGGTTTGCTTAATTGTTATGCCGTCGTTGTCGGCAGAGAGTAATACTCCGTCGATTTTGTTGCCGTCGGCGAGTGTGATATCAACATTTTTGCCGATATTTTTGGTGTACTGACGAAGTACTTTGAAAGGCTCGGTAAGTCCCGGGCTTGATACTTCGAGTTCAAAATCTTCTTGGTCGCGGTTGAGGGCTTCTTCGAGTTTTGTGCTTATTTCGCCGCACTCGTCGATGGTGATACCTTGGTCGGTGTCGGCGGCGATGGTGATTTTGTTGTCGCCCGACACTTTTACGCTAACAAAAAAGTATTTTTCAAACTCTTTGCTTTCTAATATCGATAATATTTGTTGCTCTGATATCATTTCGTTGTTGCGAATAAAAGAGGGGACTTTGTGTCCCCTCTTCAATTAATTTTTTGCAAAATTAAGCATTTTGTTTTTATTTTACAAAAAAAATATAAGTGTTTTTGCTATTTTTTTTTAATAAAAATATGCTTTAATCTGTTTGTTCTCTTTTAAATAGTTGATTAGTAGTTGTTTGTTGCTAATTGTATTTTGGTTTACGAGTGGGTAGGAGGTTTGGTGCAAGTTTGTAATGAAAACATATCATTGTAACAATGTATGCATCGTTGTAACCTGAGTTTCCGCGGCGCATTTGACCAGATTTGTATGGTGCTTCGGGGTCGATTAATTCACCGTCTTTAACGTCAAAGTGTCGGTCGGCAAATTTTGTTGTGAGATCGCTTGGCGGGGTTACGCCTTCTTGCTCGTAGTTGAAGTAATAGTCGGACGAAATGTCGTCGATATAGTCGGTTGTGGTGTAATGGTTTGCGATTTCGAGGCTGAGTGCCATTTTGGGATTCAAGCGGTATTTAACGCCGATTCCTATTGGTACTGTTACTGCCCAAAGTTTGTATGGTTTAGACTCAGTTTTTATGTTAACATTGTTTCCATTGTCGTCAACCACTTGTAATACTACGCCTGAGCCTTGGCCTTCGGTGCAGAGCGGTTGCAGATCGTGCCACGAGCCGTCTAATTTGCCTTGAGGTTTAAAGTGCATTCCGCCTATACCTACGAAGAAATAAGCCGAAATTCTTTGTTTCCATTGCGAAACGCTTTGAAATGCTCCAAAACGCGAAATAGCTTTTTCTTTAACAAAGAAATAATCAACAGTAGCACCAAATTCAAAAAGGTTGCTACGGAAATTTAGGTTTCGGGCTTTTCGGTAAATGTTTGCAGATTCTGAGTCGTCGCCATATATGCGGCAGTATGTAAACGAGCCTCTTACCGAAAGTGGTTCGAGAACGCGGTATCTATATCCAACTTGAAATGCAGGACGTGTGGAAGCGAGGTCAACGTCGCGAATGCCGAAAAAGTGGGCGGCATCTTTTTTACCTCCTCCGAGTTCGCCCATGAAGAAATTGTAGCCTACACCGCCAAATACGCTATTGCGGTCGCGTTTCCAAGCTGTGGATTGCGCAAAGGCGGCAGTTACTGCAAAGATAGAAAATAGTATGATTGCTACGGCTTTTTTCATGGTTATATGTATTTTTCGATATTTTAATCCTTTGTTATAACGTATTTTTTACACTTTTTAATATATCGGGGGCAAAGTTATTAAATATTTTTTTTGTATGGTATTAATTTTTAGTTTCTTTTATCCATACCCCAAAGCAATTTGTTGCGTAGTGTATTAAAAAACGTGCTTTCGCTAAATTTTATCAGCTTTAGTTTTTTGTCGGATCTACGGAGAATAAGCTCTTCGTCGAACGAGAATGTGGCTTGTTTAAAGTCTAATGAGGCTAAGAAATTGCGTCCTCGACCGTCGGCTTTTAGCCTTAGTACGCTATCGTCGGATATTACAATCGGACGTACTGAGAGGTTGTGCGGCGAAACGGGTGTGATTACAAAATTTCCGCTGCCGGGAGTGATAATGGGTCCGCCTGCGCTAAGCGAATATGCTGTGCTACCAGTAGGAGTTGCAACAATCAAGCCATCAGACCAATAAGTGTTTAAAAATTCTTCGTTGAGATAAACGTTGATGCTTATCATCGAACTTGAATTTACACGCATTATGGTGAGTTCGTTGAGTGCGAAATTGAGGTCGCCAAAACGGTTGTTTTCGCTGTTGAGTTCTATTAATGTGCGAGATTCTATTTGATAATTGCGTGCAAAAATATCTTCAAAAGCTTTGTCTAAAGTCTTTTTGGATACTGTGGCAAGAAATCCGAGACGTCCGCTGTTGATGCCTAACACGGGAATGTCGGCTCCGAGTGCATATTGAACGCTTTCGAGTAATGTGCCGTCGCCGCCTACGCTAATAAGCAAGTCGAGCCCCGCAGGCATTGTGTTGCTGCTGTTAAACGTGCCAGATATTTTAGGGAAAAAATATAAATCCTGATTGATGAATTTTAGATATTCTTCGTGAATGTAAATCTCTGCCGAATTGCGGTTGAGAGTTTCGAATATCTTGTATATCGATTCATTAAAGTCGTCTTTAAATTCACGTCCGAATATTGCTATCTTCATTTGTCGAGTATTTTTTAGATTATTAACTAAATAAAACGCAAAAATAGTAAAGAATAGTATATTTTAAACCGATTATTTAGAAAAACGATTTAATGCCAATGCCAAAGTAGTAATTGTCTTGCATATTGCGGGTGGCAAAGAGAGTGAGCACTTTGTCGTAATAGGTTACGAGGTCGAGACCGATGCCAAGCGAACCAAGAAATGTGTTGTTGTAAGGATTTTTGAGCGAATCTGTGTCGCAATGGTCTTCAACGTAAGCGCAATTTGCAAACAGGTGGAGATATGCTGCAAAATGTATTTTGTTGAATTTAGGGATGTTAACACGCTTAATATGTATTATGCGTGTGGGGATAAGTTCAAATTTGTAAGATGTTTTTATAAAAGAGAGTGCATCGCCGTAAATAAGGTTGTGTTCGTAACCCTCTACAATATTGGGCTTTGAGCCAAGATTGGGACGCATATAAAACGGCGTGTTGTTGGTATACGTTGCCACAAATGCCTGAGCTGCAAAGTACAAGCGGTCGGCTAATTGAAAATAATGTCTAACATCAGCTTCGGCTCCTAATACTGTGGGCGATTGCGACAAATAGCCTACCCGTTTGAATGTTATTTCGTAAAACGAACCTGTTAAAGGATAATATGATGAGCTTCGGTTGTCGATTCTAAACCTATACGACGTAGTAAGATTGCGGATATGAGATGCACCATCGCCAAGGTAATCGGGATTGAGCATTACAAGCGAATCGCATATCGACACATCGTCGTAAGCCACACTCAAAAAGTGCGATGTGTTGATGTTTTGGCGGAATTGGTAAACAATTTCGGGACGGATTTCTTTAAAAGCGTTGCCGTCGAAATGCTGAAAATCACCTTCGCCATCGGTGGTGCGCACAAGCACATCTTTTTGGGTTTTGAGCGATAGGTAGGCGGCTAACAAATGACGATATTTGTTGTCGACAGCTATATTTGAGTAGCCTATTTGCGAAATATTGTTGAATCCACGGCGAAAATTAAACGAAAGCACCTCGCGACGTCCGCGGAAATTGAATTTTTTTACACCAAAGCAAACGTCTACCTTGTGTATGTCGGGTTCGCGAATCCATTGATTAAGATTGCCGTTGTGTGGCGTGATACTGAATGCGGGCCAAATATACCAACGCTCTTCTACATTGATGTTTACGGCTGCAAAACCAGCGGCAATTTCGGTGGCTGTGATGGTAACGTAATTGAAAAGCGAGGTTTTTAGCAAGTTGGTTTTGCTACGGTCAAACTCTTGCAAAAGTGATTCTGTAGCAATTGTGTCACCTTCGGCAAATGTGATTTCGCGGAGTATTATTATGTCTTTGGTTTTTTTGTTGCCAGTGATGGATATCGACGAAATTACAGTTTTGGGAATATAGGGCAACACATCTACACCGGGCACCATATTAGCAATGCGCATAGTATCGCTATTTTGCGCTATCACTGCAGGCGCTTTTGTTAATAATGGCAACAAAAGCAACACTGCATATAAAATGCTACGGTATAGTTTGTTAATAGTCATTAGTTTGCTAAGTTAATCTACATTACCCTATTTTTTTGTGTCCGATTTAAATATACGATGAATTTTAATTCTTGTTTTGGCTAAAAGGTAATTTATTGAGGTAAAAACTACTCCTAAACCATATTTAACACTTCGTTTGAAATTGATCGACGAAGCTTCTTTGAAATACTTTGTGGGACAGGTGATTTCTGCAATTTCGTATCCCGCATAAAATATTTGTGCAATCATTTGATTGTCAAATACAAAATCGT
>JAGCDD010000223.1 GCA_017651345.1 Bacteroidales bacterium | reverse complement strand
TAAATTGTTTTAAATTAATATATTACGGAGTTTTAATCTTTTGTTTCTTTTTACGTGCAAAAAGGTCGTGACGATTGTTGAACTCTTTTTTGAACGAAACACCTACGCCCTGAGTATAAGGCGCTTGATCAAGTTCATCGTCGTTAGCCTTGTTGTATACTTTAAGTATTACTGTTCCGCTTTTGTTGAGGTTAACATCCACCTCAACCTCGCCCACAACGTTGTTGGTGCGGTTTGATGTAGTGGTTTTAGATTCGCCGCCCACACCCACGTTGGTTGAAACTGTAACACGATCGTCGAAAAGTTGGGTAGATAGAGCAACTTCGAGTTCGCTGCTTGTGGATTGGTCGCCAAGGGAATAGTTGACACCCACGTCCACTTTGTCGCTTATGTCGCTGAGCCAATGGTTGATTTGATTGGTAACAAGTTCACCTGCATTGAAATCCGAAAAGAGCGAGTTTTCTTGATTTTGCAAGCCGGGCAAAGGCTGAAACTGACTGAACAACAGCAACGAAATCACTTGTTTGTTAATGTTTCCTTCGTCGAGATTCGAAAGTTGCGTTTGAATATCATCGTAGTTACCATCGAGTTTTACACCAAACGACACAATGGGTTCGTTGAGGTCGCCTTTCATATTCAAAAGACATTGAACAGGCACTTTTTTGTTGCGGTATTCCTCGTCTACCATTAGGTTAAAGAGGTTGACACGGCGAAGTTTGTAAACGGCAGAAATATCCACCACGGCATCCATCGGGTCGCCATTCCATCGCAGTGTTCCGCCTTTTACCACTTCAAACTTTTTGCTTATTACATTCTGCATAGTAAACAGATAATCACCCTTTTCCACTGCCAAAGTGCCGTACATAGAAAAATCTCCTGCACTCGAAATCACAAGCCTTAGGTCGCCATTTGCCGATGCTTTTAGGATGTTTCCGGTGGTTTCATCGAGAATTACTTGCACCTCGGCATCGGGCGTAACTTCAAGGTTAAAGTTCATTTGCAAACCCGAAAGGTCGGCACCATGTCGTTGATTTTGAATATGTAGCGTATCGTGCGTTACAAAAGTCATAAATTCGTTGTTGGCATCCACATCGCTTGCTCCGTACATTGGCAGATAAACAAGGGTGTTTTTCTCAGTTTTTACACGGCCATCGATATCAATCATACGCATTGGATTGCCACGTAGAAAAATATCTCCCGAAGCGTAAGCCTTGCCATAAAAGAGCGAAGTATCTGTTTGTTTGGCATTTAAAAACATAAAGTTTTTAACGGCAAGACTCAGATTCATATCAATATCTTCAAAATTATGATGCGAAATTGTACCTTGAAGAATGGCGCTTCCCGACTTGCGATCGCTGTAAAGTGTTGTCTTATGGATTTTTATAAAGTTATTATCAAGCGTAATGCCAAGCGAATCATTAATATCGTATTGCGTGCCGAGACTCATTATCCTAAAATTGCCTCCGTGAACGCTCAACTGCGCCATCACCTTTGGGTCTTCGATTTTGCCTTTTACCCGCGCATATCCCGAAAGATTGGTGTAATTAGATGATTTAATGTAGTTTTCGTAAAACGGACGGAATGTATTAAACGGCAAACTAAGAATATTTAGCGTAAAGTCAATTTCTTTTGTCTGAATGTTGCAAGTACCATAGCCGTGAATTGGTTTAATAGTGTCGCGAGCCATAAGGGTAGAATCCAAAAGGCGGCGTTTGGTAAAAATCTCTAAATTAATGATAGAATCCACAGGTTGAAAATCGCATTTTGCAGTTACGTTGCCAAGGCTAACATCATTGAACACAAGGTTTTCGATAGTGTTGTGAGTGCGGAAAAGCGGAATATCACCATAAAGATTTTTAACATCAGTATTGCCCGACAGCACACCTTTTATATTAAGACCGTCCACAAACTTATTGAGAAATCCGAGATCAAAATTTAAAATATCGGCAGAAAGATTTTTGTTAGGGTCGGGACTTACAACGCCATTGAGCGAAATTTGCTGGTTTTCGGCAAAAAGACCAAACTTATTGATATCGATATTTGTGGAGTCGATTTCAACTGTACTTTGGTGTATATCCCATTTAGAATTAAGCACATAGAAACTGCCGGGATTGAAATTTACCTTTACAATCGGGAAATGCGATGGCAAATAATGCTGTTGCAAAATTACGCTACCATCGATTGTACCCTCGTTTTTGATGCTGTCGGTATTAAACCACGAAAACATATAAGATGCTGTGTCGTTACGAGCTGTAATGTTGACAGCGGGATTTTTAATGCGCAAATCTTTTGAAACATCAAGAGAATCGGCATTGATTTCAAGAATAAAATCTCTACCAAGAGCATTAACGCTGATAGAGAGATTGTCGGCACAATAGTCGTTGTATTTGAGGCTATCGGTAAGCAAATCTGTGTAAATATGGCTTCGCAACGTGCTAAAACCGCCTTTAAGAGTGGTATTGTCGCTTATCGAAAGTTCGGGAATAAAGAAATCAGTAACAGGCGAAGGATTTTTAAAGAGTACAGAAAAATCGAAATTGTTTCCGAGATTTCGTTGAAAATCAGGATCATTAAAAGTAGAACGTTGGCGACGGCGAGTTGAGTTTTGCGCAAGCCTCTGTTTAGCACGAGCCACAGCCGCCGTATCTTCGTAGTTGAGCGACGGCAAAACCATGTAGGCAAAATTGCTCATAATTCTTGCCAATTGGTCGGAACGCACAAGACCATTAACATCGGCGTCAACATAATCGCTGCGAAGTTCTACCGAGCGAAGTGGCAATCCACAGATATATTGATCGATAAACGCCTTGATACGAAACTCGTTTATAGTAAAAACTTTGTTGTCGCGAAGGAAAGTTAGCGGCTCGGTAAGAATCAAATTACCGTTAATATTGTCGATATCAGAACCTTCAAGGTCGGCAGCAAGCGAAAAATTTAGTTTATCTATCGAATCGTTGAGAATGTGTGTAGTTTTTAAATCAGCGTGCGACACCAAAAGCGAACATTTTGCCTTAAGCAAATCGCCACCAAAGTTTACAAGTCCTGCAAAATCAAGGTCAAGATTTGGGTCTTTAATAGAAAACAATCCGTCGAAATCTTGTTCCGAAAACTTGCCGTTGATATTGATGCCCGAATATGTGTAGCCCAGCAATCCGATAGAATCCACCTCGCCTTTTATAGTGCCGTTTACACTTCCGTCGTTGGCGATATTTATGTTAACAGTATCGGCAGTAGAAAGAAATCCAAAATTTTCGCGGTCGCCGGTAACAGCACCGAGATTAAGTTTTCGAGCAGTAATAATACCTTGAATATTAGATACTTCGTTCTGCGTAGAAAGTGCCACATCTGTTATAATACTTCCAAGATTTGAGGTTAGGTTGCCATTGAGCATAAGTTCGCGAGTAGTGCCCTCTACCAATGCCGTAAAGTTAACGATACCAAGTTCGCGGAGAGCATCGGGCAATTCCACAATAGGTTCGTCGCTAAGTGGCTGATGAAGTGTATTAATATTGTCTTGCGTGGTAGACAACCCTTTTATATTGAGGTTAAAAAACGTTTTGTCGATATTGGGCAATCCCTGAATATCTGCATCGGCACTGAGGTGAGTATCGTTGAGATAGGCGAGTTTCAATTTTCTGATTTTCAATCCACAAACAGGTCCTGAAACTTCTGTGCTGATTTTAGGCGAAATACCATATCCGTAGAGCGGTTCGGCAAAACGCCCGATATCATCAACGCCAAGCCACGACCCTTCATTGATTTTTGCACCAAGCACAACCTTATTGCAAAAGTCCGAAAAATCTCCAAAATCGTTGATATGAAAATTAAGACTGTCGGCACGTAAATCGGTGTTGGGAGTTCGCAGCAAAAGATCGCGCAGCAAAATTCCCTTTGGACTTACCGACGCATCAGCTGCCAATTTTCTAAGTTCAAATCCGCAATGTTCTTTGGCAGAGAGCGAATCAATCTGAAGATGAATTTCTTTTTTTTCGTTAATAGAAAAATTTTTGCCTAGAAGGTTAATGCCCGAAAGTTGCAAATCGTCGAAATCCATTATCGGCGAACGGCGACTCTGAGGTTTAGCAACACGGCGAAAGTTGATATTAGAGAGCATCAATTTGCCCACGGCTATATGAAACTTAGTGTCAGATTTGGCTGTGTCTACCTCAGTGGTATCACTCGAAAGTAGAAAATCATAGTTGTAAACGCCCGCACTATCCGCCAACATATTCACCCACACATTTCGTATTTGCGCCTGACCAATGTTGTAATAGTTTTGAGTAATGCCAAACGATTTTAGCCGAGCCTCGATACTACCAGCATAAAGCAAAGTATCGTGATGGTTATCAGCCACATAAACATCTTTAAAATCTACACTCAAACGAAGCAGATTGATAAAAACCTTCGTTACAGAAATTTCGGTGCCTGTTTTTTCCGAAAGTGTTTCAGATACCTTTTGCGCCACAAAGGTTTGCACTTTTTCGCTTGCCAAAAAAGCAGTTACGGCACCCACAAGCAAAATAGGAACCACCGCCACAGTTACCCACAGCGCGGTAAACACCTTACGTATTTTGCTTTTTCCTGCCATACACTTATATATATTATAAAGTTGCAAAGTAACTAAAAAAAAGTATTACAACATTGACATAAATGTTTAAAAATTCTTATTTTTTTTAAATAAATTATTGCTTTAAAAGATATAATGTAGTAAATTTGCCTCCGTTATAAACTAAAAAAACACCAACCAAAATGAAAAAACTCTGCATTATCCTAACATTTGCCGCAATGCTATGTTCGTGTGGCGGCAACAAAAACGGTGTAGACGATACTCTGCAAGGCACTTACTCAATAGACGTTTCTGAAGCCGGAACTATATTTGAAAAAGAATTTCAGATACCCGCTGGAATGATTTCGTCGGTGCTTTCGGCAGCTGATCTCACCGTTGAATTTAAAGATCAAAAAGCCAAAATCGACGCTGGCACAATGGCTGCGATGATGATCAAAACCGCAACCTCTGGCAAATACTCTCTTCCCGTATCGCTCGATTACAAAATCGAAAACGATAGCATTATCTACCTAAAAGAAGAAGGGAAAGATTTTAAAGAGGCAGGCGTAATCACCAAGGCAGGCGACAATTTCGACAAGTTAATCTACAAGCCAAAATATAAATCGATTAACGCCATCATCGAACTCAACCGCCAATAATTATTTTTTTGAAAAAAGTGTTCATTTTTTTTTCAAAACACGAAATATTAGGCAACTAAACAAGAGAAACAAACGTTAAAACTATCGAAATTAAATTAAATTATTAAAATAAATTTATTATGAAAGCACTTAAACTTATTTTAGCAGCACTCGTAATGACATTCATCGCAAACGTATCAAACGCACAAGGATGGATTGAGGAAGAAGACCTTCAGATTTTTGGAAACACTCGCGCTCTTTCGGCAAACAACGAGGTGGTAAAATTCTCAAAATCTGCAACCAAAGTAACCGCACAAGAAATCTCTATCACCAACACTCTTGCATCTGAATTAGAAATCGTTGGATTTGAAACTCCCGCAGGCGTTACTGTAATGCCCAAATCTAAAACTATCAAAGCCAACTCTACCACTTCTCTTACCGTTTCGCTCTACCCCGAAGTAGCAGGCGACGTTGAAAACGAAGTAATTGTTGTAAAAACCAAAGCAACAAGCGGAACAAGCGCTGGCAAAGTAAACGCTAAATCGTTTAAAATTAGACTTGAATAAAAATTCTTACCCTTTAATAGTATTAAGCCTCCGCCTTTTTGCGGGGGCTTTTTTTTTTAAAAAAAACTGTATTTTTTTGATAAAATAATTGATAATAACGAAAACTTTTCATACATTTGTAAAAACAAAAAAAGAAACAATATGGGTATATTTGAAACTTGGAGCCAAATGCCAATGCTACCCAAAATCTATTGGGCAGTGGCAGTAATGAGCACATTAGCATTCATTGTAATATTCGGACTCAGCCTGTTGGGTTCGGGCGGAGATTCTGATGCCGATGGCGACGGAGATATCGACAACGATACCGATACAGGATCTTATATCCTCAGTCTCAAATCGATAATAGGATTTTTGGTTTCGGCATCGTGGGTGGGCATTATCACCATCAGCAACGGTTTGCCGATATGGATGACATTACTTTCGTCGGTGATAGCTGGCGTTATAATGACGGTTGTGATAGTGACACTTATGACATTCTTTGCCCGTATGCAATACAGCGGCACACTTGCCACATCCGACACCATTGGTGCAAAAGGCGAAGTTTACCTTTCGATACCGCCTTCAAATTCGGGAAAAGGAAAAGTGCAAATCAATGTTCAAAGCGCAGTACGCACATTCGACGCCATTACAATTGACGGCGAAGAACTTCATCAGCACGACCCCATTGAGGTAACTTCTGTCAACGACGACGGCACTCTTGTAGTAAAGAAAATTTCATAACTAAATAATTCATAAACCTTAACACATCAACAAATTATGGGAGACGCAGTTTTTACGCTAATATTTATAGCGTTTGTAGTCAGTTTAATATTAATAGTTTGGTTTGTAAAACGTTACAAACGTTGCCCCTCCGACCGCATACTTGTAGTTTACGGAAAAGTGGGCAAAGGCGCGGCAGGAACCCGCACAGCAAAATGTATCCACGGCGGCGCAGCATTTATTTGGCCCGTAATCCAAGATTACGAATTTCTCGACCTTTCGCCGTTGACAATTTCGGTTGACCTTAAAAAAGCCCTCAGCAAGCAGCAGATTCGTGTTAACGTACCCTGTAACTTTATGGTAGGTATCAGCACCGAAGACGGAGTAATGAACAATGCTGCAGAACGTTTGCTCGGCATCAAATTAGACGATATCCGCATACTTGCCGAGGATATCATTATCGGTCAGTTGCGTGTGGTAATCGCCACAATGACCATCGAGGAAATCAACTCAAACCGTGAGATGTTCCTCCGCAACGTATCCGACAGCGTTGAGCAAGAACTCAAAAAACTCGGTTTGAAACTTATCAACGTAAACGTAAAAGACATCACCGACGAGAGCGGCTATATCGACGCACTCGGACGCAAAGAGGCAGAACGCGCTATCAACAAAGCCAAAATCGAGGTTGCCGAAGAACAGAAAAACGGTGCTATCGGTGAGGCTAAATTCCGCAAAGAGCAAAGCATCGAAGTGGCAGCGCAAACCGCCGAGGCACAAATCGGTGTATCAGAATCGCAAAATACAATACGTATCAAAGTGGCAGCTGCCAATTCAGAGGCTCAAGTGGGCGAGGCAGAAGC
>JAGCDD010000222.1 GCA_017651345.1 Bacteroidales bacterium | reverse complement strand
GATAAGCAATATGTTACAAAGGCAAAAAATTTACTTTTTTGCACGGTAAAATTCGTTACAAATGATGGCTGTTGCCGAAGAAACGTTAAGACTTTCGGGCGCAGTGGCAGAATCGCAGCCGCAAGGTATAGCAATTCGTCGCGAAATTGCAGAAGAAACCTCGTCAGAAATTCCGTGTCCCTCGTTGCCCATTACAATAATACCGCCGTGAGATATTTCGGCATTGTAAATATTTTCGCCATCCATAAAAGTGCCAAACACGTCGATACCATTGTTGCGAGCCTCTAAAAGAGTTTCGGGCAAATTGCAATAGTCAACACGGATTCTAAAAGCCGAACCCATAGCAGCTTGAATCACCTTAGGGTTAAACATATCGGCGCTGTCGTTTGAAGCCAGCACGGTGTTGATACCATACCAGTTGGCAATACGGAGAATAGTGCCAAGGTTGCCCGGGTCACGCACACCGTCTAACGCAAGATATGTAACACCTTTTTTAAATTCGGGCTTGTTGGGATGTTTGGGCATATAAACCTCAGCCACCACACTGCAAGCAGTAGTCATGGCAGATAGCTTACGGATTTCTACAGCGTTGACAGCCGTAATAATAGTATTGCTAAATTTTTCGGCATTAGATAAAATCCATTCCGGCACGGCAAAAATCTCCTTGATGCGCATATCCGAGCGCAGAAGTTCGAGAACCACCTTGGTGCCTTCTGCCACAAAAGTGCCGCTCTCTTGACGGTATTTTTTAATTTGCAGAGAATTAATCTGCTTAATTCTATTTTTACTTAGCATATTTAATAAATTTGCACTGTCGTTTAACAAGCATTAAATTGCCTAAATGAATACTATCAAATATATTGCCAACATATCAATTGTAGCCGCGCTAACTATCGTTGGTTGCAGTCCCAAGAAATATTTTGCCGAAGGCGAAACCCTTCTGGTGCAAACCTCAGTAGAATGTGATTCCAAACAAATAGATGTGGACGAAACCGAAGAATACATCCGTCAAAAACCTGTACGCAGTTTGCTTGGATTTGCCATCTATTCGCGCATTTACAACCTTGTGGACCCGCAAAAAAACGAAATCCGCAAGGCAAAGATACAAAAAGAACTTGATGAAACAAACAATAATCGAAGAATTAAGCACGAAGATAAAATTTCTGCGTTAAAAACTCGTGCCCGCGGTTGCAGTATCAAGGCTGCAAGATATTACCGCGAAGGTGATTCGTCGAAAGCCCGCAAGTACGAAGAAAAAAATGTTAAGTATCTCGACAAATCAAAAGAGCTGCGCAACAAAGGCTTTTCAGAAAAAACCAAGAAATTCAACCTGCCCATTTTTATACAAAACATTGGTGAAGAACCCGTTAAATACAATCATCTGCTAACACAAAAATCGGCAGAACAGATACGGCTATACATGTGCAACAAAGGTTTTTACGATGCCAAAGTAACATTCGACGAAACCACCAAGCGGCGCAACACCAGTGTGGTGTACAAAATCAACGCCGGCACACCCATCACCATCAGCAACATCACTTACAACATCAACGAAGACACACTTCGCCATTATGTACTCTCCGACACATCGAATCGAAAGTTTACAATAGGCGACAACCTTGATGCCGACGTTTTACGAAGCGAGCAAGAGCGCATTACCGCCCACCTCAAAAACAATGGCTATTATCAGTTTGCCAAAAACTACATATCATACCAAATCGATACGTTAGGACGTGGTCATCAAGCCGACCTCACCATCAGTATCGACCCCATAATACTCGACAACGGACGCACCATCGACCACCGCCGTCAATACATATCGCAAGTGGCAGTGTTTCCAAACCACAACGGAAAACAAGCCCTCACCGAAGGCGATGATTATTACAACGACACCGACACCACAATGTACCATTTTGACGGCAATCCAATAATATTTGTAAGTCATGGCGGCAAAGATGTGCGTCCCGACGTGGTGGCAAACGAAGTGTTTGTGCGGCCTACAAGTCTTTTCCGTCAAAACGACGTTACCAATACCTACCGACACCTTTCGGCATTCAACATGTACAAGCTTGTAAACATAGAGTTTACTCCCGCTCCCAGTCGTGATTCTATCAACTGCAACATCTATCTTACACACAATATGCTGCAAGCCTACATTTTTGAGATAGGCGGCACCAACTCGTCGGGAAACATAGGTGCGGCATCAAGTCTTACGTATCAGCACAAAAACATTTTTCACGGTGCAGAAACCTTTGATATGAAACTTTCTGTTGCACTCGAAAGTCAAAACAACCTTGGAGCCGAACAGCTTAAACTCCACCTCAATACACAAGAATACGGATTAGAAGCAAGGCTATACTTTCCTCGTCTGTTGTATTTTGGTTTTTTGCGCGACTTTTTCCGCGACAACACCCCGCGCACATATTTTTCGGTGGGATTAAACTACCGTTCGCGTCCCGACTATACACGTTCTATGATTACAGCCAACCTCTATTATCAATGGCAAGTGGGTAAATACTATTCGCACACGTTTACGCCATTGCGATTGAGTTCGATACACATTTCTAAAACCGACAGCACATTTATGCGTTGGCTCGAAAAACTGTATATCAAAGATTCGTATCAAGACCACTTTATACTCGGCAGCACATACAGCATCACGTTCAACAATCAGCCGAGCGGAAAAAGAAACTACAACTACATAAAACTCAACGTTTCGTGGGCAGGCAACATTCTGCAACTAATCAACAACAGTCGCCACAGCACCAAAAACGACCTCGGGGCATACACCGTGCCGGTATTCAACACCATGTATGCACAGTTTATCAAAACCGACCTTGATTTTCGCCACTTCATCAAAACCTCCGAAACCACCACAATGGCACTGCGAGGATTTCTCGGCGTAGGTCTTCCCTATGGCAACAGCAATTCGATGCCATTTACCGAACAATATTTTTCGGGCGGAGCTAACAGTATAAGGGCATGGCAGATACGAAGCGTGGGTCCCGGAAGCTACTCGGTAAAGCAAGATGCCGAAACCGAAATGCAAAAACAGTTTCCGAATATGACCTCCGACATGAAACTTGAAGGCAACTTAGAATACCGATTCAAAATGTTCTGGGTGATAGAAGGCGCATGGTTTGTAGACGCAGGCAACATCTGGAGCATCAATGCCGACGACCGCCGTACAGGAGGCGACTTTGATTTCAAACGTTTTTACAAAGAGATAGCCGTTGGCACGGGACTTGGCATTCGCCTTGATTTTGATTTCTTTATCTTCCGTACCGACTTTGGACTCAAGCTCCACGACCCTGCCCTTCCCGACGGCAGCCGATGGATAATGAAAGACGACCGCAGCTTTATGTTCCGCAAACGCAACTGGGCATTCTGCCTCGGTATTGGATATCCGTTCTGATGGTGCAAGAGCACCATCAGCCTCGCACACATACGTGTACGGGGTTATAGAAATGCCGTCTTCCAGACGGGGGAAGAGGTAAAAAGTTTGGAAAGCAATAGAAAATAATTAATTTTGCGACTTATAAAATAACCATAATATGGACGTAAAACCCAAGAAAAACCTCGGTCAGCATTTTTTGACCGATTTGAATATAGCCAAACGCATTGCCGACAGTATCGACTACACGCAACAAGAAGAATCTAAGCCGGTATGTTTAGAGATAGGTCCCGGCATGGGCGTGCTGACACAATTTTTGCTCAACCGCAACGATATCGACCTGAGTGTAATAGAGATAGACCGCGAAAGTGTAGAATACCTTGTAACACATTTTCCCCAACTATATCAGCAAGAGAAAATTATTGGCGGCGATTTTTTGAAAGCAAACCTCAACGAACTGTTGCCCAAAGGATTTCCAATAATCTGCGGAAACTTTCCCTACAACATATCGAGCCAAATCTTCTTTAAGATACTCGACCACAAAGACGAAGTAAGGCAAGTGGTGTGCATGCTTCAGCGCGAAGTAGCCGAACGCATTGCCAACAAACCCGGTACTAAGGAATACGGCATACTCAGCGTATTTTTGCAAGCATATTACGACATAGAATACCTGTTTGGAGTAGACCGTAGCAAATTCAATCCTCCGCCCAAGGTTCAGAGCGCAGTGATACGTCTTAAACGCAATGGTCGTCAAAGTTTACCCTGCGACGAAGCCCTATTCCGCCGAATAGTAAAAGAATCGTTTGGAATGCGTCGCAAGATGATACGCAACTCATTGTCGCAACATCTCAACGGCAGTGCCGCACAAGAGCGTTTTCTTACCCTTCGTCCCGAACAATTGTCGGTAGATGATTTTGTAGAATTGACAAACTCAATATCGTAAATATTTTCATTCTTTGCTTTTATAATTTAATTAATAAACGTATATTTGCAGATTGAAAATATGGGCACTAAACGCAGCCCACAAATTTATAATTACAAAATGGCAAAAAAGAATACAGAGATAACAAGCAGCGTACTCGCCGAAATAGCGGTGGCTGCCATCAAGGAGAAAAAAGGAGAAAAAATCGTTAAATTAGATATGCGAAACACCGCTGGAAGTATCTGCGACTACTTTATTGTATGCGAGGCAGATAACCCACGTCAGGTGCTTGCCATTGCCGACGAAGTGGACGATTACGTTCGCGAAAATGCCGGCGAAAAACCTGTGCACATTCAAGGTCGCGAAAATGCACAATGGATTCTCATCGACTATATCAACGTGGTAGTTCACGTATTTTTGAGTGAGGCACGCGATTTTTACCGTCTCGAAAGTTTGTGGGCAGATTGTCCGAGAACTGATTATGACAATGCATAATTCACAATGCATAATACATAATGCATAATTAAAACGTAATTCATAATTCATAAATAGATTAATGGACGAAAAAAAGACACCCGTTCCGCCGCCGTTTAAGCCGAACAACAGAAACAATTTCAACGGAAAGAACAATACAATATTTTGGATATTTGCCATAGCCACATTATGTATAATAATGTTTCAATTCTATAATCCTGCAGGTTCGCCTCAGAATATTTATTGGGAAGATGTGGAAACTATGCTTAAGAATCAGGATATCAAGCGCATTGTGGTAGTCAACAAAGAAAAAGCACACCTTATATTAAAAGAAGACCGCTACAACACCGACAAATACAAATATTTACGCGAAAAGAAGATACCCCTCAACGGTCCGCACTTCTATTATCAAATATCTTCGCCCGAAGAGTTTATGAGCCGATTAGAAAAAGCCCAAAAAGACCTTCCCGAAGATGAGCGTATATTATTTGAAAGCGAAAGCCGTCCCGACTATATTGGCGACATTATAGGATGGGTATTGCCGCTACTGATAATTGTGGGCATCTGGATATTTATGTTCCGCAAGATAGGCGGAGGCGCAGGTGGAGGCATATTCAGCATGGGCAAGAGCCGCGCAAAGATGTTCGACAAAGGCGAAACAATGTCGAAAATAACATTTGCCGACGTTGCCGGACTCAAAGAAGCCAAAACCGAAGTAACCGAGATTGTAGACTTTTTGAAAAATCCTCAAAAATATACACGCTTAGGCGGAAAAATTCCCAAGGGTGCATTGCTCGTAGGCCCTCCCGGTACAGGAAAAACATTGTTGGCAAAAGCCGTAGCAGGCGAAGCCGACGTTCCATTCTTCTCGATGTCGGGTAGCGACTTTGTAGAGATGTTTGTGGGCGTGGGTGCGTCGCGAGTAAGAGACCTTTTTGCACAGGCAAAAGCCAAAGCTCCATGTATAATCTTTATCGACGAGATCGACGCAATTGGTCGCGCCCGTGGCAATAGTTTAAGTTTCCACAGCAACGACGAACGTGAAAGCACTCTCAACCAGTTGCTTACCGAAATGGACGGTTTTGAAACCAACAACGGAATCATTATGAGAGCCGCCACCAACCGTGCCGACGTGTTAGACCCAGCACTTATGCGTGCAGGACGTTTCGACCGTCAGATAATCATCGACCTTCCCGACCTCAACGAGCGTGGTGAAATATTTGGCGTTCACCTAAAACCGTTAAAAACCGATCCCGAACTCGATATTAATCTTCTTGCAAAACAGACACCGGGATTCTCAGGAGCCGACATTGCCAACGTTTGCAACGAGGCAGCACTCATCGCCGCACGAAACAATCGTGAAACAGTTGGTCGTCAGGATTTCTTAGACGCTGTTGACCGCATTATCGGAGGTCTTGAAAAGAAAAACAAGATAATCACCGAACAAGAAAAACGCACCATAGCATTCCACGAAGCCGGACACGCCACAGTATCGTGGCTGTTGGAAAACGCTCAACCACTTATCAAAGTTACAATCGTTCCTCGTGGCAAAGCACTCGGCGCAGCTTGGTATCTACCCGAAGAGCGTCAAATCACCACCAAAGAGCAGATGCTCGACGAAATGTGCGCACTTGTGGCAGGACGTGCATCAGAAGAAATCAACTTTGGGAAAATATCCACCGGCGCACTCAACGACCTTGAACGCGTTACCAAATACGCCTACGCAATGGTTTCTGTTTACGGTATGAGCAGCAAAGTGGGCAACATAAGTTTCTACAATGCCAACAACGGCGACTACTCATTCCAGAAACCTTATAGCGAACGCACAGCCGAAGTTATCGACGAAGAGGCAAAAGAGCTTGTGGACACAGTCTACAACCGAGCCAAAGAGATAATCTCGGAGCACAAAGACCAACTTGCACAACTTGCAGAACAGTTGCTTGAACGCGAGGTGATATTTACCGAAGATGTTGAGCGCATATTTGGAAAACGCAAATTTGCCAACAAACGTCAGGAGGAGGCACTCTACGGCATAATCAACGGCACACAAGACGCACAAAAAACCGACACCGTGCAAGACCCCGACGATGACGACACCCCTCCCCCATCTCAAACCTTATAAAGCAATTTTACGTACAAATATTTGTAACTACTAATTTGTAATATTATGGAAGATTGGATTAAACTTGAATCGTTTGACCGCCCGCATCAGGCGGAGATTCGCAAAACTATATTAGAGCAAAACAATATCAACGCTGTGGTTGTCAATGCCAAAGATAGTCTTTTCCTCTTAGGCGAATACGAACTATACGTGCGCAAAGAAGACGAAAAAATGGCACACGCAATAATTGAAGAGTTTCAAGGACTTACCAAAGTGGATTCGTTCATTTTGCCCGAACCATTGGAAAACCTCCGCGACATACTCATCAAAGACGGCATTAGCGCAGCAATCAAAAAATGCAGCAATCCCCGCTACGTGCTCAACAACTACGAACTTTTTGTACCCACCGACGATATTGAGCGCACAATGCCATATCTCAACGGCGAAAAACTCGAAGGATGGAGCTTGTTGGAAACTTGCTTGCGCACACGTCAGACACGTTTCCGCGTGGAACTTTTGGCAGAAAAACGCATCCCTACAATCGTTATCAAAAAACGCGACGAGCAATATATGAAAGCTCAAATCGACATTTATGTAAAAACAGCCGACCTTGAAAATGCCCGTCAAACACTCAACGACCTCATCGGATGGATCAAAATTAGTTCGTACCCGATGCTCCACCGCGCCGAAATCCGCGAAAACCTCTTAGGCAAACATTCGATACGTTCAATCATCACCAAAAACGGCGACAATTACGATCTCTACGTAGAATGTAGCAACGAAGAACGCGCCATAGCAATCATCAACGAAAAGAAAGAGTGGAAAAAAGCTGCCACATACTCGTCGCAAATAGAAGCCGACTATGCAGTGGCAATATTAGAGAAAGCCGCAATAGAAGCCGTTACCGTAACGCGACTTGACCGCAGTTTCAACTTTATATTCGATGTTGACCTCTATGTAGACGACATCAACTACGATGCCGCAGTAGAAATATTAAACAACGTTTACGAAAGTGAAAACGAATAACCTCGTTTCAAGGATAATAACCGGCGCACTGTTTATAGGCATTGTGATACTGTCGGCGATAACAAGCCGCTGGGTATTTCTCGGTGTGTTTGGATTTTTCACCGTGGCTGGCGTGCTCGAATATTACAAAATGTGCAACGTCAAAGGACGTTCGCCTCAACGAGCCACAGGCGTGATATTAGCTGCAACACTGTTTTGCCTGCTGTTTTTCATAATTTCGGGCGACATTGAGGCTAAATACATTGCCCTTTATGCCGTTGCGCTCTGCATTGTGCCTATCATAGAACTCTACCGAAAAAAGCACACGCCCATGGACAACTGGGCGCACACAATATTTGGAGTTATCTATACAGCTCTGCCTATGGGACTTATGAGCGGAATGCTCTATCTTCCCGGCACAGGCGAATATTGCGGACGTTTGCTTATATGTTTCTTCATATTTATCTGGGTAGCCGACACTGGCGCATATTGTGCTGGAAGGCTCTTTGGCAAACACAAAATGTTTCCAAGAATTTCGCCCAAAAAGACCATCGAAGGACTTATAGGAGGCATAATACTCACCATAACAGCAGCAATACCAATCTATTACGTGGCAGGCACATACACATTGCCACAATGGATAATAATAGCAGCCGTATGCGTTGGGTTTGCCGTTATGGGCGACCTTGCCGAATCGATGATAAAACGCGACACTGGCATCAAAGACTCTGGTAGGTTGCTACCCGGACACGGAGGCGTTTTAGACCGTTTTGACTCGGCTCTGCTTGCCGCTCCGCCCGTTTATGCTTGCACTTTATTTATGTAACAAACTTTTAAAACAATGATACACAAAGAAGGATACATAACCATTTTAATCGTAGTACTGTTTATAATATTAGTCAACTGGCTATACTTCCATTTTTTTGGACAATACAAAATACCCGGATACTTGCTTCAACTCGGTTCGCTATTTTTGTTGGTGCTTGTGCTGCAATTTTTCCGCGACCCCAAACGCAACGTGGTAGAAAATCCCTACGTAATACTTTCGCCCGCAGATGGCGAAGTAGTGGCGATAGAGGAAGTAGAAGAACCCGAATATTTCAAAGACAAACGCATTCAGGTATCAGTGTTTATGTCGGTATGGAATGTACACTCAAACCGTTGGCCTGTATCGGGCGAGGTGGTATATTTCCGCCATCACGAAGGTAAATACCTTTTAGCGGCTCACCCAAAATCATCAACCGACAACGAACGCACAACCATAGCCGTACGCACCAAAGACAGCATCGACATAATGTTCCGTCAGATTGCAGGATTTATGGCACGCCGCATTGTAGCACCGCTCAACGAAGGCGACACAGCTAAGCAAGGTCAGCAGTTTGGCTTTATAAAATTTGGCTCACGTGCCGACATATTCTTGCCACTTGGCACCAAAATACGTGTAAAAATTGGCGACAAAGTAAAAGGCGGATTAGACATCATTGCCGATATGCCCGAAAAAGAAAAATAGCAATATTCTAAAAATGAACCCAATACTGCAATTAGACCAAGACGTTACCCTTGCCATCAACGGAATGAACTCCGAAGGCTTCGACCCGTTTTTTTATTACGTGTCGTCAAAATACGTTTGGTTTGCAATCGGGGCATTGCTGTTGATTTACCTTTTCAGATATTCAAAACCCAACTATCGGAAGGCTGTTATATTCTTGTTATTTTTGGCATTAGCGATACTTGCCGCCGATCAGATATGCAACATATTTAAATACACAGTTCAACGCTACCGCCCATGTCACGATGAAACCATCAAAGACATTGTGCACATAGTAAACGGCGACAGAGGAGGAAAATACGGATTTTTTTCGGCACACGCCGCCACATTTTTCTGCATAGCGGTGATGACAGCCAAGTATTTCAAAAACAAATACTTCACCATAGGAGTGTTTGCCGTTGCACTATTGGTATCATACTCGCGCATTTATCTTGGACGGCATTATATGGGCGACGTATTAGTGGGCGCAATCGAAGGCACACTGATAGCATTGGCAGTATACCATTTTTACCAAAAATTTTTATACAAATACTCACTCAAACACCCTCAGGAAAACAATGGCAGACTTTAAAACACACGTAGAAGCTGGTGCGGTAACAGGATTTGCCGTGGCGGTGATTTCATACAACTGGAACCTTATACCAAATGCGTATATGGCTGTAATAGTGTTTTTTGCAACAGTAATAGGTTCGTTTTTGCCCGATATGGACTCTGGTCCGGGTGTGCCAATAAAGATAATATTCTCGTTTTATGCGTACTTTATGGCGGCGATGAGCCTGTATTGGATGCATATAGCAGGAGCAACATTGGCTTTAAAAGTGTTTGTGCCAGCGGCTTGTTTCTTCTTTGTGAAATTTATGCTGCAAGATTTTTTCAAAAAGCACACCGACCACCGAGGAATATTTCATTCGCTACCGGCATACATACTCAGTTTTCTAATTGCATTGTTTATTGCCTCCACCACTAAACTAAATATCAGAGAACAGTTTGTAATATCGTTTGCAGTAAGTTGCGGATATTTCTGCCATCTGCTGTTAGACGAAATTTGGTCGATAAAAGCCGTTTCGGAAGGATTGGGCAAAGGCAACAAACTAAAATTCAAAGACATATTTAGCAGTCGCGGACTCAAAAAATCGTTTGGCACTGCGCTCGACCTTGGTTTCAACCAAAAAGATAAGTATCCGGGCGTGATATGTTGGTCAGCAATAGTAGTATTTGCCATACTCACTCGCGAAACTTGGCTCGAACTTATTACCCTGATAGGTAGCGGCAAATAAAAAAAGCCGCCGAACATTACGTCCGACGGCCACTATGCAAAAGTTTGTCAGTTAAAACTATTTAAGAATATTCCGCCACAAACGGAACTCTAATTCCTTGCGGCTGAATGGTTTGATTTCGTCGGCTGACGACACGCGGTCTTCGTTGTAGACATATTCCTGCAAGAAGAACGACGCACGATCGACACCTTCGCCCATATTAATCATCACGATTTCGCCATCTTTAACAAGGTGTTTTTTGAGAGCATCGAAAAATCCTCCCATAGCCACAGCCGAAGCCGGACCGATTTTTTCGCCAGTTTTGAAAGTTACAAGACGGGCAATATCTACAAGACGGCTTTCATCGAACGAAATAATCTCGCCATTTGAATTTTTGGTAATGTCGGCAATGATGGGATACGTGCCTGGCACACCTGTAGCAAGAGTCTGCACCTTGGTCTTGGGATTTTGGATTTTTGGGAAATCATTCTGCCAGCCTTCGGGAAAATTATTTGCCTTAGCCTTTTCCCACGCCTGAGTCATCGGGTCGCAGAGGCTCGGCTGAACTGAAATATAACGGGGACGCTGCTTAACAATGCCGAGAGGTTCGATCTCGTCGTAAGCCTTTTCTACAGCAATAGGACCTGTGCCGCCGCTGAGTGCTTGGAAATATACTGTGGGAGTTTCGCCAACCTGACGAAGCCATTCGTAAACCCAAGTTTTCTTAGCCTCCACACGCAGAGGGTCGGTGTTGCCAATAGTCATCAGAATATTATTTTTGGCGGTAAACTCGCCAGCAATTTTCTTAGCAAAAGCATAGTCGCCCTTGCAGATAACAGCCTTTTGACCGTAACTGCTAACCGAAGCAATATTCTCTTTTACAGCATCTTCGGGCATAAACACGTAGAGCGAGATGCCAGCCATAGCAAGATAATGCGAAAAAGCATTTGCAGTATTTCCTGTGCTTGCTACAGCATATTCGTTGATGCCGCACTCTTTGAGAACCGAAGCCGCGAGAGTACCTGCAATATCCTTGAAAGTACGGGTGGCGTTGCCGGTATTGTGACGCATAACATACACCTTGCATTTAGTGTTAAACTCCTTAGAAGCAACCTCTTCGAGAAACTGCCAACGGTCGATTTGCGGAACCCCCTCCCCTGCCGAAACAATGTTTTCTTTGTGGTTTAAGGGCAAGAAATCAAAATAGTGCCAAAGGCTCTTGACATCCTCTTTGGTTTGAAAAAGTTTTTTAAGTTTATCTAAATCAGTGGTATACTTGGTGTCGATAAAGTTTTTGCCACACTCAGGACATTTTTGACCAAGGCGAAACCACTCGTCGAACGATTCGATACGGTGT
Source organism: Bacteroidales bacterium (assembly GCA_017651345.1). Classification (GTDB taxonomy): domain Bacteria; phylum Bacteroidota; class Bacteroidia; order Bacteroidales; family UBA3824; genus UBA3824. The sequence continues at coordinate 12,506 of JAGCDD010000222.1, read as the reverse complement.
CCGCAATTGCGGCATACAAAAAAATATTTTTGACTCATAGACAATGTGTTTATTTATGATTTTCAGATTCTTGTTCAAGTTTGTTCTTTAAGTTTTCGGCACACTCTTCGGCGATTTTCGATTTTTCCTTAGCAGTGCGCGATTTGGTGTAGTCGGCACCCTTGCGCAAGAAACGGAGACCGCCCATCATAAAATCGGGCAAAGCCTTTTCGGGGTCGCGTTTTTTAAGGTTGATACCGATATTGAATTTTTGAAGCACGGGGATGTAGTAAGTTTCCACAAACTCAATAAGGTTGCCATCGGGGTCTTCGATATAAGTAAAATGACCCGAAGCGCCGCCCATATCAAAAATTTCTGCCTCAGATTCGTAAGCCTCAGGGTTGCTGTCGGTTTGGAAATTTACGCCCTTGCTTTCGCAAAATTCTTTGAGGTCTTTCATATTTTTGATGTCGAAACAAATCTGAATAAAACCGGGGTCGCCCCAAAGGTGAGTGGTAAAATCGTAAATTTTGCGAGGTTTACGCTCGCTATCAACAAGTTGCACAAGTTCTATCTGCGAAACATTGAGAAAGTTTGAGAACGGACCTTTGCGCTCTTGCGAATGAGCGAGCAACACACGACGGTAACGTTCATCGCCACCGGGAAGTTTGGCAAAATCGTCAAAAACGCCTGTCTCATCGTATACAACAGTGTCGTAGCCGAGAATTTCGTTGTAAAATTTCATCGAGCGTTCCATATCCGACACACCTACGATAGCACCGAAAATGCCGCCGGTTTTGGATTCGGTTTCCTGAAACGTAGTCTCCTCCTCTACCACTTCAAAAAGGTTTCCAAAAGGGTCTTCAACAAAGAAATGATCTTTGCCGTTGATGCTTTTTGAGAATTTAGAACGGAGTTTTCCGCCCGAAGTTTTGAATTTGAGGTAAGCAGCAGCCACTGTAGAACTTTTAATTTTGCCAATAAAAGTGCCAAGGTCGCCAAGCATAACATCAAAACCCGCCTTACGAGGCTTGCGCGATGTGTATTGCCAAATCTCCAAACCTCCGCCACCTTGCATATTGTACGCCAAAATTGTGTGGCGCGTCTGTGGACGGTGGTCGGTGTAAGGCTGCATAAGAGCAGCTTCGCCCGGAGCATCGCTAAGTAGGATGTCGAATCCGAAGTTGTCTCGGTACCAATCCCAAGCCTTGTAGACGTTTTCAACGCCTACGCCCAATTGCTGTATTCCGCTGATAGTAAATGCCATATTTAATAATAATTATGTGTTTCAGTAAAAATCAGGCACATTTGCCTAATGCAAATCTAAACATTATTTTTTAAAAGAGAACACTAAACGAGCAAAAAAATATATATTTTTGCGGTCGAATGCACACACAATAATATGAACAAAAAAACATTATCAATAATAACCCTTGGCTGCAGCAAAAACACAGTAGACAGCGAAGACCTTGCAACCCGTCTGCACAACCGCTACAACGTGGTGTACGGCGAACACGGCAATGCCGACATTGTGGTAATCAACACCTGCGGCTTTATTCTCGATGCCAAACAGGAATCAATCGACACCATTCTGCAATACGCGCGGATGAAACAAGAAGGCGAAATCGAAAACCTATTTGTATTCGGCTGTCTTTCGCAACGTTACAAAAAAGAGTTAGAAAAAGAGATTCCCGAAGTTGACGAGTTTTTCGGGGTGGACAGTCTGCAAGATATTCTCAATAAACTTGACTGCCAAACCTTTACCGAAAGCGGCGTTGCCCGAAACCTATCCACACCAAAACATTATGCATATATAAAGGTGTCGGAAGGTTGCAACCGTATGTGTGCATTTTGTGCAATTCCCTATATAAGAGGTCGTTACATTTCGCGACCCATCGAGGAAATTGTTAACGAAGTAAAACTTTTGGCTGAAAACGGCACTACGGAATTTAACCTCATAGCGCAAGATATAAGTTACTACGGCAAAGATATTTACAACGAATATGCATTGCCACGCCTTGTGGAACAATTGGATAAGATAGACAAAGTGCGTTGGATACGTCTACACTACACCTATCCCAACAATTTTCCGCTCGAAACGCTTAAACTGATGAAACGCAGCAAGAAAATATGCCACTATCTCGACATTCCGCTGCAGCACATCAACGACCGTGTGCTATCAAAGATGAAACGCGGACACACCAAGCAAGAGACCATGGATCTGTTAAGACGTTTTCGTGAGGAGATACCCGACATAGCCCTACGCACAAGCCTTATGGTAGGATTTCCGGGCGAAACTGACCTTGCATTTCAAGAGCTTGTTGATTTTGTAAAAGAAATTAAGTTCGACCGACTTGGCGTGTTTACCTACTCAGCCGAAGAAGGCACATACAGCGCAGAACATTACGCCGACCGTATTTCGCAAAAAAAGAAAGATGAACGTGCCGCCAAAATTATGGAAATACAACAGAAAATATCTCTACAACAGAACGTTGCAAAAATTGGACGCATCTACAATATTGTTATAGACCGCACCGAAGGCGAATACTTTGTAGGACGCACGATGCAAGATTCTCCCGAGGTGGACAACGAAGTGTTGATAAAACAATCAAATGCGCCTCATCTTAAAATAGGGAAATATTATGATGTAAAAATCATTGACGCAGAGGAATTTGACCTCTACGCAGAGCCCTGTTCATCAAAATGAACAAAATGAATAAACAAAAGTAATCTAAAAATTCTTTACATTTGCATCATAATTGATAAGAACCATAAACAACACCTAAATATTTATATATTTTATAACAATCAAATCAAACTTTTTTTATTTAGAAGTCTTTTTATAATCAGCTTTTTTGAAGAACAATAACAACCCAAAACTATTAACATAAAAATCCCCGGAAGCAAAAAGCAACCGGGGATTTTATTTATAACGAAATAAAACTTATTTTTTAAACCAAGTATTATTAAACTCTGTATAAGATTGAAGCTGAATCTCATTTTCGTTATTCAAAAACGAGACACTTCCATCCTCCTTGTGCTTAACAACTATAGACGAATCATAATAAATCTTTATACCTTTTTCTCGCGCCAACATAGCAACATGTTCTTCTTCCACAAAAAGAAACATTTTTTCGTTGTAGAGCGGGTACAACGTTTTTAAAATATGATAAGGCAAAATAAAAAAAGCTCCATGAGCTGCAAACACATAGCCTCGTTTATGAAAAAGAAGATAAATTTCGCGAATAAGTCGGCTAAAAATCCAACAAAATATTGTCAGACGGCTACGACGCTTTATGAGAAAATACTTAGTCCTTTCGTAACACTTAGACAGAAAAGGAAGATAAGGATTTTGCTTTTTATTTTTTAGAGTGATAATATCAGGAGCAGTAATTTGGTTATCAGATAGTTGAGAAACCGAAAGATTTTGAATCTCGATATCAGCGTTAGAAATTATCAGATAACGAAACTGATAATTGTTTAAAGCATGTTCACATCCACGATTGTTGCCATATCCGTAACCTTTGTTCTCAACATTCAAGAAATCAGCACCATTATCAATTGCAATTTGTTCAAACTCTGATTTAGTTTCATCATTATAAAAACTATTGACAACCACAACCTTAGAATTAGGGATATTAAGACTTGAGAAAAAGTCCTTTAAATCCTGAGTATTGCGGTAAACCAACACCACAAAAACGAAATCGAAAAATGGCATAACTATGTTCCCAAAGAATGTAATAATAAATCAAAAAGACCTCACGGTAGGATAATATGCATTTTCAATATGATTAACGCTCACTATTTTGCCTGCCTTATGAAGAACTGTAATAACATCAAGGCGAGCCTCTTCGGAACGTTTATGATGTCGGATATACCCGTTTGCTGCATTGATAATAAATTTTTGCTTTTGTTTGTTAACTGCCTCTTGAGGAGCTACCAAATAGTCGGCAGCACGAGTTTTAACTTCCACGAATACAAGCATGCCTTCTTTTAAAGCGATTATGTCAATTTCAAGATGATTGACACGGTAGTTTCGTTCCAAGATAACGTAACCGTTCTTGATCAAAAAGTCAGCGGCAGCGTTTTCACCGAGGATACCGATTTCTTGGTTGGTCATAATAACATTATCGAAATATTTTGAAAACCGTAAGAAATATTATTTTGAAATATTCTTTAACAGATTTATTTTCAATATATTTCATATTTAGATTTATCTTATCAGGCATCATTTGGCTTACATAAACTTCGTCTGGATTATCCGCCTTGCCAAGGATTTCGTTTTCATCCACATATTCTATCGATGCATAATCGGTTATTCCTGGTCTAACAGACAAAACCTTTTTCTGTTCTTCGCTATATAGATCAACATACCTTCTGACCTCTGGGCGTGGACCAACTAGGCTCATATCGCCAATTAATACATTGAAAAGTTGAGGCAGTTCATCAATTTTGAACTTACGAATAAAATATCCGATTTTGGTAATCCTCGGATCCCTGCCACCGACAGTAATAAGACTGCCTTTATCGGCATCCTTGCGCATAGAGCGAAACTTGTAAAGCGAGAAATCTTTTCCGTCTTTGCCTACCCTGTTCTGAGTATAAAACCCGCCGCCCTTGCTTGTTAAAACTATTATCAACCAAATAATTACAAAAAAAGGAGAAAGAATCAACAAGCCAAAAAAGGAAAACAAAATATCAAAGACACGAGTCATTTACCAACTACTTTGTAGTAAGAATCGATAACGGTTTTGATTACAAACTGAACTTTTTCGTCATCTAATTGAGGATAAATGGGCAACGAAATTTCACCACAATAATTTTTATAAGCTTGCGGATAGTTTTTGATGTCGTAACCTAACCCTTTAAAGAACGAAAGCATTGGCATTGGGATAAAATGAACATTAACAGCTACTTCGTTTTTAGAAATTTCGTCAATCATTTTATCTCGTTGTTCTTCGGAAAAATCTTTGATTCTGAGCGCAAAAATATGGTAGGAAGTTTCTCTTTCACCACAAATAGACGGTGGCAGAATGGCCCAATTATATTTGGAGAACTCCCTATTATAAGCGTCAAAAACACGTTTTCGTTCTTTCCAAATAATTGGGTATTGCCGAATCTGAGCCAAACCAATTGCAGCATTAATATCTGCCATATTGATTTTCATACCTTGACCAACTATATCGTAACGCCAACCACCAGCCCTTGTTTTTGCTAAAGCATCTTTGGTTTGACAATTTAATGAACGCCTTCTTAACTCAGCATAAAGCTGCTGGTTGTCAAACGGTTCAGGAAGATTCAAACAGATTGCGCCACCTTCTGCCGTCGTAACATTTTTAACAGCATGAAGCGAGAATATAGCAACATCTGTTTCGCTGCCAGTATTCACATCATTTTTATAGCGAGCACCCAAAGAATGCGCGGCATCGCTCAAAACTAAAATTCTACCCAATTTTTCTTGAACGGAAGAATCTGCCTTGAATTTTTGTTTTATCTCTGGTTCGTTGACAAGTTTCATAATAGCATCATAATCACAGGGATAACCAGCAATGTCAACGGGAATAATAGCTTTGGTTTTTTCTGTTATAGCATTTCTGATACCAGCAACTGATATATTAAAATCTTCGTCTGAATCTACCATAACAGGTTTTCCTCCAGCCCAAAGCACAGCCATAGCTGTGGCACAATAAGTATAAGCAGGAACAATAACCTCGTCGCCATCTTTGATGCCGAGCCAACGAAGCATAAGAATAGCACCTGATGTCCAAGAATTAACACAGAGAACGTATTTAGCACCAGATAGCTTTTTTATTTCATCTTCCAAGGCTTTAACTTTCGGTCCAGTGGTTATCCAACCAGAACGAAGAGTATCAGTTACCTCAAAAATAACATCATCGTTGATATATGGAGGAGAAAAAGGAATTTTCATATTAATATTTTTAATAATCTGCTTTTTATCTATTTGATTGAACAATAAATGGCCTATTGAATAAAACCTTAAACATACCCACCCAATAACCTATTCCATAACTTAAGTGAACATTCAAAAAAGTCCATGGCATAAGTAAAACCATTAACGGACGGAGAGTGACTATAGCACTCTTAACGCCCATATAAAGACCTATTGCAAAATACAATGCAACAAAGCCAACAAACAGCCATAAAAAAACATTAGACACAAAGCTCAGTATCGAACCACAAAAAAGGGCTGCCACAAACAACGGCGGCACAAACTGTCGTATAGTGGCTGCTTGCCCTAATTTCTTATTAACAAGCGGTTTAAAAAGTCCGTACTGATAAAACATTTTTCGCACCTTAGAAACTTTGTCGCGGGCATAATAATTAACACCCAAAGTGGGAATCAAATAAATAGAACCACCGTTCTTGATAATTCGAGCGTTAAGTTCGTCGTCTTGATTGCGAATCAAGTCTTCGTCATAAAGACCAACTTTGTCAAATATTGAACGCTTAAAACAGCCAAAAGGAACTGTATCCACTTTTATGGTTTCTGTTGCACCTATACGAAAAAAAGAATTACCCATTCCGAAAGGGTTTTTAAGAACTTCAGCTATAGCGTAAGAAACGTTTTTTTCGTTGCACGGCAATGTAATTACCATACCTCCAACATTGTCAGCATCAAGTTTTGACAAATTATCCACCAATACAGTAAAATAATTGTCAGGATAATCACAATGCCCATCTAACCGAATAATAATATCACCTTTCGACTTTCTAATGCCAATGTTCATGGCAGAAGGGACAATCTTATGAGGATTGTCTAAGACTTTTATGTAGGGATATTTTTTAGTATAAGAGGCAATAATATCTCTTGTTTTATCCGTACTCATTCCGTCAACAAAGAAAACCTCTAACTCATCTTTCGAATAGTCTTGTAAGATGATACCATCAATACATTTCGCAATATATTTTTCCTCGTTATATATAGGACAAATTACCGACAACATTATAATCTAAAGTCTATTGAATTTGGATGCCGATTTCTTGGTTGGTCATTCTGAATCTATAATATCGCCTTCTTTATCTGCTGCACAATATATTCAGCATCGCTATCGCTGACCATAGGACCTGAAGGGAGACAAAGTCCGCGTTTGAAGAGACTTTCGCTAACGCCGTTGATATATGCTGGATTGTTTTTGTAAACAGGCTGCAAGTGCATAGGTTTCCAAAGCGGACGCGATTCTATATTTGCCTTGTCTAATGCCATACGCATTGCCTCAACATTGAAGTTGGGCTCGCAATCTGTATGGAGCGACGAGGATGCATGTGTTACACCAGCTGCACCACCTACAGCACCTTGAATTGCTTGTGTATATGCCAAATCTTCTCCTTTAACATGAAGATTATCATCAAGGATAATAGTATTGAGCCAATAATTGCTATCGAATTCGGGAGATGGATTTTCGTGTAAAGAGATACCATCAATACCAGAAAGTAATTTTTTATACAACGATGTAATATGCTTGTGATGGTTTATATGGTCGTTGACAATAGTCATCTGACCACGACCAATGCCGGCACAAATATTACTCATGCGATAGTTGTAACCAATTTTTTCGTGTTGGTAATAGGGATATGCCTCGCGTGCTTGAGTAGCGTAAAACATTATCTCTTGTTTGGCATCTGCCGTGGGGCAAACTAATGCACCACCACCTGAGGTAGTTATCATTTTGTTGCCGTTGAAACTAAGAACGCCATATTTTCCGAATGTTCCACAAACCTGACCTTTGTAACAACTTCCAAAACCTTCGGCAGCATCTTCTATTACAGGAATGTCGTATTTGTTGGCAATCGACATTATTTCGTCAATCTTAGCGGGCATTCCGTAAAGATAGACAGGTACAATGGCTTTCGGTTTACGTCCGGTTTTAGCAATACGGTCTTTAATTGCCGTTTCCAACAATTGCGGATCCATATTCCACGAATCTTTTTCAGAATCTACAAATACGGGGGTTGCTCCAAGATATGTAATTGGATGCGAAGAAGCACAGAAAGTAAACGATTGAACAATAACCTCATCGCCGGGTTGCACACCACAAGCGATTAGAGATAAATGCACGGCAGCTGTACCCGACGAAAGGGCAACAACATGTCTATCCTGACCCACAAAGTGTTCAAGGTCAGCTTCAAAAGCGTTTACATTAGGACCCAGCGGCACCACCCAATTGGTGTCGAACGCCTCTTTAACGTATTTCTGCTCCGCGCCGCTTTCGCTCATGTGCGCAAGGCAGAGGTAAATGCGATTTTGCATATTATATTATAAACGATGGAATTATCTGAAATGATTTATAAAACTAATTATTGTAGCCATAAAATACACGCTACGCTATTAGTTTTAACAATCCATTCACAAAACAAATAAAACTATGCGACTTATTATTCTCTACAATCATGTGCGACGCAATTTCGCGAGCAGTAGCAATTTGAGAATAATCTCCTACAATCTTTTTTAATTCGTTTTTTGGATTGACGCATTGATCCGGATCTCGAAACAGCCGCTTATTTTTGTATTGTGCGGCATGAAAACGAGAGAATGTTTGTTCTATGGCAAACATATCACCAAGATACCAAGATTCAAGTTCGTGGCATACAATTCTAACCTTGTAAGGTACAATCGTTTCTTTAGGTATGGCTTTGTTACAAATATCCACGAGTTTTTGTTTTAATACTCTACAATCATTACTATCTTGGTCTTGAAGAATAATGAATCCAATTTTAATATCTCTCTTGCCGGCACTTGAAATCTTATGCGGCAAAGAACGTTGCAAATCTTGTTTCCCTTCGTGCGGACGGATGAAACAATTCTCATCCAACTTCCAACCATTAGGGAGAATATTCGGCAATAATACACGGAGTACTTCAGCTATAGAAGGTTCTTCAACAAGTATTTCAATTCTATCAAGCATTATTACCTCCTCGGACTACTGCCCGTCATGTATCCCTCTCTCCAAAGCCATCCTAACCGGTCGCCTTCATTATAAAGAGCTATAATATCCTCATTGTCGGAGGCTTTTTTTATCAACGTCTTACCATCAGATTTACTCAACCAAAATAATTCTTCTGGATGCAAAGCATTTACAAAGTCAGGCGAATGTGTGGAAATAAAAACCTGCCCACCTTGACGAGAATATTCTCGAAATTCTTCTGCCAATTCTAAAAGTAATTCAGGATGAAGATAATTCTCCGGTTCTTCAACACATAATAGAGGATGTTTTAAAGGATCGTTTAAAAGCACCAAATATGCAAACATTTTGATAGTGCCGTCTGAAACATATCGAGCAACAAACGGATCTTTAAAACTTCCGTCCTTAAATTTCAACACTATACGCCCGTCCAATGTTTCTTCAGCTTCAACATCTTCAACCCCTGGTACTCGTTTCTTGAATTTATCAATTATTAATTTCAACACTTCGGGATGATTTTCGCGTATATATCGGGTTACTTGAGCAAGATTGTTGCCTGTTTCTGACAAATGCTCGCTCAATGCCACATCTTCAACCGCACGGGCTTCTTGAATTTGAAAATTAGATACAAACCAATCGTCAAGAAGACGACGGAATGAACTTATAGCACGAAACCGTTGAAACTGCCCCAATCCTTTAATAGCTAATATATCTGGTGAATCTAATTTTTGAGACTCTCGACTATCTTTAAACTCTCCATTGGCATTATAATCTTCTTCATTGGTAATAGCAGTTCCTTCACCATTATGAAAATCAAGAAAAAGATAAGGCTTGCCATGTTGTCCACGACGATATTTCAACACTTCAGATAAAACAATCGGAAGTCCTTTATTTTCACCAATCTCCAAAAAGTAGGTTACAAGCGGTGATTTTACCTCACCATCTGAATCATTACGGAATTTTATTTCTATTACTATCGGACCTTTACCATTACGAGAATACACTTCCCTATAACCTCCGCGTTTACTCAAAGCAGTACGCACATTACCTCGTAATGCATCGCTCAAAAAGCCAAATACGTCAAACAATGTACTCTTTCCAGAGCCATTAGCACCAAGGAATACCGAAAAATTGGAAATATTATTAATTTCCATCTTTCGATATACTTTATAATTCTCTATACGTAATTTTTCGATTTTCATAAAAAAAGTCTATTCAAAATTTTTTGCGTTTTAAATAGTCAAAAAAAACCACGATACCATTAATAGCCATAGCTTGTAGAGCTGACTGCCTTTTTGTCATTCATAGTTTTATGGATAATTTTTTATCCTCCCATCGTTTTAAAGTATCAACCAAACTATCGGTAAGACTTTCGCGGCTTTCTGTATGCAACGTGTCATAGAATGGAATTAAATAATTATCTATCATTCCAACTGCATCCATGCGACGGTACATTGTAGCAGTGTCGTTATGCAGCTTATTTGCTACAGAACCCACACAAGAGGCTACAAAGCCCATAAGAATTTGGGGATGAGAGAGTTCTATTAAATCTGTCATAAAGTATAAAATACGTTATCAAAAAACAAAAAAAATTATCAGCGGCTGCGTTTTCACCGAAGATACCGATTTCTTGGTTGGTCATTATAAATCTATATAATCGCCTTCTTTATCTCCTACACAATTTATTCAGCATCGCTATCGCTGAATATTAGACTCAAACTATTGAGAGTATGGTAATAGTTAAACTGTTTGATATAAAAATAGTTATTTTTTAACTTTCCATTGTCCACCTTTGTCGGGTCCTATGCGGACAATTGTTCCCGCTTTTTTAAGTATCTCGATGTGATAACGGACACCCCTGTCAGACAACCCAGCCTGTTCACATAATTCAGGTATGGTTATATAAGGATTGTCCTTCATACACGAAACAATTTTCACGGCAGTTTTTATATTTTGCAATTGCTCGTCGTAACTTAATGACTCCAATAACGCCTTCGGCATCTCCTCAAAGGAAAAGTTAATTGTCGGATAGTCAAAAAGCCTTACGTATGCGTGTGAACCCTGTACCATATTATTCGATGTCAGCTGTCAGATAAAACGACTCAAGAATGAGCTTATTGTGAGTATATGCATGGTAATTATCAGTTTTTGAGGGCATCACACCGATAATTATGGATGAGAAAATACTCTTTTTAGTTTCACTCAACAAAATATAGTTGCATTCTACAGCCTCTCTTTAGTATAAAGTGCAAATGCTATATCATTTCACCATTATACTGCATCTTTCTACCAAAAATAGTACAGAAAATAATCTTCAAATCAGTCCAAAACGAATACTGATTTAAGTAGTAGAGATTTATCCTTATTTTATCAGGATAAATAATATTGTCGTTATATTCTTGAGGATTTGCTTGAAGAGCAAGAAGTTCTTCTTCGTTTCGATATTTCAAACTCGCAGGTCCAGTTATACCAGGTTTAAGTTTCAAAATATTTCTATCATCACCTTGTAATTTATCGGCATATCCTGGGACATCAGGACGCGGACCGACAAAACTCATATCACCTTTTAATACATTCCAAAGTTCAGGAAGTTCATCAAGTTTGTATTTTCGCAATGTTTTACCAAGCGGAGTAATACGCGATTCGCCTGCGACAGATACCGATGAACCTGAATGATTAACCACCATAGTGCGAAACTTCACCATAGTAAAAAGTCTACCACCTTGCCCCACACGCTTTTGCTTAAACAAAATATTGCCATCAGGCATTTTTATCTTTATTAAGATGGCAACAATAATTAATACTGGACAAAGGAAAAGCAATCCAATAAATGATGCTGACTTGTCAAAGAGAAGCTTACATAACATAACCATTATTTGATCAAACTACATACTTAAATGAATCCATTTTCAAAACGCAAAAAATATTGTATAAAAATGGTGATTCTGAATGTTCAAAAAAATTCATAAAAGGTTTCAACATTTTAACGATTAAACCAAATGGGAAACGATATACTACACACAATTTTGAATACGCTTTTCTAAAACCAAAATATTTTTCTAAATATGCGTTAAAGTTCGTTTCATGTTTTATATTGCGACTGCCATTAGAGAACATTACTGATTTTACTTTTAGTTGCTCATTATATTGTGTTAATACAAAATCAATAAGTGCAGCATTACTATTAAATTTTTCATACCTAGGATTAGTCTTCTGCTGCTTAAGATATACTATATTATCTTTTATGGTTATTATCAAGAAGCCAATAAGTTTACTAGATTCATTAAAAAAAGTGGCATAAAAATGATTGCAACCTTCATTTTTCAATGACGTGATATACTTGAGAAAACTTGAAAAATCAATATCTCCAACACCAAAGTGTTTAGAATAAGCAGTAAAAGACTCTTTGTAACAATCAAACAATTCGTTTATATAATCAAATGGATTAATTTCGCAAGTGTTGCAATATTTCCGTGCTTTTGTTATTTCATAACGTTTTTTTGCTTGAAGTTGAGTCAAGTCATATTCGCTATCTTTAATTGTAAACCACCATTGAGTAGGTTTGGTTACATCGAAGTCTGTTATATAATTAGCAAAGAACGCCAT
>JAGCDD010000221.1 GCA_017651345.1 Bacteroidales bacterium | reverse complement strand
GTACTGTTGGAATCAAACCTCCAAAGCCCATTAAAACTTTAACTAAAACATTGCCACCTCCCTGCATCAATAAATTGCCGCGTACATCTTCAATTTGTTCAGACACATTGTGTCCATATTTGCAAAAATTAGCAAAATGTTCACAATTATTGGAGAACAAACTGTATTCTCCAAGCCCTGTATCAAGTAGTAATTCCGCTATATGCGCCGTTTCCTCGTATGAATTTCTGATGTCTTCATTAGAACGGTCAATAAAGACTTCTCTTATTTGCGCAAAATCTTCAATAGAGGTTTTGATGATTTTGGAATTGCTTGTATTATTATCATTGCAATCTTCTGTTCGATAATGAATTACCTCGCGATTGCCGACATACACCCCATAATGTTTGTAGAATGTGTCTTGTGCAAACAATATGTCTCCTCTTTTTGCTTTTGTTCTCATATTCAATCTGTTATAAAAAACACCACTGTGTCTGATTTTGACACAGTGATGTTTTGGTAACTTCGTAGAATCTGTTTTGATTTGCAATGTGTCTAACTTCATAGAATCACTTTTTATTGACAAAGTATCTGTCAATTTCTTGCAAGAGTCTTGCGATTGTGGCGAGCAGATTGGCTCCTTGTTCTCTAATGAGTTCGGATCCGAGATATTCCCAGAACGCTTCCAACAACTTCTTACCATTAGCAGTAATGCCAGGACAATGCCGCTCATTACAATCAACAAAATCTTGAAGTTTGGTTCTGACATAGTCTTCGATAGAAAATCTTTCAGTGCGTTTTGTCCCGAGGTCGTCCCCTCCGTTGCGAAAGGGTCGGATTCTGTCTGCGAGTCTGCGTTTTGCTTCTCAGTAGAATTGTCCTGTGAGTCGTTTTCGGGTTGAATTTCTGTCGTAACAGAGTCAACGGGCGGCGGAAGTTCCTTGATTGTCTTTTCGATTCTGCCACCGTCAATAGTACCGGCTGTAAGACAAAGACCTTTGTTGAAAACTTTGTGGTCAAATTCCTTGTCCAAGAATTTGCCAATGTTCTTTTCTGTAAGAACAAGCGAGATGAATCCTTTGTTAGGATTCTCCTCTGTTATTCTTTCTAATTCAGAGAAAAATGCGTTTTTGTTTTTCTCATAATCGTCGAAAATGTACTTGTTATCTTGAAGTATTTGCTCTTTCGGAAACGAAACATCGGGAAGCGCATCAACAATAGTTTCCAACTTTTCGGCAATTTCCTTTTCGACTTCCACCGTCTTGCACTTGTCAAAATTGTCTTCGATGTATTGCTGAGGAATCGTTTCCGCAAAAAGTTCTTCCACCTTTTTTTCGTTTCCGAAAAAAAAGTTGGTAACAATCTTGAACATTGCCTTTGCAGAATCACTGCCGCACTTGCCCACTGACAACAAGGCAACGAAAGGTGGTGTTAGAGTGCCGCCTCTTGTTATCGTCCAAGGTCGCGGAATCTTCTCGAAATAGAGACGATATTCGCCATTTTCGATGTCAACAAACAGGTGAAAATTGTTTTCTGCATTGAAAAATGCTTTTTTGTATTTATCCTTCCAACTCTCGTTGACACCGCCGACAGCGAAATACCTGAAATCGCGGGCTACGCCGTCACCACGTGTGTTAAATTTGATTTCGTCCAACATATTCACAATGAATTAAACGGTTAAAGACTGCGATAGTATTTGGAATTGAAGTTGTTTTGCGACAGATTTCCGAACCAAGTTTTCACTTTGTCCAATGCCTCTATTTCCTGTTCAACATTAGTGATGTTGTCTCTTGTTGTCTGAGCACTGTTACGCAACTCAGAGAGTTTGCTTTTTGCTGATTCAATTTCCATTCTCAAAGAATTACGGTGTGCTTGGAGATTACGTATTTTTTCTCTGAGTGCGGGTAAACTGCCAAATCCGAAAAAGTCAAACAACCTATCAAAAAATCCAGCATTTTGAACTTGACTTTCATAACCACGGAGTTTGTCCGTTTCGGCTGCAATTTTTTGCTCACGAGATTCCATCTCACTAATTTTCTGTTGCTGTTCCTCGATGATTTTATTCAGTGCAGAAGTAAACTTCGACTTGTCAGTTTCTTTTGCCGCCTTTTGAACGTCAATTTCTACATTGACATTATTGATGGCAACAAGCATAGCGTCGTGCAGAAGACAATCCGCACCTTGAATCTTGCGATGCAGTCCCGTAGCAATGTATTCAACTTCAAGGTTGTTTGAAGTCCATTTCACAGTATTTGCTTTGGCTGCGCCAATAGTTTCTACCGCCACACAAGCAAATTTGTCCTCCTTGTTCTGTCTTTTCATAGCCTCAATTATTTCGCCGTAAGAATCGTCAAATCGCTTTTTACAGCCATTGAAAGCGTTTTGCAGGTCGTGAGAGAAATACTTTTCGCATTTCAAGAGAACAAAGTTGCAGAAATCAAGTTTGTTGTTCTCCGCCGCAAACTGCGCCCATTCAACGCAAAAATCTTGCAGGTTGGTTGTACAACGGATTTCATCGGACAGACTTTTTTCGGCGGATGTTTCACACTCCATAAGAATTGGTGTGTCAATGGGTATCCACAGAATTCGTGATCTGTCGAGGTGGTCGATAAACTTGTTGTACTCACTATCGTCCTCATACTTCAAACGATTATTGATAAATGCGCCCGGAATATCCAGAATCTTGAACGGTTGTTTTATCGACAAACCTGTTGCCTTGTCAGAGAAGTTCATTGAGAACTCATATTCCTGACATTCTTTGGTCGGTTTTATCAGTGCCGATTTGAACGACATATTCTGACCAGCGAGTTGCGCACTTACAGCCTTTGTAAAGCCGTTAAGTTCCTGAGCCGCTGAATTTTCGATTTCCAACGTGTACCCCTTGGCTTTGTTTGAATTAGCCTTGATGTAGTCGCAAACCGTGGAAATCAAAGCGGTTTTGCCCGCGCCTGTGGGGGCAACAACCGCAATGTTGATTGTTTCTAATTCCTTGACCATCATTAGTTTTTAGAAATTATTACCTGTGTTTCTTCTATCAATGCTTTCAGTTCCTGAATTTTCGCTGAATCAGCCTCGTTGCCGTATTCATCGGGATAGATGCTGCGGCGGAAAATAGAGCAGAAGTGAATGAAATCAGTATCCGTGTCAGTCTTAATGTTTGAAATCCGCTCTTTGAACGTTTGCAACGCTCCAATCAAGAAATACGACAAAATGAAATTTCGTTTGATTCCTTTCGAGATTTCAAAGTTCATATTCTTGGAGATGTTTGTCAACTGTTGTTTGTAGTTCGGAATTGTCAAAACATTGTCAACGTTCAACACCTGAACGCCGCCTTCATCGCCTTTGACATACATAAGGCTGTCCAATTTATCCTTGAAAATAAACGGGTAAAGGCTTTGCCTGAAATTTTGGCTCAATGTCACCAAAGATTCAAACGCTTTGTAAATGGCGTTGTCTGATTTAAGGATTGACAATTTGTCATAGACCAATGATTTCAAATCGTACTTGCCATCTTCTCTTTTCGGCACGATGTGCGACATTTCATCGAAGATGGTGGCAATCTCGTTTTTCAGCGTTTCGATGTGAGAACTGAAATCAACATCAAGTTTCACATAGCGGTTGATTATCTCTACCCAAATACGACGCAATTCCTTCGGGAAAGATGCCTGAATACTATTAACCCTCTCTGAATCAATGTATTCTTCCCAAGGAGCCCCCTGTTCTTTACTTATCTGAGTGTAGAGCAGAGTTTTGTCAATTTCTTCCTCTGTTTTCGAAAATATTTCGTTGAGTTGATTGATAAACTCTCCGTCGATTGCTTCTTTTTCTGTATTGTATTTCCTCTGTAAATCATCGATTTTGTTGTACAACACACCACGGAATTTTTTGCCTTTTTCGTGAATAATCGGCGAATCATCGTTAGCGACAGAATACTTTCTGACATCAGCATCCAAATCTCTCCTCAAAAGTGTAATTTGGCTGATGTTCATCGACTTACCAAGTGAATCCAAAAGAATTTCATCCATTTTGGGCAGTGTGTCGGCAAGGCGGGAAAGAATATCATTGAGATTCTTCTGCGCTTCTTCCACGTTGTTTATTTTGTCAACGATGGCAGGGAAACTGTAATACTTGTAATTACCATAGTTGTTTTTTATAGTATCAACAGTTTGAGAAACGTGGTTACGCCAAGCAGAGTTTGTCCTGTCTTCGTTAACAACGAAACTCAGTAGGTTGAACAAAAACTCGTTGTTTGTGCTTTGCGTAGGATGAATGCGTTTGATTGCCGCAAAACTCTTGCGATACTTTGAGTTTCCGATGCCTTCATCTTTGTTAGTCTTGTAGATAAAGATGATGTGGTCAACAATCTCTTTGAGATTTTTTGTTTGAATCTCGTCCACTCTGTCAAACTCTCCGAAACCAGGCAAATCCACAAGACAGAGTTTAACATTTTGGTCGTTGATAGCGGGAAAGGGACAGTAAATTTTCACCTCTTTGACAGCAGGGAAAAACCTTGTGGTCTTGTCTTTCTTGGAATACGAAACATAACATTCCAACTGATTGAATTCATCGTCAGAAAGTTTGTCGCTTCCCGAACCTATTTTCCCTTTGTAAAAGGGTATAGACTCCTGAATAAGGCGCAATCGCTCTTTTATAGTGTTTTCCTCCTCCTCATTATCTTGATTAGCAGGAATTTGGATGTTCTGAAACTCGGAAATGCTTGCCACTTCGTCTAATCCTGCAATGTTCAAGTGAGCGTTTACAAACTCCAAATACTCTTGGTCTGATTTGTAAACGATTTCAGCGTACTTTTTCGGTGCGTTGAAAATCTGTGAACAGATGGCGGTAGTGGCGTGCAAAGATTCTTCGCTGTCCTCATCGGCTTTTGGTATTGCTTCGTCACCAAGTCCAGAAATAGCCTGCAACAGAGTACTTTTGCCGGCGTGAGTGAACCCCGAAACGCCAATGTTGATGGTCTGTTTTTCGTAACGTTTCCTAAGCAAGCGGAGTTTTTCGCTCGCCTGATTGAGTTGCCCGAGAAATTCTGAAATCTTTTCCAATTTCTCGTCAGACTTTTCGATTCCGCCACCAATGTCGCGGAGTGTCTTTTGGATTTTTTGAAGATTAGGACGGAGCAAATCTATCATCTCGCTTTGAGATACAAGTTTGCTGATACCGTTTTCCCTTTTCGTCAAAATCTCCTGAATCTTTTCTTGAAGTTCTGACATGCTTTGTGCATTTTACGCGCCTACAACTTACATCGGAAAAACAGGTTGCATCAAATACCTTGTTGTCAGGCGGACATAAAAAGTGCGTGAACACTCCTTATGTACTCTGAGGTATTTGCCGTAACCTGTTTCTCGTATAAGTTCTTATGTGTCCACGCAATGCACGGACATTTGCGAACTTATCCTACGAGAAACATCTTTCAAATCGGCAAATTTTCAGAGTTCCGAATAAATAGCAAACGCTAAGTTTTACAATATGTTAGTTTTTATTTCGCTTGGCGGAGCAAGCCCCGCCGCTTTTTGTTCATTTTCGTGTTTTTTAGTTTGTACTCGTTGGCAAATTTACAAAAAAATTATATTCACAAAACATTTTTTCAACTTTTTTCAAAGAAAATTTTTTCGGCGTTTTTTTATGGGGTGAAAACCTTAAATGTTTTGGAATTTTAATACGCAGTTAGCGCAAAAATAATCTACACCTCCTCGCACTTCGCCACATCCAATCCCTTGAAAATCATCACAATCTTGTGCAGTGTAGTTCCGTCGGTCATATTCTGAACCTTGGCGTCGGAGGCGTAGGTGGTTAACTGTGATGTTGCCTCGGCGAGTTTGTTTGAAATCTCCTTGTCAGTGGAATTTGCGGGAACATATTTAAATTCAACGATATAACTATGCTGAATATCGTCGAAACGGCGGTCGGGCATTAGGAAAATGTCGCAGTAGCCGTGGTTGAGTTCTATTTCGGGACACATCAGGTAATAGGGATTAAACGACATACACGCCATATAAAAACCGTGAATCACCTTCTC
>JAGCDD010000220.1 GCA_017651345.1 Bacteroidales bacterium | reverse complement strand
TTGTATTCGTTCCATTCGCCAAATTATAATTCAACTTGTTGATTTATAATTTCTTTGTTAAATAGAAGTATTTGTTTTATTCGTTTAATTCGGTGTTAACAAGAAGAATAAATAAATTTGGAGAAAAGAAACCAAAACGTTAACTTTGCGGAAAATACAAAACGACACACTATGGCAGACTCACGATACCTCAACCCTTATACCGACTTTGACATCACCAACGCCATGAACGATGCTGAAATGAAAGGCTTTGGCAAAGGAAAAGAAATCGGTTTGGAAGAAGGTATAGAGCAAGGCCGTGCCGAAGGTATTGCTCAAGGCATTGCACAAGGCAAAGCAGAAGGTCTTGATATCAATTTAATTGCCAAAATCACTCAACTCCCCCTCTCCGAAATCGAAAGGTTGTAATCTTCGTTTTCATTCTTTTTCTGTTTTAAAAAAAGACAAAGGTATCCCCCTCGGGATGCCTCAATAATCTACATATCTTTATGAAACACCTCTCTATTATTTTCACATCCATCATTCTTGTGGTGCAGATGTTCACCGCCTCTGCCCAGACATCATCGCGCCTTGCCGTGCTATCCAAGCCCGGCAAGAGCCATATCGAACTTCGTTGGGCTCCGCTCAACTACGAACTTTGGCAGCACGGCAACTCCACCGGCTACACCATTGAGCGTGTAACCATACTCCGCAAGGGCAAACTTGTGGAGCCAGCCGAGCGCACCATAATCACCCCGTCGCCCATAAAAGTGGCTCCCGAATCTGAATGGGCGCAACACGAGGATGACAAGTACGCAATGATAGCCGGCGAGTGCATCTTTGGCGAATCTGAAATAGAAGACACTGATTTTCTGCCCATCAAAGCCTACAAAAAGCGTCAGGACGAGGAGCGCAGGGTAGGTTTCGCCCTCTACAGCGCCGATATGTCGATAACGGCGGCAAGGTTGTCGGGCTTGTATTACAAAGATACCAACGTTAAGCCAGACGAGAAATATCTCTACAATATCTATTTGGCTCAATACGATTCTGCGTTTACCGACACCGCCTATGTGTTTACAGGCATTGCCGAGTACCGCCCTATCACCGCACCCCCCGCACCTTATTTCTATTGCAACAAAAAAGCGATAGTGGTGTGGTGGCAACATTCGCAGGTAGAAAAATTCAACAGTTACTATGTGGAACGCTCCGACGACAACGGCAAAACATTCCACCGTATTACAGAATCGCCCATTGCCATATCTATGCAATCGCGAGGCGACAGAACTTTTTTTGCCGACACCTTGGTAGAAAACAGCGGCAACTACCAATACCGCATCATTGGTATTGATTCGTTTGGCGAGGAGAGTCCGGCTTCCCAGCCTGTAAAAACCAAAAAGGTGGTTCCTCTTGAAAAAGACCCAAGTTTCACAACCGTGGAACCTGTCAACAACAACTCCGTGGTGCTTACCTGGAACTACGACACCGACGCCGACATCACCGGATTCAAAATCTACCGTTCCAAAAGTTCTGAGGGCAGCAAGACTCTCATTTTCACCGGCACCGACCCAATGCAGCGCACATTTACCGACAAGTCGCCATTGTACGACAACTACTATTTCCTTTCGGCCTACAACAATACAACAGAAAGAATAAATCCGTTTCCAATGTATGCACAATTAATCGACAGCATTCCGCCCGCTCCTCCAGCACCACCGAGTGGCTATTGCGACAGCCTCGGACTTGTGCATCTAAGTTGGCATCCTCATCCCGACCCCGACGTGATAGGATATCGCCTCCAAAGGTCAAACAGCCAAGACGACAACTATATTATGTATGCCCGCAATATGATAGCCGACACTTTTTATGTGGACACTATCAACCTCAACACCCTCTCGAAATATGTTTATTACAAACTTAGCGCAGTTGACGGTCGCGACAATCAGTCGAAACTCTCTGCACCCGCTGCAGTGGCACGATACGACAGCATTGCGCCTGTGGCTCCCGAAATCGACAATTTACTTTATCAGAAAGGCAAAGTGGTGGTGGCTTTTATTCCCTCGCCGTCAAACGATGTGCAAAAATACCTGATTTTTAGAAAGAAACCTAATGATGCGCAATTTGATACTTTGGCATCTGTGGCGGCAACGGCAGATTCGTACACCGACCAGACCGCTCTCCCCGGACAAAAATATCATTATGCTATACAAGCAGTTGATAATTTTGGTCTTGCATCTGCAATGGCAAAAAAATCGTTCAGCGTGCCACAAAGCAAAGAAGAAACGGTGCAACTTAAGAAAAAAATCGACGGTAATATGCTCACTCTCAGTTGGACAAGTTCTATCAATAAGCAACCGGGATATGTGATAGTTTACCGTAAGGTCAACGACAAGCCGTTGCAGACCTATTCACAACTCAACGACAAAGGCTCGTTTACCGACAACGGACTTGTGCTCGGCAGCAGTTATCTCTACTGTGTAAGGCTGGTATTTTCCGACGGCACCGAATCTCCGTTGAGCAACGAGATTAAATTTGAGATGTAAACAAAACTATCTACTACAACTAAATATGAAACGTCTTTTACTTGCAACAATTTTAGCAGTATCCGTAGCGCTATGTTATGGGCAGAATTTCAAAGACCAAATGCGCGGAGTATTGTCCGACGCCAGCAAGGTATGCCTAAGTGCTGCCACTAATGAATGGTTCAACAAACTTGACCAGTCTGACAAGCGCAGGATAGAATCAGCCATCAACCTATGCAACAAGGTGGAAGAGATGGCAAACTATGCCTCAAACCTCCGCGAATTGGTTAAAAACAGCCAGATACCTCTGCCGGTGGGCATCAAAAACGACGCAGGATACAACTTGGTGGTGTCGGAAATTGTGCACGACAACGATTCGGTTGCCACCATATTGATGTCGTGCGTGATACCTTTGAAAAGTTGCATACTCGGATTCGAAGGCACTTTTACCATCACGGGCAAGGCCGGTGTCTGCTCTCCCGGTAAAATCAATATGATAGCACCAGTGTCGTTTGGCAAAAACATCAGGGTGGTGTTCGACAAAGGCACATACGCCGAGTTTGACTGCGAAGGCATCACCAAGTTTCACGCCAAGGCTGTTGTAGAAATCGATTCCACTAACCTTGTGTTTTACGACGAGCGTGATTCTATTACCAAACAAGTACCTAAGTTTTCCACCACGTTGGATTTTCAGGAGGTCAACGACTTTGCTTTTTCGTTAGACCAGAAAGTGAAATTCGGATTCAGAAACCTCAAAGACTGGATTTTTACCTTGGAACGTCTCGACTTCGACAACAGCGAGATTGTCACCAGCACCAACATCAAGTTTCCCGAAGGCTATTTCCAATCCAACGAAAAGAATCTTTGGCGTGGCGTGTCGATAGGCAAGTCGTCGCTGAAGTTTCCAAAGTCGTTTAGCAAGGACTCTATTAAGCCCACCACGGTCAATTGCGATTATTTCATAATAGACGACAACGGTTTTACTCTCAGTGCCAATGTGCGTAATATGGCGTGGCAACTCGACGAAAGCAAGCCCTTTGCCATCAACGTTGACAACGCTGAGTTCCGTATGCTCAAAAACGACATCAAAAAAGTGGCGTTCGACGGAGAGTTCAACTGGAAAGCCCTCGGACGTTTTTCGCGGCATCAATACGAGGCATACTACAACGACGCATCCAACGAGTTTGACCTAAAAACCAACCTTGGCGATTCGCTCGTGCTCAATTTTATATGTGCCGAACTCGAATTAAACAAAGCCTCCAAACTCGACCTCAAAATCCGCAACGGCAAATTTCTTCCTTCGGTAACTGCCCACGGCAAACTCACCATCAAGGCTGGCGAAAAGGCCTCGGCACTCAATATTCCGCAACTCGGATTTGAAAATATGTACATCGGGATGGAATCGCCCTACTTTAAACCCGGCACGTGGAGTCTCGAAGGTGTGGCAACATCAAAATTCGCCGGTATGGAACTCCAACTCAACAAACTATCGTTTAACAACAACAGCCTCAACCTCGATGTAGATATGCAGTTTGGCGACATAGTCAGGGCGGGCGGAGCATTCCATATCTACGGCGATTTTAAAAATTTTAAATTCAAGGAATTTCAGATTTCGAGGTTTGCCCTTGGCTACACATCTAAAACTTTCAGCATTGATGGTCAGGCTATTTTCGAGAAAAACGACCCCACATACGGCAACTATTTTCGCGGAGATGTAAAAGTAAAACTTGTAGACCTCTTTGAAGTCAACGCCACAGGACTATTTGGCAAAGTGGGCGGCAACAAATATTTCTTTGCCGACCTGATGATGGAAAACGGCGGCACTCTGTTTCTCATTCCGCCGGCATTCAACGTATACGGCATTGGCGGAGGTGTATACAGACATATGCAACAGACCTCCGAAATGCTGCCCGCAGGCAAAACTCCATCTGGTATCTACTACAAACCCGATGTCAGCGTGGGATTCGGATTCACTGCAGCCCTCAAATTTGGCATCTACAACAAAAACTTCTGCGACGCCAAAACTATGCTCGAAATACAGTTCAACAACAATTGGGGACTCAATTTTGTGCAGTTCAAAGGCGACGCCGTATTTCTCAACGGCAACGAAAAGTTCGGCAGCATAGTGTCGTCTGCCAACCAGTATATACAGGCCGTTAACAAAGCCAACCAGATGTCAAGCACCGACGGTTCGTCGCTGCCGATTCCCGAAATCAAAGGCAGTTACCCCCTCACCGCTTCCACACTTATCAAATTCAACAACACAGAAAAGTCGTTTTTTACCTACCTGCGCGCATACCTCGATTTGGGCTTAATACACGGCAAAGGCGACAACAATAAACTTGTAGACGCTACAGCATATTTCGGACCCGACAAGTGGTATACCTACCTTGGTCGTCCCAACGACCGCTGCGGAATTGTGGCAGACCTCGGCAAGTTGTTTCATCTCGACCTCAACAGTTACTTTATGGCTGGCAAAATCGACGCCCGCCTGCCCGACCCCGACGCCCGCCTCAAGAGCCTGTTCTCCGATTCGCAATGGCAGTCGTTTCAGCAGCGCAAATCCTCACCATCGTTAGACAATGCCGACGGAGTGGCATTCGGAGTAGGATTCGCCACAGGTCTATCGGTAAGACCTTGGCCGTTTTTTGCCGAACTCAATGTGGCTACAGGCGGCGAGTTTCTGCTTGCCAACTACGGCAAAAATTCGCACTGCAAAGGCAGCAGCAGTCCCTTGGGCATAGGCGGATGGTATGCCAGCGCACAACTGTGGGCATACTTAGACGCAAAACTCGGCATCAAAGTTAAGTTTCTGCGCAAGGAGCGCACATTCACCATTTTCGATGCCGCCGCCGGAGCAATTCTGCAAGGCGCAGGGCCAAACCCGTTTTATTTCACAGGACTTGTGGGATGCAGGTACAAGGTGCTCGGCGGACTATTCAAAGGCACTTGTTCGGTCAAGTTTGAAATCGGTGAGCCTTGTGAAATTGTCCAAGAAAAAGGTTTATTGGATCAAAGCATAATTTCATCGCTCACACCCGACAATGGCAGCTCCGACGTTAATGTGTTCGTGTCGCCACAGATGCTGCTCAACGTCGACTGCCGCAACCAGATGGCATTGGAGGTAAACGGACAAAAAAATATCTACAAAGTTTTTGTGGATTACGTAAAAGTGTATAAATTCGCCACGGGCGAAGAACTCAAAGGCTCTATCTCTATCGATGACGAAGGTCTAGTGGTGTCGTTCGACCCCGAAACAGCACTTGAAAGCGAAACCAAATACAAGATGGAGGCAAAAGTTACATTCAAGCAGTTGGTAAACGGAGTATGGCAGACCGCCAAAGACCCCGACGGCTCGGAATATGTGGAAAGTATGCAGACAGTGTTTACATCCGGTCTGCGTCCCGACCATATCGATCCCGACCACATAATCTGCTCCTATCCAGTAGACCGTATGTACAACTTCTACCCCGAGGAAACCACCACGGGATACATCTGCCTCGACGCCGTGTTCGACTATCTGTTTCTCAACGTGCCCGAGGGATACGAACAGAAACTCCGTCTGACAACACTCAACGGACAGCAGCAGACCGCCTCGTTCTCTCACTTTGCCAGCAACGAAGTAACACTCAATTCGCGCCGCCAGCGGTACGAAATATCGTTCAGCCTTTCGGATCTCAACTTCAACCCGCAGACAATCTACACCCTCGAAATCGTCAACCTTCCCCTGCGCACCGCCCAGATTACCGACAACGTGTCCACCGGCTACACCATCACCAACGGCGACTCAATCCGCAACATCTCTGCTGACGGCGACCTTGCCCAGTTAGAAACCAAGCAGATATGCAAAGTAGATTTCAGAACAAGCAAGTATAAAAAGTTTGTAGAGAAGATTAATTCGATTGATTTGGATGGAAACGCCTATGTTGACGGAGCGCACCTTTTTATGAAAAACATATTCAAGGGATTCGTCACCGACGACTTTTTCGACGTGTATGAATCACAAGTTTGGGGCAACACCAACACGCTCGTGTATCTCAATGCCGATTTGAATAATACCGATTGGTACAACAAATCGACATACAAGATTGTGTACGACAACTATTCAGCACCGCAAGTGCCGCGCGACAGGGCGTTCGGCTATCCTCCTTCCGACGCTATGACAGTGTTTAATCCTTCCTTGATTAACCACGACCATCTAACCGACAACGAGATAGCCTCAGGCATACCGCAAGGACTTTCCGACGACGGTATGATAAATTACGGCATAATATTCGAGTGCCACGACGACCTTAAAGTGGTGCAGGATATGATTTCTATAAAGCACGACCGTGGACAGCGGCTCTCTCCCGACGAAAGCCGGATTCTCAACTATTCACATCCAGAGTCGTACAACCGAGGCAACTACCCCTTCACAATATCCTACCGCCTCCCTGGCAAAGGAACGGTAACATCAACGATTCATAAAAATTATAAATATTAACATATTAATTTACTACAAAAATGAAAAAATCAGTATTATTATTATTCGCAGCCGCTATGGTGGCAATGACAGTTTTTATGTCAACATCTTGCTCTAAGGATGACAGTCCAGAACAACAGCAGACACAAGATTACGGAGACCCATTTGGAGAAGGTAATCCATATTCTACCCTACCTAGATTTTTAGTTGAAAAATGGCAAGGAACTCACTTTGATGTAAAATGGACATCGGCAAAATATATTGATACCACATCTTTTGAGTATGAGTTATTTTGGTGTGATTTATTGAAACGTACTAAAGATGTATATAATCCTAGTATATCTGAAATGAATTCATTGGGGCGACAGCGTGACACTGTTTATCATTTTAGTTCTGATTCTGAGTTGTTTGAGAGCGGTCACACCTATCTTATCCGTTTGGTTACTCATTATTGGTACAGCAATCGTGAATGTCAAATAGAAACGCCTAATGCCTATCCTATATCCTTTTCAACACCTTTGTTTGATGGTGTCTTATAGTATTAATACTTTTTGCTATTTATGAATAAATATATAGTGTTTTATTTTGCAGTATTCTGTTGCTTTGGCGTACAAAATGTCAAAGCACAATATTGTGTATTAAATTGCAAATATACTTACTCGGCCGAAACAATAGGAGATTTATCACATTCCAGTTTTGATATTTCCGAAAATTCGTTTTCGCAGTTGAATTTTAGTTCGAGCGATGTTAGTTGGTATATTTATCCTTCCACTAAGTTTAATCTTGTTATAGGCAATAAGCCTAATGATATCATATCATTTGGTATATTTCCTTTTCCTGATTTAAAGACTGTAAAAATTGACACATTGAAAGCAGAAAAGTCTTATATGATTCCCTTTGTTGGAATGTTCGATTACGGTATGTTTGGTTATATTTATGGATTTGGAGAATCGCCTATAAATTGCCAGATACAAGCATTTGTAACTATCTCTGTTCAATTTTACGATAAACTTGATTTTGATAATCATTTGTGTGAAGGCAACATAATTCCGATTAATAACTCTTTGTTCACGTTGACCGAAAAAGTGAATTCGTATTTTAATTATCAAAATGCGGAAACACTTCGTAACCCTATTTTTTTAATCTCCGCCGTTGATGATTCTGACCAATGGGAAACGATAACACAAAGTGATTTGACTTTTAATGGTTTTCGAGATTTTGTTAGTCAACATTTTCCCGGCAAATCTATATTTGATGATAGGTTCAAAATTAAAGTCAAATTCTTACTTTTTGAAACAGAGCCGGTATTGCTGCCTCAGTATTATAGAAACTACCCACTTAAAGATAACTCGCTCAATGTCAAAGACTCCACATTGTATATCGGCTTGGAAAATATTGCAACAGGAGGTGAAATATCAATTAGAAGCGATTTTTATCCTTCAACTAACAAAGGGGAAATATCATTGGATAATGCTACGTACATTAATCAAGGCAACGGCTATTTTGAAACACCATTGCACGGCCCCTATACTATAACATTCCATAAAGATAATCATTGTTCTGTGTCACGCAATGTGTTTGTGCCTGAGGTAACACTTAACAAAGTTAACGGCTCTGAAAATGTATTTTGGTATGAAGACGAGACACGCAAGGCTGTTACATTGCACCTTAAATATCCTGAAGGTCGTAATGATAATATCACGTATACTACCAACAATAATCTACCAAATGGTATAACAGTTTCAACAGAATCTGTTGGTAAGATTAGTATCCTTGATACTATCAATTTCAATAAGTCTATAGATACAGATTGTATCTATAAAACAGCCACATTCACAACCGACGCATCTCTCAAAACGATAGATGTCACAGTTACATCCTCGGGCAAAAAGTTCATTCCTGTCAAGATTAATCTTGAAGGCAAACTGAAAGCCTATCCGAACATCGAACTCGCGTCTGACGTTGCCAAAGATATATTCCCTCATTGCAACTATTCTGATGCTGTTCTAAACTTTCCTAAATTTAAAGGTGGGCTTAGCAACGGCTATTATTTTCAATTGAACGACGAAGATTCTTTGCCAATTCCACAAACGAGTTCTTTTGTGTTGGACAAGTCATTGAAGTCTTTCTCTGTTAAAATTTTCGATAATTTTGAAGGTATGAGGGACACCATCGGTCGTTTAGCCCGTAGTTTGGATTTGGGAACATTCACAGTCCACCGCCCTCCTGCATTACAAATTATAGATTCAGTGTCTCATAACCTGCAATGCCACAACGACTCCTCCGGCTCAATAGAAATAAAGGCAGTTCAACGTACTTATGACGATAAAGAGTTGGAATATCATTGGTTCAAATATCCATATACCGACGAACTTGCTTTTCGTAGCAACAAAGCCGACCATCTTCCTGCGGACTCGTACCGTTTGGTAATATTCAACGACGGCTGCAAGGATACTTCGCATTATACCATCACCCAGCCCGACACCTTGTTGACTTCCATTACCTCCGTTACCAACGCTATGTGCTACGGCTACCACGACGGTGCAATCACTACAGAAACCACAGGCGGCACAGGACAATACACTTACGCTTGGAACAACGGTGCCACCACCAATGACATCGATGGTCTTCCCATAGGCAGATATTACGTTACCGTCACCGACGAGCACGGCTGCGAGGCTTACGCCAACGACACCATCACCCAGCCCGACGAACTCATAAACTCCCTTACTCCGAGTTACACCATCTGTAAGGGCGGCGAACTCCTGATTGACGACGGCAAGGAGAATATGAAAGATTTTGACAGTTACGAATGGCATCTGCCCGACAGTACCATTCAGCAAGGTCGCCTACTCACAGTCAGCACTGATATGCTTCAAGGCAAATACGTTTTGAAATCTAAAAACGAGGACTGTTTCACTCTCGACACCACGTTGATAACCTTCGCCGACAATAATTTGCCTATCAGATTTTTAGTTCCTACAGAATCGTTCTTCGACGACACTTTGGTGATTGCCGAAGATTCTGAAATCGACGACGACTACACTTGGCGCTACGCCTTCAACACCGAAATGTTCTCCGACATTACCGACAAAGTGGTAAATCCCAATGCCAATCTTACCTTTTTGCACATAGACCGCTCCGGCAACGACACCATCACTATGTAT
Source organism: Bacteroidales bacterium (assembly GCA_017651345.1). Taxonomy (GTDB): domain Bacteria; phylum Bacteroidota; class Bacteroidia; order Bacteroidales; family UBA3824; genus UBA3824. The sequence goes on along the minus strand of JAGCDD010000220.1, from coordinate 10,465 downwards.
GCCGACAACGGATTCTGCAAGGCAAGTCTGAGCAAAGAGGTCACTGTCAGTCCCAATTTCCGTCCCGAAGACTACGACTACACCGTGGATGCCGCAGGCATATTCAGCCGTTTGCAGATAGGTCCCAACCCCAACAACGGCGAGTTTACCCTCTTTGCCAACCTCACCGAGGATTCGCCGCTCACCATCTCCCTCTACGACGTGATGCGCAGCCGCAAAATCCCCATTGATTTCTCCAAGTACAAGACCCCTGCCAGTCATTATCAGATACCATTTCAGGGGCTCGGACTTCGCTCCGGCGCCTACACTCTCCTCGTTTCCGCCAACGGCGAAACCAAGCAGATAAAGTTTGTGGTGGAATAGTAAGGTTAACGAAAGTAATCCGTCGCTCTTTCCTCAAAGGTTTGAGCGGCGGATTTTTTGTTTTTAATAATTCCTTATCTTTAAATATGTTGATAGTATTGAAATTATCTTTATATTTGCGGATTATAAAAACAATATTATAATGATAAATAAAACAATGTTTTCTAAGTTAGTACTTCTACTCATCTTCTCCGTCCTTTTATCTCATTTTTCATACTCTCAAAAGCAAGTTCAGCAGTTGTTTTTTCCTCAAGATGGTTATGTGTTGGGTGTAAAAAATCACCTTTTGGATGTGGGCTATACCGATGGTACTCAAGGTAGCGCATTTGTAAGTCAAGCCGTTATCAAAAATCTCGACGCCGATAAAAAGGGTCTGCAGACTTTTTCGGTAGAATACGGCGGGCGTAACTAAGCAATATAAATGTATTGTAGATTCGCGTAGGGTCAACACGGTGTCTGATAGCGAGTTTAAAAGCATTGTAGAGCAATGTGGATTTGATACCACTCCGATTGTTACCAACGAGGGCGAACCTTTTTGGCAGCAGTTTATGGAATATCACACTGATTTTGTGTGGATTATTAAGCCTGAAAAATTTTATGTCAATTGCGATGTGGTTCATTATTGCGGTCAACCTTTGAAGTTTGTGGGCTATGTTAATGATAATATTGTAGTTAAACCTGATACTATTATAGGTTTCAATCCTGACCAAACGGGACGTCACGAGGTTACTTTTAAATGTGCAGGTTTATCTTTTAAAACCACTATCGATAATATCGGCGTGGAATATATTTCTGATTTTTCGCCAGTATTATATCTTGAACCTGAGCATAATACAGGTTTTAATGCAGTTTACACCGACGGCACAAAAAAAACTTTTGAGTTTAAGGATGCTGTGGTTTTTGGTTTCGACACTATCCGCAACGATCATTCTGTTAAAAACCGCGAACAGGAGATAACTATCAAGTTTGGCAATCGTGAGCAAAAATGGCTTGTGGCTGTGGCTTTTTTTAATGCGTTGGTTTTTCCAAAAATGCTCTACCGTGGCGACAGCAGTCAAACTTTTAATATTGCGTATTACGATGGTAAGGTGCTGCCTGTCAGTATCAAAGAGGCTTCTTTTTCGGGATTAGACCTCAACCGCGCTGGTTCACAAAATTTTGTGGTTAATTATTTGGGCTTTTCGTATTCGGCTGCTAATGTGGAGGTTGTGGATATTGATTCGGTTAAGTTAGGTAAATTTCGCCTTGTAGACGATGAGCCCTGCTTTGAATACCCTACCAATAAGTATATCAATTCGTTAGCAGTTTTTTATCACGATGGCACAGTGCGCAATGTGGATATCAAAAACGCCTCAATTTCGGGTTTAGATTTGACGAAGCCGGGTGTGCAAAACGTAACTATAAATTATGCAGGCAAAACATTTGTCAACAAGGTGAATGTTTGGGAACAGCCCGTAAATTTTGATTTTTCTAATCTGTCAGAAACTATTTTTCAGTTTAGAACTCTTTCAGGAACGTTTAATGCTTTGTATCGCGATGGAACTACCCAAAAAGTGGACGTTTCGGATGCTTATTGTCAACTATTTAGTCAAGAGATAGGTCATTGTAAAGCGTTGGTTAGATGGCATTCTCATTCGCAATGGTTTGATGTGGATGTGGTTACAAACACAAAGCGTCCTGTTTCGCTAAGTTTTTCGCGAGTAAAAACCGATGTTTTGATTTTTGACCGACTTAGAGGATATGTCAGAGCTGTTTATTCTGATGGTTCGTTTGATGTTTTTGATGTAAAATACGCCGATTTTGCTCTCGACACCGAAACTCCCGGAAAAAAGAAAATCAAAATTTCGTGGCACGGCTTTAATACCTCGCTCTCGGTTAACGTTAAAGAGGATATTGCCAAGCCTATTTTAAAAGATGGTTTTTATCAGTTAGAATCTGTTAACGCTATCAAATGGTTTATCCGTGCTATGATTGCCGGACACACCGATGGACACGATGGTGTTTTGTCGTCAAAGCTCTTTGGCAATTTCAACAAGTTTGCAGCTCCTGTGCAGCCTAATGTCTATGGTTTTACCCTGACTACCACTTTTAAAGGTTTTACCCAAAGTGCCGAAAGCAAATCTGCTCGTTTTACTGCTGCTCAAAAACAACTTATTAAGTCAGCTTTTGAAAACGGCTCAAAGATTTTTATTGAAGACGTACATGGGCAGACTGTTTATGGGCAGACTATCAACCTCGGAAGTTTAGAAATTCAATTTTAACTTGCTTTTTTTTGATTTTTTTCAAAAAAAATGTTCACATATTGAAATTTTCTGTATATTTGGCAAATAAACTATACATTAGAATTTTAGATATGTCATACACATACAAATACCCTATGCCCTCGGTTACTGCCGACATTATTGTGTTGCGCAAAGTGGGCGTGTCGTCGCAAATTTTACTTATTAAACGCCGCAACGACCCTTTTAAAGATTGTTGGGCATTCCCCGGCGGATTTACCGAAGAGGGCGAAACCCTTGAACAGTCTGCCTCGCGCGAACTTATGGAAAAGACAGGTATCGACTGCCAGTTTCTATCTCAGTTTAAGGCATTTGGTGATCCGGGTCGCGACCCTCGCGGACGCACCGTTACTATAGTGTTTTACGTTTATGTAGACGAGAACACCGAATTTCATCCTGCCGACGATGCCAAAGAAGCCGCTTGGTTTGACCTCAACAACCTGCCAGCTCTCGCATTCGACCACGCTAAAATCCTCGAAGAGTTTATCCTTGCCAAACATACAGCATAAATTGGCAGCAAAATTGTATATCCTTTACAAAAACGAGATACAATGACGATAAAAAGGTTTATACTATTAATTGTTACATTTGCTTGTATTTGTGCCAACAATACTTACGCACAGTACGGCGAACTGTCCGACGACCAAAAGGCAAAGATTATCTACGAGATTCCGCGTTCGCTTATTTGGGAAAACGATGAGGATATCAACCTTATATATATAGGTGTGGTCAACGGTTCGCCGCAGTTTTTGCGCACACTTCGCAAGGAGGCTAAAAAGGCGTATCCCGGTTCGGGCACTAAGGTGATGGTAGAGGAATATGCTTCGGTAGAAGAGGCTTACAACGCCATTCAGGTGCATTTACTTTATGTTCCCCAAAAGCGTGACTTTGAAACCGCACTCAAACGTTTTGCCCGCCGTCCTGTGGCGCTCGCTACCGATAATTATAGCGACGCTTCAAAAATTATGATCAACCTTATCGACGAGGTTTCAGGAAAAGTGTCGTTTAAATATAGCAGTGCCAATCTCCGAAAGGTGGCAATCAGCGTTGACGAAAGTCTTACCAAAAACCTTCACGGCGAGGATACTTCTGCCGACGACCTTGTAAAAGAGGCAGTTAAGGAAACCAATGCAAAACTTACCCAAGTTCAAAACCAACTTAACAGCAAAAACAAGGAACTTGCCGACAAACAGCGCCAACTTACTCAAAAAGAGAAGGAAATCGCTGAAAAAGAGCAAACTATCCAAACCCAAAACAAAAATATTGCCGAGCAGAAAAAGGCTATCGACGAACAAACCCGCCGTATCAACGAGCAGAAAGCCGAAATGAGCGTTTTGCAGGCGCAGCAAGATGAAACCCGCCGCGAACTCGAACAGGCTGCTTCCGAACTCCAATCCAAAACCGAGGAGATGGCAAAAATCGAGGCAGAACTTCGTCCTATGCAAGAAAAACTTGCTGAGCAGCAGCGTATTGCCCAAGAGCAGCAAGAACGTCTCGACAAGGTGGACGAGGAGATTGCCGAAAAGGAGAGCGCACTCACCGAGTTGTCGTATAAATACAACTTTGTCAACCACATCCTTATGATTTCGCTTGTGGCTTTGGCTATATTCGTTGTGATGGCGTTTTTCATCTTCTTCCTCTACCGTGGCAAACGTCGCGACAATAAGAAACTTGCCGAGCAGAATATCAAAATCGAACAGCAGAAAGAGGAGTTGGCAAAACTCTCTATTGTGGCAGATAAAACCGACAGCGCGGTGATGATTCTCGACCCCGAAGGTAATTTTGAATGGATAAACCACGGATTTACACGTCTTTACGGTTACAATATCGATACTCTTAAAGAAAACGCTGGCAGCAATATCCGTCAGGCTTCTAAAAACGAAAAGATTGACGAAATTATCGACAACTGTATCCGCACCAAGTCGGCTATGCTTTACGAAAACGAAGTTACCACTGCCGACGGCGAGGAAAAATGGGCGCAGACTTCTATCACTCCCGTTGCCGACAAAAATGGTAATGTGTCGAAACTTATTCTTATCGACTCTGACATCACGGCGTTGAAAAAGGCTCACGAAGAAATCCGTCAACAGCGCGACGAGATTGAGGCGCAGAAAGAAAAACTCGAATCTGTTAACAAAGAACTCGAAAAACTCTCGCTTGTGGCTTCTAAAACCGACAACTCTGTTATCATTGCCTCTGCCGACGGTGAAATTGAGTGGGTTAACGATGGTTTCAAGCGTATGACGGGCTACACTTACGACGAATACCGCGAAAAATTCGGGTCTAACCTTCTTGAAAAAAACACCGATGTGGATGTGCTTTCAAGTATCGAAACAAACTTATTAGAAAGAAAATCAACACTTTATACCACCAAGTCGCAAAACGCGCAAGGCGGCGAACTTTGGATTCAAACCAACCTTACGCCAATTTTCGATTCGCAAGATAATCTTTACAAAATTGTGGCTATCGACTCTGATATCACCCAAATCAAAAAGGCAGAGGAAGAGATTGCTGCTCAGAAAGATAAGATTGTAGAGAGTATCCGTTATGCGCAAAAGATTCAGCAGGCTGTAATGCCGCCGGTGGAATATTTCGACAAGTATTTGCCCGAACACTTTATATTATTAAAACCCAAAGATATTGTTTCGGGCGACTTCTATTGGGGTTCGCACGTGGGCTCAAAATTTGTATTCACCGCTGCCGACTGTACGGGTCACGGCGTTCCGGGTGCGTTTATGAGCCTTCTCGGTATTGCATTCCTCAACGAAATCACAGGTCGTATGGACGAGAGTACCGTTACAGCAGGCGAAATCCTCACGCAACTACGCTCAAATGTTATGACCTACCTGCGTCAGTCGGGCAAGGAAGACGAGCAAAAAGACGGTATGGATATGGCTCTCTGCGTTTACGACCGCAAAAACGACAAACTGCAATATGCCGGCGCGCACAATCCCCTTGTGCTTATCCGCAACAACGAGTTGCAGCAATACGAGGCTGACGAAATGCCTATCGGATACTATCAAAATCAAACCGACTTTTTCACCAATCACGAGATTGATGTTCTCCCCGGCGATGTAATTTATATGTTTTCAGATGGTTATCCCGATCAGTTTGGTATGGTCAACGGTCGCAAAAAGAAGTATATGATCAAGCGTTTCCGCGATTATCTGCTTCAAATACACAACGAACCGCTCGCCACGCAAAAACAGATGCTCGACGACAACCTTACTCAATGGCGCGGCAATATCAAGCAGTTAGACGACGTGTCGGTAATAGGAGTGAGGTTTTAAATCTCACACTTTGCGAGCATTTTTTTGAACTAAATAACTTATAAATTATTATACTATGAAAAAACTATTTTTCTCATTGTTGATTTTTGCTGTTTCGGCATTGTCTGCATCGGCACAAAGCGGAATTGCCGCCAAAAAATTTCAAAATCAAGGCAAAGACAACCTCTATCTTGGCAACGAAAAAACTACAATTGCCGAGGGCGACATCAATCAAGACGGCATCAAAGACCTTGTGATTGCCGAAGTTGATAATCCTTTCGGCGGTGTGATGGCTGTTTATTGGGGTACACCAAACGGTTATAAACTTTACAGCGTGTTCAACACCAAAAACGAGGTTTCGGTATCTATCACCACCAAAGGCGTGCTTAGGATTCAAACCAATTACGAAGAATTATATAGCCAAAGTTACGACGATGCAGATTGCATAACCTTTACCACCAATGTATATCTTCTCCGTTGGCAAAACAACGGGCTCTACCTTATCGGCGGTAAGACCATTCACGCCGACTGTGGCGATGATTTTGCATACGGCGCGTCGTTTAATCCGCTTACCAACAAGGTGATAACCCTCTGTCAGGATGCAGAGTCGGGCAAAGATTTTCCCGAAGACAGCAAGACATTTACCCTGCCTGCCCACGATTTGCTCCTCCTTGCCGAAATAGAAATCGGCGAATACCATTTTGAGAACTATGGCTACGAATGGCAGCATACCCCTACGGCTGATATGTTTAAATAAATATATTTTATTATCATAATTATGAAAAAAACACTTTTATTAATTCCCGCCATTGCCTTGTTATCCTGCGGCGGAAATTCTAATAGTACCGACAGTGTGCACACCGACTCTACCAACACTGACACCACTCTTGCCCAGTCGGAACCCGTTGACCAAACTTTACCTTTGCCCGATGCTGTGGGCAAGTTTATCAATTCTCTGCCAAAATCGCCCGACAAGCCATTCTACCTTTTTTTAAACAATGGCTCCAATGACGAAGGGGTATTTGACGACGATCATTATTATATATATCCAATCAAAAGCGGCGGACATGCCATAATTCGCGAGCATTTAGAAACTCCCGAGGATGCCGAAGAGCAATTTTCCTATATTCCATATTTTTATAAAGATGGTGAGGCAAAACCTGCAAGCCACATTATGCCAATTCCCGATATTAGTTTGTTTTTCAACAACGACAAATTGAAGGGTCACGAATCTGATATCAAACTGATTACAGAGACTTATAACAAAAATCCTCGCAATTATGTCTACTACGCAGTGTCGGAGAATGAACCTATTATCCACTCAGGAGTTGATTTTGAGAAATTCTCTTTTGACGATCAATTATATCCAATTCTCGCATATAACTTTTTCCTTCCTGCCTACAAGTGGGACGGTGAAAAGTTCGCCTATTATGATATGTTGGCAGAGTTTGTCAAAACCCTTCCTAAAAAGGCCGACAAACCGGTTTATTCGTTTACTGATGAATACGACATCCCCCAGAAATATTGCGGAAACACGATAGTCTATTACGCCCTTCCGCACAAAAACGGCGGATATATGGCTTTGGTTTGTTATCAGGCGCAATGCGAGGCTACATTGTTTTGGGATAATTTTACCTACGTGAGCAAAGACGGCAAGAACTCAAAAGTTGAAAACATTCTTCCTATTCCCGATGTTAACGACCTTCTCGATGCCGACAAATGCAAAGGTCGTGACGCTCAGGTTAATGACATTAAGAAACAGTATAATTCCGCTCCCAAAAACTATCTCCTTTACTCCATTACCGAATCTGGTGAATTAAATGCGACTATGGAGGGCAACGGCTGCGAACAGTGGGGCGAAAGCGACCTTGACCTTATGAAAAATGCCATTTACACTTGGGATGGTGAAAAATTTGTGCTTAAATCATCCGGTAATATCGCTATGCAGTTTTGGAAGGAATTTCTCAAAGAATACGACCCCTTGGGTATGGTAGAGGGCGACGAAATGCCTTCTGCCGAGATGATTGCATCCAACCTCGAAATGGTAAAAGAGGCTGGCTCCAATATTGCTACTTTCGTTGCCGAAGGCGTGGAAGGGTTTGAGGAGACCGCTATTTGCTTTAAACGCAACGACGGCTCGTATTTAGTAATGGATTATTTCAACCCAAAATCTGATTCTCCACATAGAATTTTGCTTTATAATTTTCGCAATGGCAAAATCTCTTTCGACGAAACCACCGATCTTTTCCTGCCAGAATATGTTGTAAGCCAACAAGATCCGGGTCGTTTCAATCTAAGTAAAGGTTACTATATCAAGCGTTTTACCGACAAAGGCTTCTATGTTGTGGGTCAAGGCGGCGATGGCTACAACTTCGAATGGAACGGCGAAGAATTTTTCGACCCGAGTATGGAGTAGAAATCTCTGAAATTATAAATACACTGACTTAATTATTCTCATTATGAAAAAATCATTCTTATTAATCCCCGCCCTTGCCCTGTTATCTTGCGGCGGCGGCAACAGCAACCAATCGCAAAACAACATAGATTCCACCACGGTAGATACGCCACAGTGTGACGTCTCTACAACCGACACCCTCACCGACATCCAAAAAATTTGGCAACAGATAGAATTCACCGGCAAGGATCTTTTTGACCCCGATTTGACTTCTGGCGACTATATCGACCTTCATTCTTACGGCGATATCCTCTACGATGGTTCTATTGACCTATTGAAATCAGGCAAGTCGTACAAAGTGTTGCTCAACTTACATTCGTATCCCCAAAACGGTGACGCTCCGATGACCGATCCTGCGTTTTCGTTTTTCATCCAAATGTTTGATTACAAGGACGGAAAACTCACCGAGATTCCACTGCCCGACGAACTCAAACCATTCGAATTTAAGTGGTTAGCCTCTTTTAAAGACGACACTTTGTCTTTGAGCAACTATTACACCAACGAGTCAAATGTACGTCTGGTTTGGAACGGCACCAAATTCGTAGCCGTTAGTGCCTCCACAATTGACTCCTCTCCAATTCCAACGCTTATTACCTATAAATGGGACGATGGCGGTTCAGAAAAATTGGGCGAATATTGCCTTTGCGACAACGATGGTAGAATAATAGAATACGGCTGTAAATTGGGGCAGTATGATTATGACGACTATATCCGTATGTGCCGTATCTATTATTCCGGCGATAAAGTTGATTCTATCCAATGCAAAGAGGTCTACTCTTATGAAGTTGATGAAAAACCTGAAATTATGGGTCTATTTGCCAATTCTGCCACAAGTATCTTTGATAAATTTACCGACAGAGAGCACGGCGTTCTCTACCCAACCGACAAAGATGTTAAAGATTTTGATCCTAAATCCATTGCCTCTATGCGCAATTATTCCGACAACATCGAAAGCAACCTTGTGCGTTCGTATTACCCTAAGTATGAGTTTAGTTTTGTAGAAAAATGGGAAAAGGAAAAACGCGACGACCAAGGCCGCTTGACCTATTCTGAATATACCATTGAGGACGAATTAACCAACAAGTACAAAATCAACTATACATACGGCGATGGCGTTGTCACCAAAAAAGTCACCATTAATCAAACCGGCGAGTTTGAAGGTGAAAGGGTCAATCGTACAGACAAATACACCATCACCGAAAGGTATAAATAGAACGGATGGGTATAAACCTGTTATTTTGAATTGATTAATTAATACACATACTATTATGAAAAAATCATTCTTATTAATCCCCGCCCTTGCCCTGTTATCTTGCGGCGGTGGCAACAGCAACCAATCGCAAAACAACACAGATTCCACATCAATTGACGGTGAAAAATTGGTTAGCACCAAAACCGAAGACCAACTGAAATACGAGCAACAGCCGCCTTACGATGTTGATAACAACAACGGTCAGTATGTGGACACTTTGAAACCCACTCTGATTGTTATGAGTGGCGACGGCTACAAATCTCTCCAAGAGTATGCTCGTTACGATGGACGTGGCAGAATTATCGAATATGGCTGTATTACAGGTCAGTACGATTACGAAGGCTATGTACGTATGTTCAAACTTTTTTACAATGGCGACAAGATTGATTCCATTCAGTGGAAGGAGGTCTATTCGGGTGCTGCCGACAAACAAATCGACAATATTTTCAAAAAAGGTGTGAGCGTTTACGACTGCATCACAGGCGATGATATCGGCTATTCTCGACCCACCGACACCCAAATCACCGACCTTGACCCCACCTCAATCAAGTCGATGCGCAAATACGCCGACTCCAAAAACGACATTCTCTGCCGTGAGTTTGGACGCATCTACGATTTTAGCGAAATCAAGTGGGACAAACAACAGCGCGACAACGATGGACGCCTTATCTCTTCTGAATTTAAGCAAACAAGCGGTCAGGAGTACGATAGTTACAAAATCAAGTACACCAACAAATTAGATCAGACCATAATGAAAATTACCCGCAAATTCCGTCAGGAAGGAGAAGAAGGCTTATATGAAAACGAATTTTCGTATACCCTTACCCAAAAATATCTTAGAACTGAT
>JAGCDD010000219.1 GCA_017651345.1 Bacteroidales bacterium | reverse complement strand
TCGCCGTTTTTGCTTGCGATGGAGCGCACCAAGATTTACGACCTCGACGCCAATCCCGTTGACATCAAGCAATGGACCGCCCTCGAAAACGTCAAAATCTACCGCGATTTTTTCCGTCAGCACGAAAAGGATTTTATTTGATTACCTCTCAAACAAATCCTCTCCCGTAAAACCACATTTACTACACAGAAAACTACACAGAAAACTACACAGAAAACAGAATCTACTGTGGAGAAAACTTTATAATCCCGGTATTTCCAATCCATTCACTTGTCCCTCAAATTCCTCTTTGCTCCAAATTTTATCGTTGAAATAATATCCGTAATCAGATATTTTGGAAAGGTTTTCTGGGGTTTGGTTCGCTTTTTTTATGCAAATCCAATCTGAATTTGATTCTGAATTTGATTCTAAATCTGATGACTCATTTTTGTAAATTGTTTTGTAAAATAACAGAGTGTCAGGGTTGTTTTCGGTTTCGGGTTTAAAATATATTTTATCGTCGAGCAAGGAATTTTCATAAATAATCTTGTCGTCTTCCTCGCCAATTTTTACGGCTTTTACCACTAATTTTATTCCGCAATATTGATAGTAAAAATCCAAATTGTTTTTTAAGAATTCTATGTCGGCATAACTATCCAAATAGTAAGTGTTGGAATCTATTTCAACAATAGGGCGTTGGAAATCAACAATTTGCTTTGCAGAAGGGTGTTTATTTACAACAGAAAAGACTCTGTTGTCGAAATATGCTCGCTCAATTATGATTTTTCCTTTTGGAATATATGGAGAATTATGAAATTTTTCGGGATTAGCTCTGTAAGAATATAGTCCATCTACCGAACCTCTTTCGCCTCTCTCAGAAAATACATAACGCGTTTCTGTTTCGGGCTCAATATAATCGGTGGCTACTGTATATTCTAAATAACTACGACCTTTTCTTCCATAGCTTGTAGAAAGCACAACGTCGGTAATTTCTGCACAAACATACACTTTGCCTTTTTCATATATTTTTTCTTTGCAAATGTCTCTCAAATTCGATTCAAAAAATATTGCTGATATGAATGTGACAATGAAAAATGGTAGCACGTAGACTGAGGAACCGTGATTTTTTTTGGATTTACTCATTGCCAATTCTTCTTCAGTTTTTTTCATATAACTTAATTGTTTGCGACATGAAACGAAGTAAAAAGCCGCTGTTGAAAAGAGAAACAATAGTAGCCACAAAAAACTGAACTTATAATCAGGATAGTGGTTTAAACAATTAACCAAATTGTACACGCATTTTCCGAGTGAAACTATCGAGATTCCTGCCAGAATGTAAGAGAATATTTTGGGCTGCAATACTTCACCCTTAAATCGATTTAGGCATAAAACTGGGGCGGCAAGGCTAAACGGCACAAATAAACACACTGCCACTGTCCATGAAATAAAACAGCATATTATGAAACACGCCAACGTTGCTGTAAAGATGTAATAAAACCGCTCTGACATGCCTCTGTTGATAAAATTTTCTCTGTCAGAAATGAGCAAGCCCATTATTAATAGGCTCATTACAATAGCAACAATATAAGTAATCATAGTAGTATATTTTAATAGTTAACCATGGGGCAAATGTAATCATTTATTTATATACACAAAAAAAATTTCAGATAAGAAAAAATCCTTACCTTTGCGGTTGAAATATAAAGTCAATTATGCTTCACGATTTAGGAATTATAATGTTGGTGGCGGGGGCCATCAGTCTTTTGTGCAAATGGCTTAAACAGCCTGTGGTTTTGGGATATATAGTGGCGGGAATCCTTGCCGGACCGTATGTGGCGGGCTCTTCGTGGGTAAACGTGGAAAGCGCCGAAACTTGGGGTCAGGTGGGCGTGATATTCCTTCTCTTTACCCTCGGTTTGGAATTTTCGTTCAAAAAACTCTTAAAAATGGGTTCTACGGCGTTTATCGGCTGTCTGACTATCTTGGTGGGTATGATGGGCTGCGGATTTATGCTCGGACGGATGATGGGATGGAGTGAAATGAACTCGCTTTTCCTCGGCGGAATGCTCTGTATGTCGTCTACCACAATAGTTTTCAAGGCGTTAGACGATCTTGGATTGCGTCAGCACAAATTTGCCGAAATATGTTTTGGAATACTCGTGGTTGAAGATTTGTTTGCCGTGGTGCTGATGGTGCTGTTGGCGTCGATTGCTGTAAATCAACAGTTTGACGGCGTGGAGATGTTGGCGCAGGTGGGCAAATTGATGGCTTATTTGATATTGTGGTTTGTGGCGGGCATTACGCTGATTCCTACGCTGTTGAAAAAATGCCGTCCGCACCTCAACGACGAAACTATGACCATTGTGGCGCTCGGACTCTGCCTCGGAATGGTTTTGGTGGCAAAAATGGCAGGATTCAGCGAGGCTCTTGGCGCGTTTGTGATGGGTTCGATACTCTCTGAAACCGTTGAATGTGAACGCATTGAAAAACTTATGTCGCCCATCAAAAACCTCTTTGGCGCGATATTCTTTGTGTCGGTGGGTATGATGATTGCGCCGGCAACGTTGGCAGAATATTGGCTGCCGATTTTGATTATTACATTGACCGTAATTTTTGGACAGATAATATTTGCAACGCTCGGCATCACGCTGTCGGGTCAGCCTATGAAAATCGCTATGCAGTCGGCGTTTGCGCTTACTCAGGTGGGCGAATTTGCCTTTATCATTGCGCAGTTTGGCGAGTCGATTGGCGTTACCGAAAAATTCCTTTACCCCGTTGTGGTGGCGGTGTCGGTGATTACCACGTTCCTCACGCCTTACACAATCAAACTTGCCGAACCCGCTTACGGACTGTTAGAGAGGATTTTACCTAAGAAATTTTTCTCGCTTATCGGACGGCTTCAACAAGGCAAATCCACTGTGGCTCAACAAGGTATCATGCGCCAATTGCTCAAAAAAGTGGGAATTTCGGTGGCAGTTTACGGTATTGTAAGTGCTTTTGTAATAATGCTTTACCAACAATTTCTTTCAAGTTGGATAGTAGGAGCGATGTCGGCAGTGTTGCCCGAAAACTTTGAATGGGTTTCGCGGCTTGTGGCATTGTCGGGACTTTTGCTTTTGCTTTCGCCATTTTTATACAAGATGATTTCGAGCCACAAAAACGCTCCCGAAGCCCAAAAACTCCGTCAAGACAGCACTTACAAGCGTGCGGGACTTATAGCACTTACTGTGGCGCGGAATGTTTTGGCTATGGTGTTTATTACTGCCTGCATAGGTCGCTATTTCAATCTTACGCTTGGTTTGCTGATTGTGTCGGCGGTGGCAATTGTGGCAATTATCACGTTTTCGAGCAAGATTCACAAGCAGTCGTCGAGCATCGAAAAACGCTTTATCGACAATCTTTCGGCACGTGAGCGCGAACAAGAGAAAAACCGTTCGGTTCGTCGCGAGGTGGAGGATGCTTTTCTCGATTACGACCTGCATCTTGCTGATTTTGAACTTAATCCCGAATCACTTTACTGTGGTCATCAACTTCTCAACCTCGACCTTCGACATTCGTGCGGCGTAAATATTGTGCGCATTGTGCGTGGAGGATTGAATATCAACGCTCCGGGTGGCAGAGAACGTCTTTATCCTCACGACCGTATTGTGGTGGCAGGCAGCGACGATCAAATAAAACTTTTCCGTCAAAAACTTGACACTACCGTTGATTCTGCGTCCAAGACCGATGCTGGGCGAGTTTCTACATTTTCGCTCGAACAACTTCAAGTGCAGCCGGGAATGTCGTTTTGTGGTAAAAAGTTAGCCGAATCGCGCATTGGCGAATTGGCTCAGTGCGTGGTGCTTGGTATCGAACACAATGGCGAAACCACCATGAATCCCACTGCCGATGCCATTCTCAACGAGGGCGATATGCTTATTTTGGCAGGCGAAACCGATAAAATCAAAGGTCTGTTGGTGTAAGTTTTTGGGGGCAAAATCTCCAACAAAATTATTTTTTTAACGTATAAGGTCTCCTCTCCGCTAAGTCAAATAGATAAAGCATTGATGGCAGAGCAAGCGGCACAACTTTCTAAATATATTTTTGACTACAAGGGCGATTGTCCCCAAACCGACGACATCGCCCTCATAGCCTTTAAAATATAGGGTGGGTTTTACACCTTAATTCAATTCCATTCCTTTTTTGATTTTGAGTACAGCCTCAGGACCTTCGAGTTTTTCTGCAAGGCGTATGGCAAAATCAACAGAATGTCCTGCACCGATGCAGGTAAAAAGGTTTCCATCCTCTTCGATTGCACGGCCTGTGTATTTGTAACTCAACGCCATTTCGATTTTGCAGCTCGAATGAGCAGTAACAGTTTTTCCTAAGGCTATTTGATTTTTTAACAGCACTGTGGGAGCGCCGCAGATAGCAGCAAGCATTTTGCCCGATTCGTAGTGTTTTTTGGCTATTTCGCCCACTTGAGGGTCGTTGCCAAGGTTTTCGTAGCCGGGATAGCCGCCGGGAAGATAAATTAAATCAACATTGTCGAAATCAGTAACTTCAGAAATCAGAAAATCGGCTTCTACCTTTACTTTGTTGGATGCCGAAACCTGAGGATGGTTGTTTATCGAAACAGTTTTAACATTGATACCGCCGCGGCAAAACACATCGTAAGGCGCAAGTGCCTCGATAAGTTCAAAACCTTCAGCAAGAAGAATATAAGCTTTTTTCATTATTGTAACTATTTGTTATAAAGATAATTGTTGTAATGCTTGAGAAATTCGGTCTTCGCCCACCAATTTGGCTACAATTCGCCTTTTTTCGTCGATAACGTACATTATTGGTGTGCTTACCACGTAGTAATATTCGCGAAAACGCGACATATTTTTGGTGTCGCAAAGGTCGATCCACGGAAAGTTTTTGCGCTCAGAGTTTGCCTTGATACTCTCGTAAGAAAAATCATCGTTGCAGAGCGTGTACACTTGATAGCCATTACGCAAAAGACCTGAATAGTAATACTTTATGGCATTTTCGGCACTGTCGCAATGTCCGCATCCGTTTGCCCAAAACATCAGCAAAATTGGTTTGTTGCCGGCATAATCAAAAATATTGATTGTGTCGTTGGTGCCTGTGTGCCGAGCCGAAAAATTATGAGCATCGTAACCTATCATAGCCGAACGGTAGATATTTCGCTGTTCTTCAATCATTTTGCGTGTTTCATCGTTAATGGTTTTAACAGTATCCGACAAAAAATAGTTGTCGGCAATATGCACAAACACCTCGTTCATTCCTAATTTGTAAAACGTTCGGTAAAAACTTAACAGATAGAACGATACATAGCGGTACACTTCAAAATTTGCCTTGCTCATTGCAATTATTCTGTCGGTTTGACGCATAATTTCGTGTGCACCGTCTTCGATATGCCGTGCAATGTGTGCTCTTATGCTCTTGTAAAAAAAAGGTGAACGTAGCAATCCCGGCTGAGCAAAATTGATGTAGTGAAACATGCTGTCGCCCGGATAGTTGGTGGCGTTGAGTCCGTTGAGCACATCGGCAAGGATTGTGTTTGGATTTGCCGCAGCCTCGTTTTGCCAAGCCTGTTCGTATTGCCTGTCTATCTTGCTGAGTTTCAGGTCTAATTGCTCTATTTTTGCAGAATCTTTTTCGTATTTTTTAGCGGTGTCGAGTTCGCGCTGCTGCCTTACAAGTTCGGTCATACGCCGCTGATAATCATAGAATTTGGCATTAACATCCGAACCCGTTATCTTCATTGTTTTTTGCGGGTCGTTGGCAGAGCATCTCATTACAAAGTTTTGATTGTTGCCATCGATTAGCAAATCAAAATACTGACCGCTACCGTCTAAAATAATCGAATAAATGCCAGCAGGCAGTTGTTGGTTGCCCTTAAAGACGTAGTATCCCTTGTCGGTGGGAGCCGAATCGGTTACAAGATACTGTTTTTCTTCGTAATAATATGCAAGGCGCACCTTTTGCGGCGGAGCGTCGGTGGCACGGAGTTTTAGTTCGTAACCCTGTGCCATCGATACAAACGCGCTTGTTGTCAATAATATAGAAAGTGCTAATTTCATAACCTTATTTTTCGCCACGTTTGGCCTTGTCGTCCTCAATCATTCTGATAAGTTCGTAAGCCTGTTCGTGACCTATACGTTTGGCGAGAATCTCCTTTTTTTCGTCGAGAAGGTAGAAAGTAGGAGTGGAGTTAACGTCGTAATTATCACGGTATTGGTCGAATGGGTTCCAACAGTTGATCCAACCCGGAGCCATCAAGTGTTTTTCTTGTACAAAATCAAACCATTTGTTGATATGCCTGTGAAGGTCGCCGAGTTTGTCAACGCTGCGGTTCATATACACAGCCCACACCTTTACACCTTCGTTTTTAAGAGTGTCTTGATAAAATTTGAAGAGCTTAGGAATCTCCTCTTTACAATGGCTGCAGTCGGGCTCCCAAAATACTATGAGCGTGTATTTTGAGGGAGTTTTGTGCATATCAATGTATCCTCCAAAATGTCCGATAAGATCATCAAGAATTTGCACCACATCGTTTCTACGTGCTTCAAAATCGGGTTTTTTAGTTTCAATGTCCACACCCTTTGTTTTAAGCACTTCGGTAAACGGACGGAGAGCATTGATTTTTGTAGTATCGTCGGGTAACTGTTTGAGCACAAGGTTTTTTGAAATGTTTCCTACAAGACAATTCTCTTTTTTGGTGATTTTCTTTTTAAGTTCGGTTTTAAACGAGTCGGTATCCCAAACAGCATCTTTTACGTAAATTTCTGCAAGAGAGCAATATACGTTTTCTGCCACCATTGCCTCGCTCTTAGCGTACTTATTAAAGAAGTACACAAGCATAAAGCGGAAAAGTTCGTCGTTTACGCCCTTTACCAACTTTCCTTTTGGACGGGTTGCGTTTACAAGCCAATTGGTCTCTTTTATAAGCGAGTCGGGCATTTGAATTACAATATTATCGATATATTGCTTAATTTTAGGCTCATAGAGAGCTGTACGGAGCAAACGGCCATCCGACACAGGGAAATTGTCGAAATAGTGCGCCTTATAATAGAAGTAACGCTCGTTTTGGTCGGTGATTTCTGCGGGAATCGGAACATCGCGAGTGGCAGTCAAGAACTTAGAGAAAAACATATCGGGATACTTAGTGATCTGTTCTTTGTAATGATCTTCAACTCGTTGGTTGATAGCGTTTCTCTCATCGTCGGTTTTTGCCTTTTCGTAATCGGTGCGGCATTTACCAAGAAATTTCTGATAATCAACAAAAAGTTGGTTTTGCAGGTCGCCTGTAATCACCATGTTATCGAGAAATTTAGCCGGTACAGTGTCGTTTTCGATTGTAAACTTCTGATTATCATCAATAAGGATGTCAAAATAATTACGACTTGGCATAAAGATAAAATACATACCGCCGGGCAGTTTTTCTTTGCCTTTAAACACACCAAAACCCTTAGAATCAAGTTTTACAGTGTCGTCGGGGATAAGCCGCTCGTTGAAATGGTGTCCGAGGATGATGGTGTCGCCCGGAATCGACTTGATTTTGATACCAATTTCGTAGCCCTGCGCCTGCAATCCGCCGCACAAAGCACACAACATCAATGCTATAATTAGTTTTTTCATCTATCGTTTATTTTAAATTAGTTTCTCTTTTATAGTCAAATAAACAAACGTACATGTTGCATGTGTAGTTTTTCATTTAACGTTTTTTAGCACGAAACAAAATTAGTGAATCTTTTGGAATCCACCAAGCATTTTTTTACCTTTGTGGCTATCAATAATTAAGAGATGAAAACAATATTTTTATCTATAATTTTATCAGTTTTGCTTGTGTCGTGTGCCAATCGTATGCCGCAAATTACATACGAACCTGTGCCCTTTGATTTAGGAGTTCCTTTTTTCCCCGATTCGCTCAATATTCCTGCCGACAATCCTATGACAGTAGACGGCGTAAACCTTGGACGTTATCTTTTTTACGATGAACGGCTTTCGGGCGATGAGCGTGGGCCGATGAGTTGTGCCACTTGTCACAAACAAGAATATTCGTTTGAATGTGGTACAGAACTTTTTCCAGATGGTCGTCCTGTTGGCAATTCTGGAAAAAAGACTCCAAATGTTATGTTGCCTTTAATCAATTTGGTTTGGAACAGCAATGGTTATTTTTGGAACGGCTATATAAATAAGGAGAGCGGCAAAAATATCGAAAGCACTGTTCCGATGGCGATTATTGCCCCTCACGAGATGGATGGGGACGTTAATAGTGCAGTTAAACTCATAAAACAAGACAAACGTTATCGCGAGATGTTTTATAAAGCCTTTGGCACTGACGAAATTAATATTGATTTGATTTCTAAGGCAATAGCACAGTTTGTGCGTTCGCTTGTTAGCTTCAATTCTAAATTCGACCGTTTTATGGCAGGGGAGGAGCTGCTCTCAAAATCCGAAATGCGCGGACTTATGCTCTTTACCACCGAAGGAGCAGATTGTTTTCATTGTCATGGTTCGCCCGCTTTGCCGCTTTGGACTACCAACCTTTTTATGAACAACGCCAAAGATATAGATTTTGAAGGTCAAAACGACCGCTCAGCAGTAACTCAAAATCCTTTGGATAAAGGCAAGTATCGCGTACCTACACTCAGAAATATCGAATTTACAGCGCCATATATGCACGATGGCAGATTTAAGACTCTTGACGAAGTGTTGGAATTTTACAACAATGGTCTTAAACGTTCGCCATATATCGACCCACTATCAATCAACACCAACCATGGCGGCATGCACCTTAGCCAACGAGATTTAAATGATTTAAAAGCGTTTTTGCTAACATTGAGCGATACCGCTTTTATTCATGATAAACGGTTTTCAAACCCTTGGATTCGCTAATTTGATTTTAGATTTTGTAATATTTTTGATTTTAAATTTTGAATTGTTGTTTCTTTTATTTTCCTTTGCCACATAGTTTTATTAGCTATTTATTTTAAATTTTGTTCATTAAATAATTTAAAAAATGGGATATTTTTGTTTGATACTTATTTTAGTTTTAGTAGTTTCAGGAATTGTATGTGCGTTTCTCTTTCACAAACGAAGATTGAAGCAACTCAACGATATTAAGTTTTTTTATTCAAATGTATCCAAGTTGTTTCGCACTCCTGTTTCTAATTTAGTTTCGCAGCTCAAATCTTTATCAGGAGACGAAAATCACGATGAAAATCAAAAAACACTTTATAATTATATGCTTGGCAATGCCTCGCGACTATTTCGCCTGTCGGATATTATAGCCGAAATAGGGTTTGATCACAATAATCTTGTCGCTGAAAAAACTGATGTAGTTGCCTTTGTTTCAGAGATTTGCAGTGAATATGCAAGTGTAGCAAATCAGCAAGGTGTTGATTTTAAGTTCAATGCTGTAATTCCCTCTTATTCAGCTTATATTGATAAAGAAAAGATTGATGCCGCACTTTATATTATAATAGCCGAGTTGGTTTCATACGTTTCTAAGCCTAAGTCAGTAGAAGTGCTAATCGACTCTGCGGATAACAATCTTTTGATAAAACTTCGCGATAGTGAATCGGGATTCAATTTTACCAAAGTTTCGGAGTTGATTAATATGTCTCATTCTGACATTCAAAAACAAGATTTATCTAACCAATATGCCATCATTTGGTTTTTGTGCCATATAATTCGTATGCATCATGGCAAATTGGAAGTATCTCATTTTGGAGCCAATGGTATTGAGTTGACTGTATTGCTTACAAGCGGTGCTGAGTTTAAATCAGATGTATCTAACACCAAATTTGAACATTTAAAACCTGTTGTGCTGCCAAAGGGTAAAAATATGTTGCGAGTTTCGGGAGATGGCAAAGAAGGTGGCTCTGAAACGGTGCTGATTGTAGATTCTGATACAAATATTCTAAATTATATGTCGGCATTGTTGTCACCTTTATATAATGTAGAAACAGCATCCAATGGCAAAACTGGTTTAGACAAAGCTATGGCTACCTTGCCCGATTTGATAATCACCGAAATTCCTATGCCCAAGATGGATGGTTTAACAATGTGCCGCTCTTTAAAGGATAATAATGATACATGCCATATTCCTGTAATAGTTTTGTCGGTGAATGACTCTGTTCAAAGCCGTATAGAATGTGCCGAAAGTGGAGGAGATTTATTTATCGCCAAACCATTCGACTTTAAATATCTTTCGCTGATGGTAAATAAACTAATAGAGCAGCGAAAGATGCTGAGAAGCAAGTATAGCAACGAATCATTGCTACCAGAAGGGCGCATATCTTCTATTCAAGAGCGAGATTTGCTCAAACGTGTATCTGCCGTAATAAACAAACGTTTATCTGATCCTAACCTCAATGTTGAAACTCTTAGCGAGGAGATAGGCATGAGCCGCGGACACTTTCAGCGTAAGTTTAAAGCCATTACAGGTCAAAATCCTAATGAGTATATTCGTACCATTCGCCTCAATACAGCTGCTGATTTGCTTTTAAACAAAGATATTTCGATAAAAGAGATTGCAGATATCACAGGATTTGGTTCTCAATCTTACTTCTGCACTTTGTTCTTGAAGCAATTTAACGTTTCTCCAAAACAATACCGCAGCAAAGTGAATACTGAAGGGGAGTAGTTTCCTATTTTTCACTTATCAATAGTTTAATATTGCTTTCCTTTTTTAATATAATTACTGTTATGGAATGTAACATATTTTAACATTATTTTTCAATTTTCCCCCTTTATTGAGTTTAGAATTTGTGATTATTAGTTCTAAAATTAAAAAAAATCTCGCTCTGTTACAAATTTTAAAAATATTGTCACATATTTCAAAGTAATACGTTTGCACTATTTTAAATATTATTAACGGATTTGTTTAAGTTTGTCTGTACTCAAAAGTAAGTAGTTTAACTACGGTTTAGAAAATTTTTACAGACACTTAATATATATCTAACCAAAATAAATTTTACTATGACATAGAAAAGAGAATTAAACGAAGAACAAACCAATGAGGTTAGGACACCTCGGCATATTTGCCTAAAAAAGTCCAAAAAACTTAAATCGATTCATTTTATTAACTGAATTAAAGTATTTTTTATGAGACAATTTTTCTTATTGGGACTATTAACACTATTGTTCCCATTTGCTCTGAGCGCTCAGAACATCACAGTTTCCGGTAAGGTGTTCGACAGCTCTACAAACGAGCCCTTAGTAGGTGTTACCGTTGTTCAAACGGGAACACAGAACGGAACCATCACCGACATTGACGGTAATTACAACATCAGTGTTCCAAGTGATGCTTCATTAACATTTTCGTACATTGGTTACATTACCAACACCGTATTTGTTAATGGAAAATCAACACTTCCTGTTTCATTGGATCCCGACAACAAAACTCTCGAACAAGTAGTTGTTGTTGGTTACGGTACAATGAAGAAATCTGACGTTTCGGGTTCTGTTGTATCAGTTGATACAAAAGACATGATGAAACGTGCTCCTCAAAACGTTAACCAAGGCTTGCAAGGTGCAGCTGCAGGTGTACAAGTTACAGCACAAGACGGTTCTCCTGAAGGAAAATCGCAGGTACGTATCCGTGGTGTTGCCACGATCAACGGTACCGCTCAGCCTCTCTACGTTGTAGACGGTGTTCAAGTAGGTACTGATGCTAACTTCCTCAACCCTGCTGATATCGAGTCTATCGAGGTTTTGAAAGATGCTTCTGCAACTGCAATCTACGGTTCTGCTGGTGCTAACGGTGTAATTATGATTACCACCAAACACGGTCAGAAGGGCAAGATGGTTGTAACAGCTACAGCTGACTTCGCTGTTCAGACTCTTCCTTTCAAACTTGACGTTGTTGATATCGACACATACGCTCAAATCATCCGTGAGTGCCGTGCCAACGATGGTGCTGGTATTTACAACCAAATCTGGGATCAAAAATACGATGGACAAAGACAATACATCGATTGGCAAGATCAGATGACTCACAATGCTTTCCGTCAGCAGTACAACGTTTCTGCCAACGGTGGTACCGAAGCTTCTTCATACAACTTCTCAATTGGTTATATGGATAATGAAGGTTTGATTGTTAACACCGACTATAAACGTCTTAACGTTCGCACAAGCGCAAGATCTAAAATCAATAAGTATTTAGAAATCGGTGGTGATGTTAACTTTATTCACTCTGAAAACTCTGGTTCTAACATTGGTGTAAACAACAACGGTAACCTTTCTTCTCTCCGTGACCTTGCCTATATGACTCCTACTCTTGACTATGTTGTAGATGGTCGTCATCAGAAAGTAAACGTAGTAAACGCAGATGGTTCTTACGGTCTTGGTAGCCAACAAACTTCTGACGGTTGGGAAGGTAACACTAAGAATAATGGTAACCCATACGCTACTCAGATGGAAGCTAATGGTATCAGCCGCAACAACCGCGTTTTGGCTAACGCTTTTGCTGAAATTACTTTCTTCAAAGGTTTGAGCCTTCGTTCGGTAGCTTCTTATAATATGAACTCAAGCGAATACGACAATTTTACAGGTGGTCGTGTTCGTAAAAACGTAGATATTACCGACGGACAACTCAAAACTGTTTCTTACGATATAGATAACCGCTATAATTTTGATATCAACCAAGGTCAAGACAATACAATTCAGGTTGAAACTTATTTGACTTACAAATGGAAAAACGACATCCACAATTTCTCAATTATGGCTGGACATTCTGTTTCTAAGTATTTCGGCTACTATGTAAGTGCTAGCGCACGTGACTTGCCTTATGAAACAACTCGTGAAACTTCTTTGGCATTTGACGACGATTCTAAAAATGGCAACGGTAAATTCAACGCTGAAACACGTGGTATTTCTTACTACGGACGTTTGACTTACAGTCTTTTCGACCGTTATATTTTAACCGCTACCGTACGTCGCGACGGTTCTTCTAACTTTGGTAACCAAAATAGATGGGGCGTATTTCCCTCAGCTGCTTTGGCATGGAGAATTTCTGAAGAAAGCTTCTTAAAAGGTAACGATGTTCTCACCAACTTGAAACTCCGTTTAGGATGGGGTCAGGTAGGTAACGCCGGTGGTATGGCTGGTAAAGGTTTTGTATCTTTGCAGACTCGTGACGTTGCTTACAACTATTATCCTTACGGTACAGCAGAATCTGGTATGAACTCTAACCGTATCAAACAGGTTGGTTACAAAGCTCCTATTGCTGATGAAAAATTACAATGGGAAACCAACGAAACCACCAACATCGGTCTTGATTTCGGTTTCTTGAATGGTAAAATCTCTGGTACTTTTGACTACTTTATGCGTACCACTAAAGACCTTCTCTTGAACAAACCTACTCGTCCTTCTACCGGTTACGCTTCTGTATATTCTAACTTTGGTACAATCAAGAACTCTGGTGTTGAAATCAGCTTGACATACACCAACAAGATCAACAACGACCTTGACTTCAGCATTACATTCAATGGTTCTTCTATCAAGAACAAAATTGAAGACATCGGCGACCAACCAATTTTTGCTGTTAACAAAGATGCTACAAACGACGGTTCTAACATAGGTGCAATTGGTGATCCTGCAGGTTTCCACTGGGAAAACCACTCTATCAGCAAAAATGGTAGTGCTGTAGGTTCTTATTACGGTTACCAAGTTCAAGGCGTTATTAAAGACGAAGCTGAACTCAAATCTATGGCAAAACAAAATGATGATACCAAGGTCGGCGACTTCCGTTATGTTGACCAAAACAACGACGGTATCATCAACTCAGACGACATGGTTATCCTTGGCGATGGTTTCCCCGCTTTCAACTATGGTTTCAATGTTAATGTTAACTATAAAAACTGGGATTTCTCTCTCTACTGCTACGGTGTTGCAGGAATGGATATCTACTCTTACTCAGCAATGCGTTTGAGCAATGTATTCTCTTCTGACGACCAGACCACTCCTCGTATCTTGAAAGATAGCTATTCTGACATTAAGAATGGTTCTTTGGCTCGTCTCTCTTGGAACGATAAAAACCTCAATATGCGTGGTAGCGATGCTTGGGTTAAGAAAGGTGACTTCTTCCGTATCAGCAACATTCAAGTTGGATACACACTTCCCAAAGAGTGGATTGCTCCTGCTTTGATCAACAATGCTCGTGTTTATGTTGCAATTCAGAACCTCGCAGTGTTCTCTTCTTACAAGAAATACGGCGATCCTGAATGTGGTCAAGGTAGCGTATTGTTCACAGGTCTTGACACCGGTCGTTACCCGATGCCTCGCACATATATGTGTGGTATAAACCTTCAGTTCTAATTCTAATTTCTAACATTTTATTAAGAGTATGAAAAGTATAATTAAATATTTAGGAGTAGCAGCCGGTGTAGGTTTGTTGCTTAGCGGAGCTACTTCTTGCAAAGAGGAGTTCCTTGAAACTGACCACTACGATGTGGTTGATATGGATGCCTTGTACAGCAACGATGCTAACGCCATAAAAGGTATGACAGGTGTCTATGATATGATGTTTCCTCAAGACGAAACCGACGGCGACTGGGGATTTAAACCCAACTTGTTTGTTGGTTGCCACCCTACAATGGATACACAGGCTACAGGTTGGGATATTGCTTGGTGTAATCAGGCATGGACTGGAGCATCTACAGAGTTGAACGGTGGTTGGTTGCACGCATACGCTGCAATAACCCGTTGTAATGACTACCTTGCTGGTCTTGAAGATGCTGAAAAATCAGTCAATGTTTCTGCAGAAACAAAAACCAAGTTAATAGGTGAAGCTCATGCTATGAGAGCTTTCTGGTATACTTGGCTTGCTCAAAATTTTCGCCGTGTTCCTTTGTTGAAAACTGGTGAAACTTATACAGAAAATCCCACTAAACCACGTGCTGCCACCGATGAAGAAATGTGGAAGTTCATTATTGATGATTTGGACATTGCTGTTAATAACTTGGATTGGGATCCTTTCCAAAACGAGGCAGGTCGTTGTACCAAAGGTATGGCTCTTGCTTACCGCGCCGATGCTAATATGTGGTTGGCTTATTGGACAAAGGATAATAATTACTACAAAACTGCCAAAGCCGATTTGAAAGAGATTCTTGAAAAAGGTCCTTACAAATTGAACAAATCTTTTACTACACTTTGGGATCCTCAATCAGCTTGGGGTCCAGAATGTATCTGGGCTGAAGTTCTCGACGAAGGCAGCAACTGGAACGGTTGGAGCGATTTTACCGCTAAATTTAACTTGAAATGGTACGTTGCTTGTCCTGAAAACGGTGGTTGGGGTTCGCTTTACCTCTCTTGGGAATGGTACTCTTGCTACGAGCACGGTGACAAACGTCGCGATGGTTCTTGCTGCACAGGTGCAGTACCTGAGGAAGTTATGCAGAAATATGGCATTGAGAAATCAGACTATGTTTGGGGTAAAAACCCTTATACTCAGGAAATTTTGGGTATAACAAAAGGAGCAGACACCAAAACCAAACAATTGCACTTCTATAACGGTGAATATGCTCCCGCTATTTGGACAACCAAATTGTGGCGTGCTTCAAGTGCTGAATTGTTCAACTGGGCAAGAGGTATGTGGATTCCTTCTATTATCTATTGGAAACGTCTTCCTAACGTAATGCTCGATTATGCTGAGTGTTGCTTTAATACAGGTGATGAGTCTGAAGGTTGGCGTATGATTAATGAACTTCGCGAAAGAGCTTTCGGAAACCTTGAAATCGGATGTGAAAAGGAATATGCTAAGAATGCTGAATATTATAACCAACTTGCAAATTTCTATAATGATGATGATGGTTATTTTAATGGTGATGTAAAGAAGGAGAAATTTAAAACAGACAGAGCTTATCCTATCCCTTTCAACACCACCATCGTTACAGTTCCTGATGCAAAAGAATACTACACTCAGTTGAAAGCTAAAAAAGGTTTTGAATCTGACGTTTGGAAAGTTGCTGTTAACGAGGAACGTCGTAAAGAGTTCAACTGCGAATGGAGCTTGTGTCCTGATATGCACCGCTCTGGTTACCTTGGCGACCATATCAACCACAACTATCCCAAAGATGCTACCTCAGGTGAGGCTTTGACAAACTATCCTTGGACTCCTCGTAGTTATGACTATAAAGAAGACAAAATGGTTATGCCTATTCCTTCTGATGAGTTGATTAAGAACCCCGAATGCGATCAAAACCCTGGATACTAGGATTTTAACGAATTAGTTAAATAAGCTAATTATCTCTTAAATTGACTCCCGTTTGAGTTTTCTCTAACGGGAGTCTTTTTTTACCTATCTTATTATCTCATCCATCACCACATCCCACTCCTCGCTTGGGATGTTTTCGAGGAATTGAAAATCAAAGCATACACCCATTTTGTAGGCTTGGGTGAGTTGGGGTAACAGTCTGTCGTAATATCCTTTGCCACGGCCAAGGCGGTGACGGTATGGGTCGAATGCCATACCGGGTATTATGGCAAGATCTATTTTGTGGTATTCTGAACGGGGATATATTTCACCTACGGGTTCTAAAATATTGTATGCTCCAGTAGACATATAATTAAAACCTGCAAATCGCTTTAAAACAAGATTATCGCCATTTACAACGGGTAAAAGCACAGTTTTGCCGGCATTGTGCGCAGTAGTTATCAATGTGTTAACATTTACTTCGTCGGGCAGGGGATTATACAATAATATATAGTGTGACGCCCAAAACACTCCGTCGTCGAGAATCCATTCGCAGATTTTTTGTGATTTTTGGCGCAGTTCTTCAGGTGGATATTGAGATTTTCGGCAGCGTATTTCGGCACGGAGGGCTTTCTTGTCCATCGGTTAGTATTTCTTAAACCAGCTTGATATCTTCATCTTAAGCACGCCCCAAACAGCTTCGCCAAAGATGCCTCCGCTCATCTTGGATGTGCCTTGCTTGCGGTCGGTAAAGATGATGGGCACTTCCTTGATTTTAAATTTCTTTTTCCAAGCAGTGAACTTCATCTCTATCTGAAAACCGTAGCCTTTCATTTTTATTTTGTCTAAATCGATGGCATCTAATACTTTGCGAGTATAGCATACAAATCCAGCGGTGGTGTCCATGATTTTCATGCGGGTAACTATGCGCACATACATCGATCCGTAATACGACATCATTATTCTACCCATGGGCCAGTTTACAACGTTTACGCCTGAAATATAACGGCTGCCGATTGCCATATCGTATCCGTCGTTGTGACATGCGTTGTAGAGGTTTATCAAATCCTCAGGCGGATGCGAAAAGTCGGCGTCCATTTCAAAAATATAGTCGTAGCCGTGTTCTAAGCTCCATTTGAAGCCGGTGATGTAGGCAGTGCCGAGACCGAGTTTGCCGCTGCGCTCTATAATATTAAGGCGGTCGGGAAACTCTTTGATAAGATTCTTAACAATATCGGCTGTGCCGTCGGGCGAGTTGTCGTCGATTATGAGTATGTCGAACGGTTCGGGCAGGTTAAACACTACCCTTATGATGTTTTCGATGTTTTCTTTTTCCTTGTATGTTGGAATTATTACTACTTTGTTTGACACTTTTCTCCTCTGTTTTAAAATTCAAAAAATATTTTCTGTTTTTTTATTTTGTTTCGGTATACTATGCTACCGTTGAAAATTTCGTTGTGGTAATATTGCGTGGCTGTTTTTTTTAGCCTTTTGCGTTCTTTTATCAGTTTTGGTAGCGCGGCGTAGAAAGCTAAATGTGCCTTCAGCACTGCAAAGAAATTTTTGATTTGCAGTTGGCAGAGATATACTGCCGAAGATGCTCCGTCCAAAATCATCCTGAACCAAATAGTAGGGATAAGGCGTTTGGGTGGAAGGTTTTTGTACATCATTTTTAGGCAATTGCGGTAGTTTAAGTAGAGTTTTTGCGGACTGCCTTGTTTTAGAGTGGCTCCTCCCAAGTGGAAAACTTCGGATTCGGGGCAATAAAGTATGTCTAAACCAGTGTTTTTGATTCGCCAGCAGAGGTCGATCTCTTCCATGTGGGCAAAAAACGAACTGTCGAATCCGCCCATCTCTTTAAAAACGTTTGCCTTGATAGCCATAAATGCCCCTGTTGCCCAAAAAATTTGATTGTTTTTTACGCTGTTGTATTGTCCGTGGTCTTGCTCTACGTTGTCGAGAATTCTTCCACGGCAAAACGGATAGCCATATCGGTCGATAAAGCCTCCCGCTGCTCCAGCGTATTCAAACATTTCGGGATTACGCAGCGACTTGATTTTTGGCATTGCCGCCGCTGCTTTTGGGTTTGATTCCAAAAGATTTATTAGCGGAGAAACAGCATCGGAGCGTAACTCTATGTCGTTGTTGCACAGTATGAAATAATCGCTGTTGATTTGCTGCAGAGCAAGGTTGTATCCTTGGGCAAAACCGTAGTTTTGGTCGAGCGTTATTACCCTCACTTGCGGAAACATTTCGGCAAGCACTTTCAACGAATTGTCGGAGCTGTGGTTGTCGGCCACAATTATTTCGCAATCGGTTGATTGTGTATGCGTTATTACCGACGGAAGATATTGCCTGAGCAGGTTTTCGCCGTTAAAGTTTAATATTACAACAGCGGTTTTCATTACTATTTTTTCATATAACCGTTTACTTTGTTGTAAAATTCGTTGAAAATACCGTCGCACGAGGCAATGATTTCGCCTCCGAAAAGATAATCGTTGTTGCCGCTAAAATCGCAGACTTTGCCACCAGCTTGTTCTACAATGAAAGCACCTGCAGCCACATCCCAAGGGTGCAGACCGTATTCGTAGAAAGCTTCAAAACGTCCGCAGGCTGTGTATACGAGGTCGGCTGCTGCAGAGCCTAAGCGTCTCATTCCGTGGGTGTTGATCATCATATCTGCCATCGAGTTCATAAACTTGTCTTGACGTGTGAAATCGTAGTATGGAAAACCTGTGGCAATGAGCGAATCTTTTAATTCAGAGCGTTTTGATACGTGAATAGGCTTTTGGTTGAGCATTGCGCCGCCGCCCATATATGCCGAAAAACATTCGTCCATGCCCACTTCGTAAACCACGCCCACAACGGTTTGTCCGTTTTCTTGCAAGGCTATGCTAACGCACACAGGAAAAATGCCATGTATAAAGTTTGTTGTTCCATCCAAAGGGTCGATTATCCAATTATACACTTCTCCACGCTCGTTGCGAGTGCCTTCTTCGACAATAAAACCGCTGCCTGGCACAAGGGCGGCAAGTGTTTCGGTGATTTCTTTTTCGGCGTTTTTGTCCACGTACGACACAAAGTCGTTTTTGCCTTTAGTTTCCACTTTGGCTATGTCAAACATACTGTGTTCGCGGCGGATATAGTCGCCTGCTTTTTTGGCCGTCATCTCTACTGCACGGCAAATATTTTTGTAATCCATAAAAATATATCAATTATCTCTTCTTATTGTTTTCTTCAATTATTTCCGCCTTGATGTCGGGTATCTGTTCCACTGGGCGGGTAATTTCTTTAATTCTTTCGCGATATTTCCAAGTGAGGAATATAATGGTGAGTCCCGAAAGCATAAGACAAGTGGCAATTATTTGAGCCTGAGTTACTTCCATGCCCAAAAGATTAAATTTATTGTTTACTCTAATTGATTCTATAAGTAAACGTTCTACGCCCTGTAATGTTAGATAAATGCCAAACAACATTCCGGGAAAGTTGATTTTTTTGCGGAGCAACATTAATAATCCAAAGATTAATAGCATCATAAGCGATTCGTAAAGCGATGTGGGGTAAACGCCTTCGGATAGAATATGGCAATGGTTTCCGCCGCAATCTTCGATAGGAATACCGCTATTCACCACATTGTGAGGGAATTTGTAGCTCCAAGCCCACTCGGGAAGCCAACTTGGACATGGATTGTTGTTGACAATGCCCCAACATCCATCGCCCGACACTTCGCAACCTACACGGCCTAATGCGTATCCCAAGGCTATGCATGGCGATGCACAATCTAAGGTGTGAAACGAACTGATATTGTTCTTTTTAAGGTAAAGCGCACCTGCTGTACCTCCTACTATTAATCCGCCAAAAAATGTAAGTCCGCTAAACGAGAACAATTCGCCAATTGGGTCGGCTATAAACTTATCTAAGTTTTCGAGATTATGGAACAATTTGGCACCAAGAATGCCAAAAATGCCTGCTACAACCAAAAGATTTCCTGCCAATTGATGTGGCATTTGCTTGAATATTACTGTTTTAGGTTTGGGCAATTTGTGCTTGTCTTTGTCGTACCAAGTGTATCCGGCTGCAATTAATCCGCAGATTATACCTCCGCCCCAACTGCCTCGTGGCGACATCAAAAAATCTTGAGCATTAGCCGAAAATTCGCTGTAATTTAATATTACGTCTACAACTTTATAACATATTATAAAGGTGATAAAAAAAGATGTGATTAGTTCTTTGGCAGAAGCTTTTTGACCGATGGTTCCCACTTTGTAGAGCGGACACATCAAACCTTCGCGTTCTTTGCGTTGGTATTCTAACTTCATGATAAATGAGGCTGTAATAAACGCCACCGCCACAAAAAATCCGTAAGTTTGTATCGGCAAGGGAATATTCACACCGAAAATATCACTCAATAAATCGCTTAAAGTAGCGTAACTCAGTATTGTAAGATTCATTGTTTGTTGTTTAAAATATTCGGTAAAATTAGAAACAATTTGTTACCACACCAAAAGTTTTTTTATTTTTAATGAATGGGGCATATCATTTTTTTTTGTTATTTCTTATTTTTTTTTGTTTATTCGAAAAAACTTTTATAACTTGCCAAATAATTTTTAAAGATTTAAGCAATGGAAGACAACGCAGCAGGATGGCTTATTTTACATACCGAAGGTAAAGAGCCTCAGAGTTTTGCATTAAAAGAAGGTCGTAACAGAATTGGCAGAAAAACATCGCAAAATTTTCCCGATGTTTATGCCGTTGGTGATCTTTTTGTAAGCCGCAACCACGCCGTGCTCGTGGTAAAAAAGAACGAACGCTCTGAATATGAATATATTATAGCAGATAACGCAGAAATTCAAGGCGCACCAAGTCTCAATGGTACTTACATCAATGGTAATTCTGAACGCCTTGGTGATAAACCCGTGAAACTCAAAGACGGCGACACTATTCAAGTGGGAATCACTAAGTTTGTGCTTAAAACAGCTGCTGTAGCTATCAACGCCGAAGACGCTATTAAACTTGCCGCTAAGTTAGAATATACCAACACGGTAGAGTTTGAAAGTTCGCAGGCAGTGCTCCGTAAAAGGTGCTAATATATTGTAAATTAATTTGTTGACAATGGTAAAAAAGTTTTTTTCCACTGTCTGCGCACTTATTGTATGCAGTTGTTCCATTGCGCAGACTGCTATTATTTCGGGTAATGCCAAAACATACGCCGGCGATACGCTCAAAATGTATTCGGTTAGCGACTATATTTCTAAAACTGAGCGTGTGGTTGCCACAGCTCCGGTAGATGCCGATGGTAATTTTACTTTTAAGGTAAATGCGCTTGCCAACACCATTATGGCTTATATCGATTTAACAGTATTTAAAGGTGTGCTATTTGTAGAACCTAAATCTAATTTGCAGATTGTATTGCCTGTAAAACAGCAACTTGCTATCGAGGATAGGCTTAACCCATATTTTAAGCCCGAAATGTTTTATATTAAATGTCTCAACCTTAGCGAAAAGGATTTAAATGCTGTGGTTCCGGCGTTTGATCGTGAATATAATCAGGCACTTAACAAGATTTTTTACTCTTTTAAAAATGTTTCTAAGGCTTACGTTGATAGTGTGGAAAAAATTATTTCGGATAAATGTCAATCGCAAGACAAGTTTTTTACCGATTATCGCGACTATAAGTTTGCCATGTTTGACTACACAGCCTACCGCCGTAGCAAGGATGATATAGTGAATAAACTTTTTTCCTCTCGCGAAGTGCTTGTCAATAATCCCGCCTACGCAGAGCTTTTCGACGAGGTGTTTGCCAATCCGCTTTCGGGAAATAAAGCCACTGTTATTACTGTACAAGGTTTATATACAGGTATTTATGATAAATCTTACAGGACGCTTAAACGGATTCTGCTTTCCGACCCTAAGATTAATGGCAACGACCGTCTTGCCGATTATGTTTTGCTCAAAGGTTTGGGCGATAGCTACTATTCTGATACTTTCCCTAAGGAAAACATTGTGGCAGTGGTAGATTCGTTTGCCTTGATGTCGAATCATGCGGATTTTCGACCTATTGCTAAAACTCTTTCGCAAAAATTTACCAAACTTATGAAGGGCTATTTTGCTCCTGATTTTAATCTTAAAGACTTTAAGGGTAATATTTTTTCGCTGCGCGAACAAAATAAGTTTGTGTATATAACTTTTTTTAATCCAATGAGTTATACAGCACAGTCGGAATTTGAATTGCTTAAAAAGATACGTTCGGAGTTTCCTCCTGATGTGTTGCAGATTGTAACAGTTTTTGTATCACAAGATTACAGTGATATGAAACAATTTATGGCTAAAAATCCCGACTGCAATTGGCCTGTGGTGTGGTATAATGGCGATACTCAATTGCTAAAAGATTATAACATAAGGGCTTATCCATCATATTATATGACAAGTCCCGATGGCAAATTGATAATGAATCCTGCCCCTGCGCCCACCGAATATTTTGAGCCTAAGTTTGCCAACCTTGTGCGCGATTGGAAAATAGAGCAAACTCGCCGTCAATATCGCGACGACAATAAATCTTTGCGTTAATAACTCTTAACTCGTTGAAATGCTTGGTTTTTTAAAACAGGGACTTTCCAAATATCAAAAATCTAAACTCAACAAGATAGTTGGGCAGTTTCTCTTTTATTCTACCATAATCACTTTTTTTACAACAGTTTACGAATTTGGCTTCCTCGACGAAACCACCGATACCACCATTTTGCACAACTATTATTATATTTATCTGTTGGTATATTTTTTCAGTTTTTCTACTCGCATTCCGTCGATGTTTGAAAAAAAGAGCAAGATATACCTTGTGATTATTCGCATACTGTTGTTTGCATTTTTGGTTTTTTATTTTTTCAATGTAAAATTTCTTTTCGATGCGGTTGACTATCACGGGTGGTTTTATCGGTTGATAACAAGTCCAAATCTTGTTTATGTGCTGATTATCGGCATTTTCTTTATTGAGGTGAGCAAGTCAACATTTAAAGTATTGGTTTTTAATATTACACCTGAGATACTTTTTGCGCTGAGTTTCATTACGTTAATTTTTATAGGTGCGGGATTGCTGATGCTGCCAAATGCCACAGTTACCCGTATCAAGTTTGTTGACGCTCTTTTTATGGCCACAAGTGCCACAAGTATCACGGGCTTGCAATGTATCGATTCGGCTGTGGGATTTACTTCACTTGGTCAAGGTATCATATTGGCTCTCTTGCAGATAGGTGGTCTCGGCGTAATGACTTTTACATGTTTTATCGTTTACTTTTTTAAAGATACAAGCTCGTTTAAAGCGGGTGCTATGCTTGGAAACATGACCGGCACCGAACGCCTCGGCAATGCATTTGCCACTATTCTCAAAATTGTGGCTTATACTCTTACTATTGAAGCAATTGGCGCGGTATGTATCTTTTTGTCAATACGTTATGATGATGGATTTCCTGCTCTTTACGACAAAGTTTCGTTTGCAGTTTATAATGCTATTTCTGCTTTTTGTAATGCAGGTTTTACAACAATTCCCGGAAGTATGACCTCTGATCTTGTGATGCACAATTATGCTCTCAAAATTATAATTGCTGTGTTGGCAATACTTGGAGGTGTTGGTTTTCCGATACTTATGAATTTGCAAGATTCTGGCTCAAAGTTTATAGTCAACTTAAAAAATTGGATTGTTGGCAATGTTGATTTTGTTTTTCAACCCACAAAACTTAAATTTCGTATAGGATGGAAAGGCATTTCGTTTGTCCATCTGCCGCGTGTGGTAAATGTTAATACCAAGCTTGCAACTATAGTTTCTATTGTGCTTTTGGTGTTTGGAACGTTTTCGTTTTTTGCGCTCGAATACCGCAATTCGCTCACCGTGCACGATGGATTTTGGTATAAGTTGGTAGATTCGTTTTATTACTCTGTAATGCCTCGCTCTGCCGGTTTCAACGATAGCGACCTCTCGCTTTTTCGTTTGCCTACATTGCTGATAATGATGTTTTTGATGTGGGTTGGCGCGTCGCCAGTGTCAACGGGTGGAGGTGTAAAAACTACTACATTTGGCGTGGCATTGCTTGATATTTTTAGTATTTTGCGCGGCAAAGACCGTCTTGAAATATTCTGCCGCAAAATTGCCAACAGCACAGTGCGTCATGCTTTTGCGGTAATAATGATTTCGCTTGCGGCTCTTGGTGTGGGCACGTTTCTGCTCGTTATTTTTGAGGAGAATAATCCCGACGCCACATTGCTCAATCTTGCGTTTGAAACCACTTCGGCATATTGCACCTGCGGACTTAGCATGGGTGTAACGCCCGAACTCAGCGCACCAAGCAAGTATCTGTTATCGTTTTTGATGTATCTTGGCAGGGTAGGGGCGCTCACTATTGCGGCGGCTTTCTTTACCAAAGCCAAATCGCAAAAATATATGTATCCAAAAGAAAAAGTTTATATAGGTTAAAATGAAATAATTATGAAAAAATATATCATCGTAGGACTCGGCAATTTTGGTTCGTCGCTTGCCATTAAGCTTACCAATGCAGGCAATGAGGTGTTTGGCGCAGATTCGATTCTGAGCCGTGTGGACGCTATTCAAGAAAAAATCACTTCGGCTGCTATGCTCGACTGTACCGATTTCAACGCCATCAAGTCGGCTTTGCCTTACAAAGATTCTGATTGCGTAATTGTTGCCATTGGCGAAGATATTGGTGCATCTATCTTGGTAAATGCTACGTTTAAGCAGTTGAATGTTAAGCGTATAATGAGTCGCGTGATTTCCGAAACACACCAACGTGTGCTCGAAGCTATTGGCATCACCGAATTTGTCCATCCCGAAGAAGAAACCGCTTCGCGCCTTACCGAAGTGCTTTCGCTTACAGGTGCGATGGATGTTTACAGCTTGTTTGACAAGCACAAAGTGGTGGAGGTGAAACTGCCCGACCGCTATTTTGGCAAAAAAGTGATTGAAACCGACATCCGTCAAAAATATCATCTTAACGTGCTTACAGTTATCAAAAAGGTTCAGCACAAAACCCTTCTCGGCAAAATCAAGGAGAAACAAGAGGTCCTCGACTATGTAACGCCCGACACTATTTTGGAAGTTGGCGATATTATTGTGGTTTTTGGCCGTTCAAGCGATTTGAAAAACTTTGTGAATGATTAGAGGTGATTTATTTCACCGTATTCACAAATCCATACCACACCAATCTGTCTCCCCTGAGGGTGTAATCAGTATTGTAAATGGTTATGAGATAGTTGTTTTCGGTGTTGTACCAACTGCCGTCGGGATATTCTATGGTGCCGTCGGAATGTTTTATTATAAAGGTGTAGTTGTAGAGACCTTGTTTTAAGAGCATTGTGCATTGGTATAGATTTTCGGCAGAATTGTAAGTCATTTTGTTGGCTTCCGAAAAACCATAATTTGTCAATGCCCCAAACACATACATTTCGCCATCGGGTAGGGGATGATAATTAAGGCGAAAATTAACCTCAATATAGTCTGATTCAAGGTCGCGGTCAAATCCACGGTCGTTTTTTATGTAGTATTGCCCGTTTAAATCTTCTTTAAAAGAATACGAAACATCGGTAGGGTAGTGGGTGGTGAGTGTATAATGGTAAAGCCCGTTGCTATACTCAATTTTGTCGATGCCTAACGCCTTAAAATT
The DNA here is from genome assembly GCA_017651345.1 of Bacteroidales bacterium. GTDB lineage: Bacteria > Bacteroidota > Bacteroidia > Bacteroidales > UBA3824 > UBA3824. Next base: position 8,890 of record JAGCDD010000219.1, on the reverse strand, counting down.
TACATCTTTAGCGTCAAAATATAGATACTCGTTGCCACCGTCGAAAATATTACCTCCATCGTTTCTGTGGAAACGGATATTGTAAGCATCAGTAAAATTGTATTCTAAGCGGTGACGGTGGTTGATGTCGCCGTTTTGCATTACATACGTTTTCAAAAATCCAGCGGGATTGCTCATTCGTTGGCGGCTATTGTCGATATTTACTTTAACTTGCTGATTTGTAATAGAATATTCCGAAAGGAACGGTCGTTCTACTTGAGCTTCTATTTTTAACAGCGTTTCGGGATCGGCTATCATAAACTTTTTTTGAAGAATGATTTCGTCGGGATTATAATCGTCATAAATCTTGATGATATAATTGCCACTGATTTTTAACCGCACGTCATCGTTGGGAATATCTATTATATAATGTGTAAAAGTGCTGTGAGTGTTGAACGAATTGCGGTAGTTGTTGATTTCCCGGTTGTTGAATCCGTCGGCGAAATCGTAAAAATCAAGTTCGTCGGGTTCAAAATTGGCGTTGCAATGCTGTATGGAATATGCAAGACGCTGATAATTGTCGTTGATAACATCAAAACTTAGTGTAAGACTTTCGCCAAGGGTGCAAATGGGCAGTCCCATTTCTGCTCCTGTTTTGCGAAACTCTATGGTTTTGATGTCTTTGGCGGAGTATTCTTCGGCGGGTTGTGCTGCTGCGTTTGCTATCCACGCTGCGGTTATTATTGTCAAAAATAATTTCGGTTTCATAGTGGTAAATGATTTTTTATGCAATATCTTTGCAAAGGTTTAATTATTTTTTTGAATTACAAAATTATGAAAATTGTCTGCGACAACAAGGTGAGATTTTTGGGCAATGTGTTTGATGGCATTGCCGATACTATTTTTGTTCCGGGGCGCGATATTACGCCCGAAATTGTTAAGGATGCTGATGCACTTATTGTGCGCACCCGTACCAATTGCAACAAGGATTTGCTTAATAATAGTGCCGTTAAGTTTATTGGCACTGCCACAATAGGTTACGACCATATCGATACCAATTATTGTGAACAAAACAATATTTTTTGGACCAATGCTCCCGGTTGTAATTCTGGTTCGGTGTGTCAATATATAGCGTCTGTATTAATTAGTATTTCAATGCATTACGGTATTGACTTAAAGTCTAAAACTATTGGTGTAATAGGAGCGGGGCATGTGGGTGCAAAGGTTATCAAAGCTGCTAAACTTTTGGGTATGAATGTTTTGGTAAACGACCCACCGCTGTTATTATCAGGAAATAAAGAGTACGATTTTTGTTCGCTCGTTTATTTGCTGCAACATTCTGATTTTGTGGATATTCATGTGCCTTATACTGTTTCGGGAGATTTTGCCACCCACCATCTTTGCAGCGATGATTTTATTTCAAAAATGAAAGATGGTGCTGTGCTGATAAATTCTTCGCGTGGTGCAGTGGCTGATAATCAAGCTGTTTTAAAGGCTTTAACTAATAATAAACTGCTTACTGCCGTTCTCGATGTTTGGGAAAACGAGCCTGATATTAACCGTGAATTGCTCAACCGTGTGTTTATCGGAACACCTCATATCGCAGGTTATTCGGTAGATGGCAAAGCAAACGCTACAATGCAGATTGTTAGAAGTTTAAGTAAGTTTTTTAATCTTGGCTTAGATAATTGGACTCCCGATACTTCTGAATATCAAAGTTTTTTGTTAAATTATGATAATATTGCTGATTTTGAGTCTGTTACACAATCATACAATGTATTATCCGACAGTCAGCTTTTAAAATCCTCACCTGAAAAGTTTGAATATTTTAGGGAGAATTATCCCACTCGGCGAGAGTGTTTGTAACATCAATATGCAAAAAAAAACGAACCCTACAAGTGGTTCGTTTTTGTCAGGTTAAATTAATCAAAATAGTTTTAGGTAATTTGGCCTTAAAGTGTCGGTTCGGTAAGGCGCGTTTAATAGGTTTGTTTAGTTTGTTTACATTATTAAGACACGCTAATCGCAGTATACCCTAAGCACAAGACGTAATTTTTTCGTATTATTTTGTAATGTGCTGATTACTAATCGCCAAAACGCCACAAAATTCCGAACATAAAGTGAAAATCTGTGATGGGATAGCAATATGCGGGTGCATAATAGTCTTGCCATCTGCCGTCGTTGATGTGTTCCCATTTAAAAAACATCAGCACACCGCGAATTTTTATATTCAAAAAGGCGTTGATAATAGGATAGTTGCCGGCAGATAAATTTTTGCTGTTGCTTGATTTTTCTTTGAGCGCATCGTATTTTTGGTCGCTCATGGGATGAAATACCGAAGTGGCAGGGCAGTATTCGTATGGATTATATTTGGTAGAAAATCTTACGTCGGCGCCAATTTGAGTTAGCAGCACTTTGCGCAAGATATAAAATTCTAAGTAGGTAGAATGGAATAGGGCTAAGGTAGGTAGGTTTAATATTTCGTTGCGGTTGGTATTTTGCCATACCACCTTGTTGGCAAAACGGAAGTGCCATAGATAAAAATCTTTCGACACCTTAACGGTTTGCACTGTGATAATAGAATCTTTGTCGAGCTGAGCGGGAACAGCTAAATCGTTGAAATATATATGGTTTGTAATCAAATAGTTTGACGCCGATATTTTGAGATGCCATCTTGGAATGCCAAATTCGCCGCCTATGCGCATTATTTGGCTACGGTCAAATTTGTTGTTTTCCCATTTAAAATTGTTGCCAAAATAGTGCTTTTCAAAATATGTGGGCGACAGATTGTAAAAGTCGAACGATGCATTTAAATATCCATTGAGAGTATCGCTTTTTTGTTTGTAAATTTTGTAGCCAAGCACAGCGTTAAACTCCATGTCGCCGTTTTTTTCGCCCATAAAATACTGCTTGTAATCAGCACTTAAAAATAGGCTTCGCGATTGGTTTTTAAAAATTCCTGCTTCAAAAAATGTGTTTTGATATGATTTTGAGCCGGTGTTTTCGATGTAATTGCCAAGGCTGTGATATTTTTCGATTTCCGAGCCAATTGCACCGCGCAGTCCGGGCGAATATCCTCTTAATTGTCCCTCACAAACTTTTAACTGTGCCTTATTGGTCAGGCGGCTGAAAAAAATCGAATCGTAAGTTGACGGTGTGTTTTTGAGAAAATGGGTATATACCGTAGTGTCCAAATCATTGTCGGTGTAGGCTCTGAATTGTTTCTCATAGTCAAATACATAATTGAAAGCTAAACGTGGGGTGTAAATTTCGTTGCGGGTGCTGTCGTTAATAATCTGAAAATCAGTAGTGCCTACAGAATATTCGCTTACAAGTCCCCAGTGCCGATAACCCCAATAGCTGTCGCTTTTTTCCATTTTGGTGGTAAAGCGTTTGTTGGTAACATCAATCGAGTCGATAATACCTCCGTTTTCTTGTATTTGAAATTTGTTGAATTTATAGAAAGTATACAAGCTGAAATGTTTTCCACGGTAACTGATGTTGGGCGCAAACGATACAAGACGGGTTTGTTGGTTTGAAAGTCTACCTGCGCTACCGTCTAACTTTATATTAAATGCCCAATTTAGACGGCTGTTAACGCTTTGTGTATGAGTGAAATCCACAATCTGCTGTTTGCGTGCTTTCGGAGCTGTGGCGTAATAGAGCCATGTGTAAGGGTGGTTTACTTGGTAATATTTGGTTTCTTCGGGAACATTCCAAAAATCATTTAGCGAGTTGAAAAAAATTATTGAGTTCCACTTGTTTATAGGACGGTCGTCGAATACGTTTGATATATACGGCGAAGCCATATTGCCGAGGTTTGTGGTAGAAATCGACTTGCGCTCGTTTTTGTCGTACACTTGAAAAAGGTGAAGTGCAGTATCTTCGTCTAATTTGTATTCTACGGGCGAAAGGTCTTTGCCGAGTGTCCAAATATTTACCTTCAATGGGTAATCTTTTTTGTCTTTGTCCTTGTCTTTCTTGTTTTTCTGAGCCTGTACTCCGCCCGAAAGCAGCAAAAGTACAATAAGCATAACTACGCCTTTGCAAGCGGCACACATTTTATATATGTTTACTAAAACTTTCATATCTATAAGTTATAGCAGCAATTTTTGACTGCAAAATTTTTGCAAAAATACGTTTCAATCTTCAAATCGTCAAATTTATGCGCCTATAATCGTCAAAAAAAATAAATAATTAACCTTGATACCTCGATGTTTTGCAATAATACCGCTTGTAACGTGCGATAAATCAGCGTAATGAAAAATATTATAAAAATCTTTTCAAAAAAATTTGCATAATACCTAATAATCTGCTTACCTTTGCACCCGAAAAATGAGCCGAGGTAGCTCAGTTGGTTAGAGCATCGGATTGTGGATCCGAGGGTCATGGGTTCGAATCTCTTCCTCGGTACTTGTTTTCAAGACCGCTTTTTTGAGCGGTCTTTTTTTTTATACAAAAAAAATTAGTTTCAATCATAAAAAATATTGTTATTTTTGCCGATTATAGCAAAATATAGATTACATTTGTAAGCGAAACTATAATTTTTTCTGACTGAAATGAAAATTTTGAATTTGGCTTTGGCAATAGCCGCTCCCGCAATGATGTCGGTAGGTTTTCTACCAACTGATTATTTGCCTAATAATGAATATAATAACGTATTGTATACTAATCAAATAACTGTTGTCAACGGCGATTTTCGCCTTAATCAGCAACCTTATTACGACTCGCTTTTTACCAAAAAAGAGCGTAAGCAATTGTCAAAGGCCGACAAATTGCGTTCTAAGGCTGAGGAGGCTCTTATTAAAAAAGCTGCTTACGAAACCGAGGCAAACGACCTTGAACGCGAAGGCGATAAAAGCGCCAAGGCACTCAAAAAAATTGCTAAGCTCCGTGCCAAAGCCGCAAGCACCGAACTTGCTGCTTTAAAACAGCTTGAAACCGCTGCTGAAACTTACAAAAGCATTTACACTCAAGAACTTAACAATAAACTTACTGACACTTCTGCTACTCGTGCCAAGGCTGCCAACAATCTCGCTGCTCAGGCTCAAGAACTTTATGCTCTTGTAGAAAAAGAGAAAAAGACCGTAAACACTGATAACGCTTTGCAAATTTACCGCTCTATGAATACTAAACTCTCCAAAGCGGTAGAAAATCAAGAACTTGCATTTGCAATTATCAAAAACGACCCAAAAGTAGATTACTCTAATTATCTTTCGCCCGAAGGTCTTAAACCTAAACCTTCGCCCAATGGCAATGTGGCTAAGGAAGAATTGCCTCAACTTAGAGCTGCTCAACCTTACGATTTTAACAACGATAACAATATCTATCGTTTCCGTTATGCTCAATTTGTTGATAGCCTTAAAGTTTCAGATGCCGACCGTGCCGCAATGCAAAAACTTTTTGATGCTGAGAAAAACGCTTCGCAACAGATGCTTAAAGCTCAAAATTATGGTTGCAAGGCAGATACAATGCGTGTGTATGCGTCAGAAGCTGTTACGCTCACCGAAAAAGAGTATTATGAACAAATGGCTCAAGAAGAAGAACTTAATGAGTGCTCAGCGTTTGTAAGTGCTATTAATCAAAATGTTAAAACCAACAACGCTCTCTTTGAACTTTACGAAAAATATATTCCTAAAATTCGCAAAGATATTCCAGCTGCCAAGGCTTACGAGGCTCAGGCGGTTGATCTTTATAATGTGTCAAAATCGTACGAAAGCACTGCTGCCAAGCATTTTAGCAAGGTAGAAAAATACACCACTCTCAGCGAAGGTAACGAAATCAAGTTGCAAGCTATTGCCACTATGGAAAATGCAATCGCCACTTATCTTGGTTTGTCTCGTTCGGTCGACAAAAACCTCTTAGCGCAAGAGTCTCAGCAACGTCACAACGATTTGGCTCTTGATTTTATGCCTGAAAATATGGACGAATCAGGTAGCGATGTGGCTGTAAACAACAAACCTGCATCTAATAAACCCGCCGCAGAGCAACCTTCTACTGCGCAAACCAACACCGATAAGCCTTCTACAACTAAACCCACTACCACACAACCCGCTAACAATAATTCTAAAAACACTACTCCTAAAAATACTACTACTCAACCTACTTCTAAACCCAAAACTACCAACCAAAAGAATACAACTCCCACCAACGTAGCTACTTCGGGTGCAAGAGATAAAGTTCCCGTTTCTAATTCTAATGCTCCGGCTATTTCTACTTGGTATTACACCAGCGGCGATCAGCGTTTAAAACCATATCAATATCCCGCCGGAACAATTTTTACCGTAGAAACTGGCATTTACAAAGAGATGCCCGAACCTGTAGAATTTCCTGCTATAAATGTTTTTGTAGCAGAAAAACTTAAGAATCAGAATTATATGCGCTACTATCTCGGTTCGTTTAAAACCTACGATGCTGCTCTTGCTGCTCAGGCAATGGCAAAAAACGGCGGTTACAAGCAAGCTACAATTGCCGCTTTTGTTAATGGCAAGAAAACCAATGTTTCCACTGCCAAAACCAATGCCGAAAAACAATCGGGTTATCAAACCAATGTTCAACGCGAATTAAAAGAGCTTAGCGCATATCAGCAACAGTTTCAACCTGTTAACAATGTTGTGCCTTCGCAAAATGTTGTTCAAAATAATGGCACTACCGATGCTCAGCCGCTCAGCAATATTTCGGGAACGGCTTATGCAGTTCAAATTTCATCGGTGCCCACTTTGCTCAACAAGTCGGCTTTTAATGTCAACCAACTTTACTATGACCAAAACGACGGCGGCTTATACCGCTACTACACAGGCATTTCTACCGATTTGAATATTGCTAAGGCAAATCTTAATACAATGAAAGCTTGCGGTTACGAAGATGCTTATATTATAAAGGTGTCGGGTGGACGAAATGCTGGTTCTGTTTCGGCTAATAATTCTCAACCTGCATCCAACCGTACTATCTACCGCGTTCAAATTGGTGCGTTTAAATCGGCTTTGTCGAAAGAGAACAAATCAAAGATTGAAAAACTCAAAAAGTCGTATGCCGTTCACACTTCGCAAAGTGGCGAATACACAGTGTATACCGTTGGCGATTGCGACACTCGCGCTCAGGCTGATAATCTGCGTGCCGACCTTGTAAAACGTGGTTATACCGAATCGTATGTGGTTACTTTTATTAACGGCGTAAAACAATAATTTGTAATTAGTTATGGAATTTACATGGTTTTTAATAGCGGTTTTTTTGCTTCTTGTAGTGGCATTTTTGTCTTACTTGATGTTCAAAGACCGTAAAACTAAGTTTTCAAAATCGCTCCGTTCCCTCGACGTAAGTACTTTTAATAATCCTAATTACGCCAAGGCAAAACTGATGGAAAATTCTGAAAAAGAGCGTATTGTGGCTATTTTAAAGTGTGCCAAAGACTATACTTTGAATATCGATTTAAAAGACGCTATCGAAATTGCCAAAACTAAGAAAATCACAAACTTAGAATTATTTGTTTATAGTTATTATATTATCAATCAAGTAGATCCTTCGTTTACTTTAGAAATGCTGCGCAAGGTGGCAGAACTGCTTAAACAAAATGGCGACGAAAGCAAACGAACAGAGGAACTTCTTGCAGGCATTTCTACCGACAATGAGTCAGAAAATGCTGATGATGAGGATGATAAAAAAACAGAACCAGTTGTAAAATCCGTAGTTAAAAAGACTAATACAAATATTAAGCAAAATATCGAAACTTTTGCTCGTAGTTGGGCGGATCAAGTTAATGCAGGTCTCAAAATTAGTTACGAAACAGCATTGAGATATATCAACGACAAAAAAGATTTTAGTCAGTTGGTAAGTCTCGATATTATGGCTAAAAACGAGGGTCTCGACATTGAGGAGCGTCCTTTGATTAACGAAATCGACGAAGAGGGTCTTAAACTGATTATCTACGCCATGATTCGTGCAAATAGCGCGGGTATTTTCCTTGACGACGAAAGCAGTTACCGTATCAACAAGGTGCAGAATATCAACGAGTATAAAGATGCGTTTAAAATTACCACCACTTTGCTCAAAAACCTCTACAAAAATTATCATCGCGATGTAACCCGTTTTACCAACGCTATGATTAGGGCGCATAATGCTCAATTGTGGTTAAATTTCTCTGAATCAGATTTGTATGCGCTTTCTGATGATGAGTTCGACAACCTTATTTCTAATCTTATTAAGGCTAAGAACAAAGGCATCACAATCGACCCGAAAGATTTGATTTTGCATAATGTTTCGGGACAGCAGATGAACAACCTTATTTCTGCTATTATTAAGGCAAAGGCTTACGGTCTTGATTTAACATTCCCCGAACTTATGCGCTACCATGTTACTACGGGCAGCGACGTTATGAATTTTGTTAAGGCTTATCATTTTGTGGGTCTTACAGGTCTTGCCGACGATATTTCTAAAGACGACCTTATTGAATACTCTAAACCCGAAGCCGATATTTACGACTGCGTGAAGGCTATGAAACTTGCCAAAGATTACGAGTCGCGTGGCACTGAGGGTGTCAACGGCATTACTCGACGCATGGTGATGAAGCACTTTTTGGAATTTGGTAGAGTGTTTGATACCATTCAGAGCATAGAGCGCGGACGTAAGGCAGGATTAAAAATTGATATGCTGCTTGCCGGAAAAATCAAACGTTCGGGCAAATATACTCTCGACGAGGCTATTTCTTGGGCTCTTAAACCTCAAGTGGTGGAGGTACAAAACTGCTTAACCGTGGTGTGCAAATCTGGCGTGCAAATTACTCCCAAAATCAACATCACAGTCCGTGGCAAAATGGAACTTATTTTTGCCGGTTACGACCTTGATATTCTTGGCAAACGTATCAACGAGGCTGTGGTTACTAAATTTGAATCGTTCGACGACCACGAATTTATTC
>JAGCDD010000218.1 GCA_017651345.1 Bacteroidales bacterium | reverse complement strand
CCCGTAATGAGCAACCGTATGTTGGTTACCGAATCGTTGCCTTTGCCAATAAACGGTGGAAAATCAAAGGATTACAAATTTGAAAAACTCATCAATTCAGGCAATTCTTCCACATTGCGCCACCATAAACTCACTTTGGAATTTACCTCAAATCCCGCTTGGTACGCAATTCAGGCTCTGCCCTATATGATGGAATATCCCTACGAATGCAACGAGCAGACATTCAGCCGTTTGTATGCCAACAGCATTGCCGCTCACATTGCCAACTCGTCGCCCAAAATCAAGGCTGTGTTCGACGCTTGGAAAAACACTGACAGCAAGGAACTTATATCAAATCTCGAAAAGAACGAGGAACTCAAATCAGTGCTTCTTCAAGAGACACCTTGGGTAATGCAGGGCGCAAACGAAACCGAGCGCAAAAAACGTGTAGGATTGCTTTTCGACCTTAACCGCATAGCAGGCGAGGAGACCAAGACCTTAGAAAAACTCCGCAAAAACCAATATCCCTCAGGCGGTTGGCCGTGGTTCGACGGTATGCCCGAAAGCGACTATGTAACTATGCAGATTGTTTCGGGTATCGGACACCTCAAACGTCTTGGTATCAAGACCTTCGACGCTCCGCAAAATGCTAAAATGGCGGACAAGGCTGTTGACTATATCGACGATATGCTTGCCAAGTATTACAAGGAACTTAAACGTTGGCACACCGATAAAGAGTTGAAAGAAGGTAACTTCCTCACTTTCACCGCTATCGACTATCTTTACACTCGCAGTTTCTTTAAAGAAAAAGAGATTTCGGGCAAAACCAAAGAGGCGTTTGAATTCTTTAAAGGCAAGGCCGAAAAATATTGGCTCTCCTGTGGAAAATACTCTCAGGCAATGATTTGCTTGGCACTCAACCGTTTTGGCAGCACAGCCGTTCCCAAGGATATTCTCAAATCGCTCAAAGAGAAATCCACCACTAACGAGGAAATGGGCAGATACTTTGTTGACAACATCTCTGGATTCCTTTGGCAGCAGGCTCCCATCGAAACTCAGGCTATTATTATAGAGGCGTTTGATGAGGTGGGCAACGACCAACAAACCGTTGACGAATTGAAAATTTGGCTCTTGAAAAACAAGCAGACCAACGATTGGAAAACTACAAAGGCAACCGCCGAGGCTTGCTACGCTTTGCTTCTCCGCGGCACCGACGTGCTTGCCGACAGCAAAATTTGCGAAATCAAACTCGACGGCAAGGCTGTTGACCCCAACGCAAATCCCGACATCAAATCCGAGGCAGGCACAGGCTATTTCAAAACATCGTGGAGTGGCGACGCCGTAAAACCCGGAATGGGCAATGTTTCGGTTACAAATCCCAATCGTAATGTGGCTTGGGGCGCACTATATTGGCAATATTTTGAGCAATTAGACAAAATCACCTTTGCCGAAACTCCGCTCAAACTATCCAAAAAACTTTTCCGCGAAAAGGTTACCGACCGTGGCACTGTAATTGAGCCTGTAACCGAAAAGACCGACCTGAAACCCGGCGACAAAATCGTTGTTCGCATTGAGATTCGCACCGACCGCGACATGGAATATGTTCACCTCAAAGATATGCGGGCATCGGGCTTCGAGCCTGCCGACGTGTTCTCTGGTTATCGTTATCAAGATGGTCTCGGCTACTATCAATGCACCAAAGATGCCTCCACCAACTTCTTCATTGAGTTTCTCCGCAAAGGCACCTACGTGTTTGAGTATCGCCTCTTTGTTCAGCACCGAGGCAACTTCTCCAACGGCATCACCTCAATCCAATGTATGTACGCACCTGAATTTACAGCACATTCAGAAGGGGTTAGGGTAGAGGTGAAATAGGTTATTTCTCAAATGCAGCCTTGATATTTTCGCTGAAAATTTTCATTGCCTTTTGGTTGTTCATAATACCGCGATAATCGGTAAAAAGTTCAGCATTGGGGTAATTGAAAATAGTGGAAATATCAAGGTTTATTATTGTAAAATTGCCTTCTGTTTTCATTGGAATTTTTACGCGGAAATCATTGTTGATATACTCAATTGGTTCGCCATCGGCATTGTATACCTGACCACGTCCAATATGGCAGTTGAATGCATTGATTTGGTTTAGAGTGTCGAGATAGAGAATGTTAGTCTTCATATAATGGTATCCTCCGCCAAGATAATCGGGCCAAAACATAAGGTTTTCGGGAGGATTCTTAAACCTGTAACTGCGGTTTTGTACCGAATCCAAACCAAAGGTAAAAATCAGACTGTCGGCATTTTTCAATGAAAAATCCTCCGAAGGAATCCATTGCAAAGTGTTTGGAATTTCTACATCTACATAGTGCACAGAATTAGCAAATCGTTTTATGGTTTTATCTTTGTAAATGATTACAATATCTGAAATAAAATACTGACATTGAGACACTTGATAAGTAAGACCGCGTTTTGATTTATAAATCATTTTGTTTAGTTGTAGCGGATTACCATCGCAAGTAAATTTAAATTTTATGCCGTCTTGCGCTGATATTGCAGTGCAGAACAGTAATGACACAATTAATGATAAAAAACTTTTCATAATTATTTAGTTTTGTTTTATTCTTTCAGCGTCGGATTATACATCATGATAGCATTGTTTTCTGATACCAATTCTTCTGAAACTGAGCCGGTTGCAATGTTTGTTATGCGTTTAAATATTCGGTTGTGGCGTGTGTAGCCGCCCCACCATTGGAGTTCAAAACGTTGGTCGGTTTCTATGATTTCGTAATTATCTTCGGGTGGGAAGTTAGCCGATAGAGAGCCGTGGAGATATTCATCGTCGAGCCAAAGGTTGATTTTGAATGTTATGTCGGTGCGGTTTTCGAGTTGAAGGTCGATATAATTGTAGGCAAGAGTTGCGCCGCAAGCAAATGGTATTGTGCGGTTTACGTCGGGAAAAACATCAAAACTATGCCGCCAACGCTCCTTGATTGTTAGCGGCGAATGAAGCGCCATCCAATATATAAGGTTTCCCAGTTGACATAGTCCGCCGCCGATGCCTGTTGCCACCTTTCCGTTGTGAATCATCATTCCCTCTTTGTAACCCTTGCGCTTGGTAGGTCGCCCCACCATCCGCCAAATTGAGAACACTTCGCCTGGTTTTATCACTACGCCGTTGATGTGGGCAATGGCAAGTTTTAGATTGGTTATCTTATTGTATTGCAGATACATATCCACATCTTTCAACTTGCGCAAAAGAGTGCTTTTGTGCTCAATCCAAATATGATTGCAGCCTTTGCCATCAGAGATTTTTGCATACCTGACACCCGAAAAATGCCATTGCAAAAATCTCTTGGCAATATAAAATTCACGCCCAAGAAATCGGCGAAAGGCACTGCGCTCAATCGGTTTTTCAACGTAGTGTATCACGTATTATTTTTTTATAACAATTTCGTCCACCGATTTTCTTGTGAAATGCCTTGGACCGGGTTGCGCATTTTCGGCGGGATAGCCAATCGGGAAAATTGCAATTAGGTCGTAATCAGCCATTTCGGGGTAGATGGTTTTGAGCAATGGCGCATCAAATTTACCCACCCAAGTGGATGCAAGACCAAGGTCGTGGATTGCCAACATTATGTGTGTGGCAACGATAGAGGCGTCCACATCGGCAATGTTTCTATTGTCGAAACTCCTAACCCAAGCCTCGGCAGGATTGCCGCCCACAATGAGGAAAAGGTTTGCGCCAAAAGTGTAAGTGGTTGTTTTCTTGATGTTTTCCACAGCCTCGGCACTCTGCATAAGCCACAAGCGGAATGGCTGTTTGTTGACACCCGTAGGCGCATTGTTGGCGCACTCGATAATCTTATCGATTTTTTCCTGTTCCACCGGACGGTCGGTGAGCATCCGGCACGAATAGCGTTCTTTTGCAAGTTTGAGAAATTCCATAATGTTTTTGTATAATTATTTTGAAAATTATTAGTGATTTTCTAAGAAAATTATTTTTCGCAAATTCTTTTAATAGTCTCTTTTAGGATATGATAAGCGGGATGCGGCATATCGCCGTGGTTGTAGCCCTGCATTTCGTAGAGTGTAACATCCTTGTGACCAACGAGTTTGAGCATTCGCCAAAAATATGCCTGTTCTTCGTAACGTCCGTAGAGTTCAAGTTCGCGGTCGGCAGAGATAATCACAATCGGCGGAGCATCTTTGCGGATAAAAGTGAGCGGTGCATATTGGTCGATTGTGGCTTGCAACGGCGGAATATTCTGCAACTTACGTATGTTGTAGTGCGTTACCACCTGACCACTAAACGGCACAAGAGCAGCCACATCGTCGGCATTCACGCCATATTTTTCAAGGTATTTTTTGTTGAGTCCAATCATATCAATAAGGTATCCGCCGGCAGAATGTCCCGTAAGAAAAATTTTTTTTACGCTGCCGTTGTATTTTTCAATGTTTTTGAAAGTCCACGCCACGGCGGCAGCGGCATCGTCGATTACCTCGTCGATAGTGGCTTTGGGTAGAAGTCGGTAATTAACTGATACAACGGTATATCCGGCGTTCATAAGTTCGGGGTCGATATATTTTTCGCCACCTTCGAGACCGCCACCGTGAAACCAAACCACCACGGGCACATCCTTTTTGTCGGTGGGGTAATAGACATCGAGTTTGCAACGCTCCTTGGCGTACTGATTGCCGCCCGAAACGTATGGAATATCTTTAACAGTCTGATACTGAGCCGATGCACTCATCACTACCATCATCACCAACACTGCTAAGGCAACGATTTTTTTGGAGAATTTCAATATTTTCATAATTTAAATCTTTAACATTTTCGGCGACTAAGATAGTGAATATTTTGACACAAAAAAATGCATTATTGAAATTGATTAAAAAGTTTTTAATGCACTTTTTTAAAGAATGTCCATACCCAACTGCCTATTGCCAAGATAATTACGATTATCGTTACCACATACGCCCAAATGTTTGTCTGCCGAGATGTGGCTGTGATGGTGTAGTCGGCGGGGATGAGACGCTCGCCCGAAAGAATGTAGGTAATAACGCCGTCGGATAGATAGCCGTTGCCAGAGTCGGTTACCTCGCCGGGCATT
>JAGCDD010000217.1 GCA_017651345.1 Bacteroidales bacterium | reverse complement strand
TCATCAAGGTTCTCATCAACACCGTTGACCGTCTCCTCGGTCGCAAGGAGGGCGAGGATATGAACCTCATCACATACGTTACCGACCGCGCCGGACACGATTTGAGGTACGCTATCGACTCGTCAAAATTGCAGCGCGAACTCGGTTGGGAGCCGTCGTTGCAGTTTGAGGAAGGCATCGAAAAGACCGTCCGTTGGTATCTCGACAATCAGGCTTGGATGGACAACATCACTTCCGGCGATTACGAGAAATACTACGAAAGCATGTACGCAGGACGATAATATCAAAGCTTTATAATATGATTTCCGTTTGTCTTGCCACATATAATGGCGAAAAATACCTTCAAGAACAACTTGATTCCATCCTCTGTCAATTATCAGGGACTGATGAAATAATCATTTCTGATGACGGCAGTAAAGATGCAACAATTAAAATCATAAACTCGTTCAACGACAACCGTATTCACTTGTATCATAATCAGGGCAAACATGGTGTAGTGTCAAACTTTGAAAATGCACTCGCCAAAGCAAACGGCGATTATATTTTTCTTTCTGACCAAGATGATGTATGGATGAACGACAAGGTTGAGAAATGTATTGGATTATTAAATGATTATGATTTAATTGTACATAATGCAGAAATTGTAAATGGCAACTGTGAAAGAACGGGGCATGATTTTTTTACATTCAGAGATTCCAAAAGCGGTTTTTGGACAAACATATACAAAAATAGATTTGTAGGTTGTTGCATGTGCTTTAAAAAACGGTTGTTGAATTATGTTTTACCATTTCCATCTAAAATACTATGGCACGACATGTGGATTGGTTTGATTGCAGAAAAACATTTCAAAGTATATTTTTCACCATTACCTTTGATAATGTTTCGTCGTCATGGTGATAATACGTCTCAAACAGCTGAGAAATCGAATTTTTCATTTTTAAAAAAAATTTCATACAGATTTTGGATGATTATTTATAGTATATTTAGATAATTTTTTTATGCTCTCCATCTCTATCGTCACCTACAATACCTCCACTGACGAACTTGCCAAATGCCTTTCCTCGTTGGCATCGCCAATTGTGAAAATAATTTATATTGTTGACAACTCCAATCAACAATATCTAAATGATTTTTGCAAGCGTTATGACAATGTAATCTACATTGGTAGTGAAAATGTCGGTTATGGTGCAGGTCATAATAAGGCTTTGCGCAAAGCGTTGGAAGATAAAGAATTGAAATATCATTTGGTTTTAAATTCGGATGTATATTTCGAGCCATCAATATTGGATAAAATTGCCAATTATATGGATTCTAATGATGACGTCGCACAAATTCAACCGTATGTTACATTTCCAAATGGTGAACTTCAATACACTGTAAGACTATTGCCGACACCAGCCAATTTGATTTTCAGGCGTTTTATGCCAAAATCGATGGTTAAGAAAATGGACAATCGTTATACATTAGCGTTTTGGAATCACAAAACAACTGCCAATATTGCATATCATCAGGGAAGTTTTATGTTTTTTAGATTGTCAGCGTTTGAAAAAGTTGGTCTATTTGACGAAAGATATTTTATGTACCCCGAGGACATAGACATTACACGTCGTATGCATCAACATTATAGGACATTGTATTGGCCAGACGTATCAATCGTCCATGCCCATCGTGCTGAATCCTACAAAAGCAAAAAGATGTTGAAAATACACATCGTGAATATGATAAAGTATTTCAACAAATGGGGATGGATTTTTGATTCGGAACGTAAAAAAGTCAACGTTGAAATATTGGATGCTCTTGACTATAACAATAAAACTAATTCATAATCTATGAACTTCATCATCACCGGCGGCACTGGTTTCATTGGCACGCACCTGACCAATCTCATCAAATCCGAAAATCCCGCCGCAAAAATATACAACCTCGACATCGTAACTCCTGGCACACCAAATCCCGTAGTGAAAAACTACAAACCAGCGGTGAAAGACGGCGAGACTTTGCAATCGGAATACATCGAATGTGATGTAAGAAAACCAATTGAAAATCTGCCATTCACGCCGACGACTGACGATATAATATTCAATTTTGCGGCGGTACATCGTACTCCGGGGCATCCTGACAAGGAATATTTTGAGACCAATATTCGCGGTGCAGAGAATGTATGCGCTTTCGCCGAAAAATATGGAATCAAGCAAATTGTCTTTACATCGTCAATTGCGCCATACGGTGCGGCGGAGGAATTGAAAACCGAAGATACATTACCAACTCCAAATACGCCATACGGCATTTCAAAACTTGTTGCCGAAAAGATTCATATCGCTTGGCAAAAGTCGTCGCCAGACCATAAACTGACAATCGTTCGTCCTGGCGTTGTATTCGGCAAGGGCGAGAATGGCAATTTCTCACGGCTATACTGGGGCATCAAAAAGCATACTTTTGCATATCCGGGTCGCAAGGATACCATCAAGGCTTGTATTTACGTAAAGGAATTGGTACGTTTCATTATGTGGAATGTTGAGAAGCGCAAAACTCCGTTTGAAATTTACAACTGCACCTTTGAGCCGGCATACACGATTGAAGAAATCGTAAAAACCATCAAATCTGTTACCGGACTGACACAATCCACGCCCTATATTCCCAACGCAATCATTATGCCTGCCGCCTTCGGTGCAAAACTCGTCGGCAGTCCTATGGGCATTTGTCCTGCGCGAGTAAAGAAGTTGCAGATTTCAACAAATATTTGCGGCAAGAAGATGAAAGAGAGTGGCTTCCAGTTCAAATGGACTTTTGAAGAAGCAATCCGCGATTGGTTTGAGGACAACGGAAAGAAATATTTGGAATAATTTAGCAGAAAAAACATTAAAATAATGTATGTAAATAAAAAAATGTCTATATT
>JAGCDD010000216.1 GCA_017651345.1 Bacteroidales bacterium | reverse complement strand
CGAATGTGTAGGCGGCTTTGTAGACGTATACTCCGGCTGAGAGTTTGCCTCCGTTGTAATAGCCGTTCCATCCAAACGAAGGATTATTGCTCGAGAATACCTCCTTGCCAGCCTTGCTGTATATCCTAAGGCTGTAACGGTCAATCATATTAATGTCGCCTTTGGGCAAAAATGGAGCAAATTTTGGTTGCCCTCCGCCAAAGCCGTCGGTAGCACCAGATACAGAGGCGTATAATGCGTTGGGGAACGATATAGAGTACTCAGGCACAGTAACTTCGATAGATTCGTTGATAGTGTCGGCACAAAACTGATTGCTAACAATTAAGCTTAGAGTAAAGTTACCAGCACTTTTGTAAGTATGTGCAGCCTTGGTAGATACGCTTGAAGCTTCGTCGCCAAAAAGCCATTTTATGTGCGAAGCGTCTTGTACATTGCGAGCCTCCACAATCATAGGCGAATTTACACGTGCCTTGGTGTGGGAAATATCCGCCTTGGGCATAGGATTGATGGTTACAGTTTGAGCCAAAACCTTTGATTTTGTGCCTTTTACAGTTTTAAGAGTAACGTAATAAGTACCTGCTGCACGGTATGAGGCAGTGGCATTGTAATCGTAAGATGTAGAGCCGTTGCCAAAGTTCCAAACACAATAGTCAACGTTTTTAGAACGATTTACAAACCTTACAGTGCTTGGCGAACAAGCGTCAGGGATTTCGGCTACAAAATCGGCAGAAAAATCCAAATCAACCTTGGGTTCAGAATTATCTTCCGCCAACTGAGATTCGTCGATATATTGAACATTAACTTCGGTATCGTAGCAAGTTTCAGTAGACGATTGAGCAAAATTATTATTGTCAATTACCTGAATTCTATTATTTTCGGAAGTCGACGACGAACCATTGCCACGTTGAATGGGTATATCCTTTATAATCACCTTTCGTTGCGATGCCGAAATGGTGTTTGCACTCTCTTCGATGCTGCTGATAATGATAGGCTCAATGGTGCGGCCGGCAATGCCAAAATACAATGCCGTTGACAACACAGCTATAGCAGCTGCGGTATAATATATGTTCAATCTTTTGGGATAGAACTTAAAAAAACTTTTGAACGCCACCTCGCGACTAATATTGCTCCACGCATCTTCGGGCGGGGCTGATTCAAAGTTTTCAAATGCGTTTTTAAATAAATCTTCGGGACTATTCATCTCTGCCTCCCATTTTTTGTAGTTTGTTTAGTTCTTTAATTATAAATTTCCGCGCTCTCAAAAACTGCGTTTTGCTTGTATTGATATCAATACCAAGCATTTCGGCTATCTCTCTGTGTTTTAGACCCTCCACAGCAAAGAGGTTAAACACCATCTTGTATCCCTGCGGTAGGCGGTTGATAACACCGAGAAGTTCTTCGCGGGTAAAATCCGCACGGTCGAAACTTTCGTCTTCGGCGGGTATGTCGTACATCTCGTCCACGTCGTAGTTGTGACGGTGACGGAGATTTTTGTGATAATTGGTTATGGCGGTGTTGATAACAATACGTTTCATCCAACCTTCAAAAGAGCCTTGTGCCGAATAATCTTTAACGTTGAGAAAAATTTTCACAAACGCTTCTTGCAGAATATCCTGAGCAGCGGGGCGGTCGGGGGCATAACGCAGACAAATGCCCATTAAAACAGCGGCGTACTTTTTGTAAAGTTCCTTCTGCGCTGCGGGCTCGCCTTGTATGCATCTTCGTATAAGTAGTTCATCAACCATAACGTTGTCTTAGTTTAAGACCACAAAATTAATGAATTGGTTGCAGAGGTGGAGGAAAAAGTTAAAAAAAACTATCAAGCAGAAGCCAAATCCTCTAACTATTTCAGCACAATAGATTCGCTTCTTACCTCGCGCCCCATAAACACCGAAGCAGAGCGGTTGAATAGTGTGCTGTCGTCGGTGGTGAAATATCTGATGGATGAATTTTTGGATAATCGTGCATCCATTTCGGGATGACGGCAGAGATAATCGCGTAGGCTCTGCGCCACAATTTCATTTTGCTTTACAATTGTAACACTGGCAGGCAGATATTTTTTGAAACTATTGATTAGCAGCGGATAATGAGTGCAGCCAAGCACAATGGTGTCGATATCAGAATCTTGTGCAAAAAGAGAGTCGGTGTATTTCTTAACAAAATAATCGGCACCCGGAGTGTCGATCTCATTGTTTTCTACTATTGGCACAAGCAAAGGACACGCCTGCTGATACACCTTTATATTAGGGAAAAGTTTTGCAGTTTCTAAAATATACGACTGCGAGTTTACTGTGCCGGCAGTGCCAAGCACGCCCACCTTGTTGGTTTTGGTAATGTTACCGAGCATTTCGGCAGTGGGGCGTATTATGCCGAGAACACGGTTTTGAGGACACTCTTTGGCAATATAATCTTGCTGAATAGTGCGGAGAGCCTTGGCAGAAGCGGTGTTGCAGGCAAGCACCACAAGCGGACAGCCGAGTTCAAAAAGTTTTTTTACAGCCTGCAAAGTGTAATTATAAACAGTGGCAAACGAACGCGAACCATACGGAGCACGGGCATTGTCGCCAAGGAAAACATAGTCGTAGCTGGGCATAAGTTCCACAATCTTTTTAAGGATAGTGAGACCGCCGAAACCCGAATCAAAAACTCCGATAGGTGCTATACTGCTCATATTATATAAAAGGGGAATAAAACTAATGTGTCTTATTCCCCGGATGTTAAAATATTTTAAATCAATTAGATACCGAGTTCTTTTTTAACAGCGCCAGTGAGGTCGGTGCTGAGGTCAGGATTAATAAAGAGAACTCCGTTTTTGTCGAAAATGTAGATGTAACCTCCTGTGGTGGCTACTTTTTTAACAGCATTGTCGATTTTTTCCATAATAGGAGCGTAGAGTTCCTTCTGCTTGTTTTGGAGCGAAATCTGGGCGTTGTCGCTAAATTTTTGAATACGCTCCTGAAGCTGCATTATTTCCTGATATTTATCGGCTTTGATAGCCTCGCTCCATTTTTCAGCTGCCTGAGGAGCAAGGTTTTCGTTTTCTTGGAAAGCCTGAACTTTGGCCTGATATTCCTGACCCATAGCTTGATACTGAGTGTCAAATTTTTTAGATTCGTTTTCCAACGCAGTTTGGGCGGCTTTGGTGTCGGGAAGGGCTTGTATAATTGCCTCACTATCGATATGTCCGAACTTTTGAGCTGATGCGCTCTGAATTCCGCATAGTGTAACTAACGAGATTGCTAATGCTATTATCTTTTTCATATTCGAAATTATAAATATATGTTATTTAATGATTTTGTTTAAAACTTCGTCTGACTCGTCGTATTTTTCGTTGGCGTAGATGATGTCGCCTGTTACCTTGTCGAAAATGTAGTCGTATCCAGCATCGGCGGCTACGCTTTTGAGAGCGTTGTAAACGTTGTCTTGGATAGGTTTGATAAGTTCCTGACGTTTTTTGGCAAGTTCGCCGTTGTTGCCGAAATATTTTTTTTGCAGTTCTTTAGCCTCTTTTTCTTTGGCAATGATTTCATCTTCGCGTTTCTGCTTGGTGGCTTCGGGAAGAATGTCTACTTCAGCTTGGTACTTTTTGTACATTTCGTCAAGTTCGTTGAATTTTTTCTCAACTTGGGTCTGCCAATCTTTCGAAAGGTTATCGAGTTTGGTTTGTGCCTGTTGGTAAGCCGGTATCTTGCCTAAGATATATTCGGTGTCAACATGAGCGAATTTCTGAGCGAAAGTGGTGCCGCAAATCAAAGCAGCTGCTAATAGTAAAAATAATCTTTTCATATTCTTCAAATTTTTGAGGTTATTAAAATTCGTTTTATTCTATTGTTGTTTTCTTTTACGTTTTTAGTAATGGTTTAGCCGTTAAAAACTATGATATTAAGTTAAAAAACCTTAGAAACTCTGTCCCATTGTAAACTGGAAAGTGCTTCCGCTCACTTGATATTTTCCGTCTTTCACCACTTTGTCGAATCCCCAGCCCCAGTCTAAACCGAGCATACCGAGCATCGACATAAACACCCTTACACCTACACCTGCCGAACGGTAAACATTAAACGGCTGCAGTTGGTTGATCTCTTTCCAGCAGTTGCCGCCTTCCATAAAGGCAAGACCGAATATTGTGGCAGATTCGCTGAGTGTTACAGGATAACGTATTTCCATTGTATATTTTACATAAGAGTTGCCTCCCGCCGAAATGGTTTCGGCATCATATCCACGCATACCCACCACATCTTTGCCGTATGTGTAGTAATTCATACCGTCGCCACCCATTGTAAATCCTTGGAAAGGAGAATATCCGAGTTTGCGTGTAAAGAATCCGCTGATACCCAAAGCCAATTTGGTGTGCAATACAAGGTCGCCCACAAGCGGGGTAAAGGTTTTGGCTTCAAATCCCCATTTGTGATACTCCACCCATTTCCACTTCACCGAGTCGGCTATGTGGTCGTAGTCTTTGCCATTGAATTTAGAATACGGAGGAGTAATTTCTAACGATAGCGAGAACGAAGATCCACGGCGCGAATAAATGGGAGCATCTATGCTATTGCGCGAGAATACTGTGCGGAGTGCCACTTCGTTTGCTACGCCATCGGCATCAAGTCCGTCGAAATATGGATAATTTTGAAGTTTGTAACGTTTATATTGCAATTCTTCGTAAAGTTGGAAATTGTTGTCGGGCCATTTTAAACGGCGTCCAAAACCTACTGCTCCACCTATCACTTGCATACGATAATTTAAGTAACTTGAATAATGCAGATAGTTGACATCTGTGTAATAGAAACTTACAGAAAGCGAGTTTCTTCTACGACCGCCGAGCCAAGGTTCCATAAACGACAGGCTATATGTTTGATAATACTTACCATTGCTCTGGAACGAGAGGCTGAGCTTTTGACCGTCGCCACCAGGAAGCGGACGCCACGAACTCTTGTCGAAAAAGTTTTTGGTAGAAAAATTGTTGAAACTTACACCAAGACGACCTACAAACGAACCACCGCCCCAGCCTGCCGAAAGTTCAAATTGGTCGTTGCCCTTTTCGGTAAGTGCGTAATTAATATCAACGGTGCTGTTGTTGTAATCGGGAGCTGGTGAAGGAGCAAGTTTTTCGGGGTCAAAGTTGCCGAGGTTTGCAAGTTCGCGAACAGAGTTGATAATATCGGTACGACTGAATAGTTCGCCCGGAATCGTATAAAGCTCACGACGTGCCACATGGTCGTTGGTGCGGGTGTTTCCTGTAATGTTAATTCGGTTGATATAAGCCTGAGGACCTTCCACAATCATGATTTCCACGTCGATAGAGTCGTTGACAACGGCGGTTTCGCGAGGCATAGCACGGAAGAAAAGGTATCCATCGTCTAAGTAAACGTTGCCCACGGCGTCCATGTCGTTGTTGAGACGGTCGTCTAAACGATTTTGATCGTAGAGGTCGCCTTTTTTAATATCAAGTTTGCGTTGCAATAGGTCGCTCGCATATTTGGTGTTACCTACCCAACTTATTGAGCGATAGTAATATTGATGACCTTCTTCAAGGTTGATTTTAACACCAACAAGTTTATCGTTGATATGATAAACCGAATCGCCAAGCACTGCGGCATCGCGATAGCCATATTTGTTGAATTTTTTGATAAGAGTAACCTTGTCTTCTTCAAATTTAGAACGGATAAATTTAGAAGGCTTAAACATACCGTACCAACGCTTTTGTTTGGTATTTTTAAGAGCCTTGCGCACTTTTTTGTCGGCGAACTGCACGTTGCCTTCGGGGATTATTTCACGGATTTTTACTTTGTGTCCCTTATCAACGTTGACAATCAATTTAACCACATTCTGCATCATTGTGTCTTCTACTTGGGTGATGTGTACATCCACATTGTAGTATCCTTTTTCGTAAAAATGACCTTCAATGATGTTTTTAGTGTTGGTGATAACATGTTCGGTTACTTTGGTGCCTGGCGTTAGTTTCACTTTTTCGCTAATGTCAGTTTTTTCGCCGTTGC
This sequence comes from Bacteroidales bacterium, assembly GCA_017651345.1. Taxonomy (GTDB): domain Bacteria; phylum Bacteroidota; class Bacteroidia; order Bacteroidales; family UBA3824; genus UBA3824. The sequence continues at coordinate 4,988 of JAGCDD010000216.1, read as the reverse complement.
GCACCCCTCGATATTCTACTTTAGATAGCTTAGGACGTTCTTCGAGTTTGATATCCAAAAAAATATTGTCGCCTTCAATAGATGTAATGCCAATGCTGACATCCGAAAAAAGGCCTTGCTTCCATAGTTTTTCGATACTGCGCGAAATTTGGTCGCCAGGAATTTTAATCGACTGACCCACTTTGAGTCCCGAAATCTGCACTATGGCTTGCTTGTTGAGAAATTTTACACCCGAAACGGTTATTCCGCCAATAATATACTCTCTTGGAGTGTTGTAATCAACACCGGTCTGCGCGTTTGCAGTAAAAAAAGCAGTCAGTAAAAATATAATAATAAGCAGTCGGCTTTTCATCTGAATTAGTATAAATATGTAGTAAGTAATGTTAACTTGTAAACAACCCGCACAAAAAACGGGCATGCAAATTTAAAACAAATTATTTTAAATTAGCAATTTGTTGTGAAGTTTTGCCAAATCTTCTTTCGCGTTGTTGATAATTATACACCGCTTCAAAAAAATCTTCCTTAGAAAAATCGGGCCAAAGCACATTGGTAAAGTAAAGTTCGGAATACGATAACTGCCAAAGCAAAAAGTTAGAAATTCTTAACTCGCCGCTTGTTCTAACAAGAAGTTCTGGGTCGGGAATATCTTTGGTGTACAGGTAATTAGCAAAATCTTCTTCGGTAAATTTTTCTATATCCTGAGGGTGCGACTTGTAGTCGGCAACAATATTTTTTACAGCATTAACAATTTCGTTGCGGCTGCCGTAGCTTAGTGCTATAATGGCAGTTAAACCTGTGTTGTTTTGCGATTGTTGCACAGCTTGATTTACCTGCGCAAACACATCGGGCGGCAATAACGAAGTGTCGCCAATAATTTTTAATCGAATATTGTTTTTAATAAGATCACCCAACTGCGAAGCTATCGAACTAAGCAACAGCGACATAAGCCCCGCCACTTCGTCTTTTGGGCGGTTCCAGTTTTCCATCGAAAAAGCGTAAAGGGTAATGTATTTAACGCCAATTTCTGCAGCTGCTTCTACGGTAGTACGGGCAGCTTTGGCTCCCTGATGATGTCCTTCTAATCGGTCTTTGCCGCGTTGTTTAGCCCATCGGCCATTGCCGTCCATTATTACCGCCACATGTTGCGGTATTCTGTTTGGGTCGAGTTTTTCTTTTATTGACATTTGAGTTTTTATATTTTACAAATATGCACCGCATTTTTGCTGCGATGAGCCTCCCACTTGAAACGACAGTACCGCGCCCAAAAACGAGTACATATCTTTGTTGCCAAGAAACGAGCGTTGTTTGGTATATTCTACGCCATATTTCGGGTCGTAGAGGTCGTCGTCGATATGGTCGAGCATGTCGGTAAACATTTTGCGGTATTTCCATTCAAACGAAAGGGTGAAAATTCGTGTGGGACTGATCTTTACGCCCAAGCCAAATGGAATTATAAATTGTAAACCTTCGTGCGGGAACGACCCTACTGCCAGTCCGGGACCAGCTGCAATATAAGGAGACACAAAGTTATACTTAGAACCTTTTACCAATGGCAAAAAGTTAAATTCCATCTGCAACGAAAGTTCTATTACTTCGTTTTCAAATTTTGCGTTGCGAGCGTTTTGATAAGGATTGTCAAAATCGGCATCAGCACCTACAAATTTGAGTCGCAATGCTTCAAACGATAGTGCTATGCGTTGGTTGAATCCATGACGAATATTGGCACCAAAGGCTATTTGAGGTTTGTAAAATGGTTTGACAGGATTGATCTCACCATTGTAATAGCAAGTGCCCACGGCGAGACCTATCTCGTCGAATTGGTATTTGCGGTGTTGTTGAGCGAATGCGCTAACCGATATTACCGAAATAATCAATATGGAAACAACACGTTTCATTATCTGACTGTTTTCGGGTGCAAATATAGATGAAACTTTGCAGCCACAGTATTTAAAAAAACTTAAAACTTTACCCATAGTCAAATTCTATTAGTTGGTTAATAATAATGCGCTTTAGGCTTTTTTATAAAACTTTTTTTGCCCTAATTTATTGTTTACGCTAATTTTCTTTTACAACTAATTTTACGAAATCTACATGAATAGGGTTGTCTTCTATCGGTTTTTCTAATCGAATTGGGAAAAAACTTTTTGTTTTGATCCACGATGCTATGCTGTCCATCCACATAGTGCCTGCAGGACGGTCGGGATGAGCAACATCACCTTTGATACGTGTAAAGGTAAGTTTTTTGGATAAAAAGAACTGTCGTGGTCCAAACTTGCTCATCAACATATTATTAATTCCAGAATCCTCTTTCCAGTTGGGCGGACCTATCCATATAGTGGGTATGCCATGGGTTTGAGGTATTATGCGGTTTACATAGTCGATACGCTCATAGGCATCTCGTACAAACATTTCGTTGGCTCCAATTACAAAAAGAATATATGTAGGCTTGTAGAGATTGACAAAATATTCAAGCGTATCACATTCGGCGTATGTTTTTGTGGTGGCACTTACCCATGTTACCACGTTGAGGTTGTGATGGTTGTAGTTGCAATAATTTTGCACACGAAACATCAGCGAATATGCCATACTGTCGCCAATTAAAAGAATGTTTTGCGTAGTGGTGTCGGTTTTGGGGATAGTGTCGCGATAATTGGTAAATGTTTGCGATACTGATGGTTGAGCAATTTCACGCGGAGCAATATAATCAATATATATATATATAAAGGTGCATATCGCCGCTATTAACGCCAAAATTAAAAATATGGTTTTCGACTTTTTCATCGTAGTAGTTAGTTAAATATCCAAAAATCTGTTTTTAACGCCAATAACCAAAATATCATCGGTTTGAGGACGACCGTTTTTCCACGATTCTAATGCCTCGCCCAATAGATCGGATTGACGCGACAGAGGTTGATCTTGTATGCTGATAATTAGTTTTTTAAGATTTTCTTGCATAAATTTTCGTCCTTGTTCTCCACCAAGCTGGTCTTGAAAACCGTCCGAAAACATATAAAGCGCCATTCCTTTTTTGTTGTTGATTGTATGATTGGTAAAAACAGAATCAATACTATCGGCAAAAGAGGCACCTATGGAATAAATATCACCCTGAATTTCGGAACATTCGCCATCAGATACTGTCCAAACAGTATGATTTGCAGCAGCTATGGTGATTTCGTTAGATTCTTTGTCAAAACGACACAGCGACACATCCATACCTTGATCAGACGTATCGTGCTCTTTATCGTGCGACCACGCTTTAATAATCTCTACATTCATCATGCGGAGAATTTCGGCGGGACTTTCTATTAATTTCTTATTAACCAAATCGTTGAGCAGCGAATTTGCCACCACACTCATAAATGCACCCTGAACGCTATGCCCCACACAATCGATTACGGCGAGATAACGGTAACGTCCAGCATCCGAAAACCAATAAAAATCGCCACTAACCACATCGCGAGGCTCAAAAAACACAAAACTCTCTTCAAAATAGTTGGTTATCATGCGGCGGTTAGGCATCATAGCTTTTTGAATACGGCTTGCCGAACTGATACTGTCGATAATCTGATTGTTTTTGCGCTCAAGTTCGTTGCGTTGCGCCTCAATCTGTTTGGTTTTGGAATTGAGAAGACTGTTTTGCAATTTTACAGTTTGGTAAGTTTCGCTAAGTTCGGCATTTGCAGTTTTCAATCGGCGATTTGCGCGGTTGCGGTCGGTAAGAAACTTAATCAGCAACACCAGCAACAGAGTAATTACCGAAATAACCACTATAGCAATTTTTTTAAATCGCTCTGCAGCAGCAATTTCGTTTTCTTTTTCGCGGATACGGAGTTCGGCTATTTCCCGCTCACGACTAATGAGCTGCATCTCTAAGCGCATTTGATTGTTGAGCATCTCTACCCGATAAAGCGAATCGAGAGTCTGCTGATTTTGTTTTTCAAGTACATGAAGCTGTTTTTCTTTGGTAACAACTTCATTTTCAGTAGCAAACAGTTCGCTTTGAGTATCTTGTTTTGATTTCAACAATTCTTGTTCGTTGAGGCTGTTTTCGGTATCGTGATACATACGTTCGTATTGCTTGCTTTTTTCAGAATCGCCCATATCGGCATAAATTTGCGAAGCGATTTGACAACAACGGCATATCAACAAATTGTTGCCAATAGCATTAGCAATGCCAAGAGCCTCCATTATATAATCAAGAGCTTTAACATTATCGCGTTGCGACATATACACCGCCGCAGTATTAATCAGCGAGTTAACAGTTTCTTTTTGAAAACCGTTTTGGCGGGCAATACGCACAGCCTCGCGAGCGAAACTCAAAGCCTCATCGTATTTTAAAAGTTCGCAATTAATAATGCTGAGATAATCGTTGATACTAATTTCGCTTTTGGTTTCGCCAATAGAGCGAGCCGTTACAGCTGCACCTTTGAGATGCGTAATAGCCTCAGTGTAAAGTTTAGAATACCAATATACAAGAGCCAGATTGATACGTGTTTCCACTATTTCGTGCTGATTACCACTATCCACAGCACGGGCATATTCGGCACGACAGTCTTCTATATCCGCATTGGATGCTCCCGAAAAGGTTTGTGACATAACAACTTGCGCCGAAAATAATGATAATAATAATATAAAAATACGTATCACCAATTAATGCATTTATTCGACTACAAATATAAAAAAAAACCCTTAATTACTACAGACTATTGCAAAAAAAATTGGAAAAAGCAGATAATATGCAAAATATTATTACCTTTGCCCACTGAAAAAAGGTAAATACATAAACAAAAACAACAACAGCAATATGGACTTACACGAATATCAGGGCAAGATAATACTCCGCAAATTTGGAGTGGCAGTACCCGAAGGTATTGTGGCAGAAACGCCCGAACAGGCAGTTGAGGCCGCCAAAAAACTGCAAGAAACCACCGGCACACAGTCGTGGGCTATTAAAGCGCAGGTTCACGCCGGCGGACGCGGAAAGGCGG
>JAGCDD010000215.1 GCA_017651345.1 Bacteroidales bacterium | reverse complement strand
CCTGACAATTCAAGAATATATTATTTTTGCGGTGTTACATCATTCGATGTTTGCATTATAGAAGTACCTATTGTTAAAGGAGTTCCAGATTACAATCAAAAAAAAACTATCTATTCCGAACATAAATTCGGAGGAATGGGACACCGTGATATGTATTATAGTTTAGACAATAAAATATATGTTATTGATTATATTTTAAAGAAAATCAGCACAATAGAAATCAACGTCAACAACGAAACTGTTTTTACCGACCAAATGTATACCTTAGACAAAAATGTTATTAGTAATAACAACTTTCTCTCCTCGTGGTTTATGGACAATCCTTGCGAAGAAAACCCATGTCAAACACTTCCTTCTGCTGAATTCGACAACGCCACAGTATGTTACGGAGAGCCGCTAAAGGTAATTCTTTCGGGTACTGCTCCATTTGAAGTGTTTTATTCGTTTGACGGACAAGAAAAGAGTTTTACGACAAACAAAACCGAGTTTCAGATGGCAAACATACCAGGCAAATATATAATTACAAAAGTTAAAAATGGTGCCTGTGAGTCTGCTCCAATCTCAAATAGTTCAGCAGTAATTGTTCCAGAGCTCAAAAAACTAACCATCATCGAGAAGTAATTCAATTATCCCCGCTCCCTACAAAAAAATAACCACGAAAAATTGCCATTGCCTATAGGCGTTGGGGTTTTTCGTGGTTGTGAAATTGATATCCTATAAATGAAAAATCTTTATGCCGAGGTGGTGGTAGGCATAGGTTCGTTGTTTTTGCGGGCAACGGAGAGACGATTCATCTCGTTGACAATAATCGCCAACTTTCTAACGAACAGTTTGCCAAAGATGGCAAGATTGTTTTGAGTGGCAACCTCGTCGTTGATGTAATTTTTGAAACTTGAATATGCAGCCACAAACTCGTTGCAAGCCTGCTGGAATACTTGACGTTCTTTGCCCGCCTTGTATTCTGCACGTTCGGTAAGGGCGTTGAGCAGCGAAGCCTGAGCCACATCAAGAGCCTCTACCACATCGGTAAGGTTGAGCAGTTTAAGTTCTGCCTTAGTAAATTGGTTGAGGTCGTTGACAAGGGCGTGGGTAAGACCCTGACGAGCCCTTTGGTTGGTGCAGTCGCTCTTACGTTTCTTGTCCAAAAGCATATTGTCGGCACGCTCAGCCACCGACACAATTTCGGGCTTGTCGGTGCGTTTCAATCCTGCCTTGATAAGGTGACAAACCACATCGTAGAGGTTCATATTCAAAGTGTCGGCAGCAGCCACCACATCGTTTAAGAAAGCTGGAGAATAGTTTGCTCCAATCTTCAATTTCTCAAAACAAACTTTGATGTTGCTAAAACGTTTAAGAAAAGCGGTATCTGTGGTATCGATATCGCTTTCTAATGCTACAATACTGCTTACAAAGTTGAGTAGCTCAACTTTTCTAACGTAGTTAAACGAAGGACCTGATAATACTTTTGCCATGTCGTTTTAATTTTTGAGTTGGAAAATTGTGTTTTTTATGTTGCCAAAAGTAAGGTATAATTTATAATTATACAAATTTTAATGTAATTTTTTTAAACAAATAATAATTTTTTTCAAAACACCCTTCAATCTGTAAAGAAAACCCGAGGTGAGAGCAGCAAACACCAATATTTTTTTACAAAAAGGTGGAGAATAAAAAACGCAACACCCATCTAACCAACAAAATTGGTGTAGTTTTAAATTCGCAACACCAAACAGAGCCACAAAATCGGTGTAGTTTTAAATTAAAAGTGGTTTTCGTTTTAAAAAGAAAGCACTTAAAAACAAAAAGTAACCCTTTCTTCTTAAAAAAATGATACTACAAAAGATTAAATTCGCATTTTATTCATAAAAAAATGGCACTTAAAAACTTTTTCTACCCCTTTCTACACAAATAACAGCCAATTAAAAACCAAAACTACCCATTTATACACAAATAGATAGCAAAAATTTTTTTCAACTCAACCCTTCTTCTTTGCAAGATAGGTGTTGTAGTTTTTTGTGTAATTAAATTTTATTATATATATGATAATAAATTATAATTCTAATGATTTATTTTTAATATGATAGATGTTTTATTTTAACTAAGGGTATATTTATATAAAGAGATATATTTGGATATAATAGAAAATATAATTATGAAATAAATGAATATGTAGTAAAAGTAAGTGAGATATTAAAAAATCTTTTTGCTCATTTGGAAAACCTTTTTTATCTTTGCGTATCAAAATCCTAAATAATTGATAACCTATCAAATATGGACACTATGGAAACAGCATTACCATTCGCAAGCGAACAGCCGCTATTTATGCGACTTGAAAAAATAGCCGAGTACTCAAACCTATCTGCCAAGCAGCAGATGCAGTACGACGACAGCTACAACAATTACCTCGCCTACATGGGCGCACAGGAGTACAAAATGAACGAAGGTATTAGAATTGGCGAAGCCAAAGGTCGCGCTGAGGGTCGCGCCGAGGGTGCACAATCTAATGCCATCGCAACCGCCCGCAAAATGAAATCCAAGGGTTATTCTCTTGACGAAATCGCCGAACTCACAGGATTACCACTCACCCAAATCCAATCCCTCTAACCGCTATTACCGAATGCTCTAACTTTTCGTCTCCGCACGTATTGCTTTTCTGAATTACAATATCTATCTTTACGCCGCAAAAAAAGCGATATTCAGATGAAGATAGCAATTATTGATTACAAAGCGGGAAATATCAAATCGGTGGAGGCGGCCTTAAAGCGTTTTGGCTGCGATACCACCCTCACCAAAGACCCGCAAATTATTACCGCCGCCGACAAGGTGGTTTTCCCCGGAGTAGGACACGCAGGAGCGGCTCTCGAAGCTCTCCACGCAGCCGGTTTAGACACCCTTATTCCAGCATTGAAACAGCCTGTACTTGGCATTTGCCTCGGTATGCAGATGATGTGCCGACACAGCGAAGAGGG
>JAGCDD010000214.1 GCA_017651345.1 Bacteroidales bacterium | reverse complement strand
GAGAAAGGCCTCGTAACGGAACAGACTTTTGAGGCGGCTGTAAAGCGCGTCCTGAAATTCAAATATATGGTTGGCACGCTTGGCGACAATGTGAAACTCTACGACGAAGGACACATCCAATACGACACACCCGTGGAGCGCAACACTGCCTATCAACTTGCCACTCAGTCGGTTGTGATGCTCAAAAACAATGGCGTCCTGCCGCTCAAAACCAAGAAAACCAAAATCGCCCTCACAGGCCCTAACGCAAATACGATGTGGGCGATGCTTGGTGATTACACTTATCAGTCGATGAGATTCTTTTGGAAAAGCACCATTGAGGACGGTCTGCACCCAAAAATCGTTGGATTGAAGGAAGGACTTTCCAACAAGTTGCCGCGTGGTTTTTCGCTTGATTATCAGCGTGGTTGCGATTGGACTGAGGACGTGGAAACCGTTGTTGACCAAAGCGGCGACCCACGTGTTGCTTACCTGAAAGAAATCCAAAACCGCAAGATTGACAGCGGTGAGGAGGCTGACGAAAAGGCGGCTCTTGCAATGGCAAAACAGAGCGACGTTATAATTGCCGCCGTCGGTGAAAACGCCATCCTTTGCGGCGAAAACCGCGACCGCAAACACCTCCGTCTGCCCGGTCGTCAGGAAGAATTTGTCAACAAGTTGATTGCAACCGGCAAACCTGTCGTGCTTGTCATCTTTGGCGGCAGGGCGCAGGTAATAAGCGGTCTCGCCGAAAAATGCGCCGCCGTAATTCAAGCGTGGTATCCGGGCGAGGAAGGCGGCAACGCATTGGCTGACATCATTTTTGGAAACATCAGCCCTTCGGGGAAACTCTCCGTTTCGTACCCCGCCGAGGAGTTGCATGAGCCGATTTGTTATAATTACAATAATGAACCCGACAAGCGCATCGCCTATCCGTTTGGCTATGGAATGTCATACACGACTTTCAAATATTCTGACCTCAATGTCGATTCGCAAGTACCGACAGACGCAGAGAGGTTCAATGTAAGCGTTGACGTTGAAAATACAGGCAAATTTGCTGCCGACGAGATTGTGCAGTTGTATGTATCTCCCACGGACAACAATCAGAATATCAGACCGATACAATTACAGGGATTTGCCCGCGTGTCGCTCAATCCGGGCGAAAAACAGACCGTGAAATTTGCCGTTGCGCCGTCGCAGTTGGGTTATTTTGCCAACAATCAATGGAACATCGCCCCCGGCAAATTCAACATCAAAATCGGTGCATCCTCCGCCGACATCCGTCAGTCCGCAAACGTGAAACTCACCGGCGAAAAAGTAACGATGCCGCTGAGGAAACATTATTTCGCAGAGGTGTTGTAAAACGAAAATTGCCGCTACACGCTGCCTTGCGGCAGCGGCGGTTTTTATAAACGAAAATTACCGTCTATTTTTCGGAAATTGACGGCAATTTTTCTTATAGGGCGTTGATTTCGTCGATGGATAGGTCGGTGGCTTGGGCGATTTAGGCGGGAGATGCACCTGATGACAACAACATTTTGATTGCAGCCGCCAATTGGCGTTTGGTTTTCGTCAACTGGCCCTCTTACGAAACTTGGGAAATATACTTTCATACCGCTTCTGCCAATTCAAGTTCCATTTCGTCTTCTGCGTCAAGTTCCGCCTCGATTAAGTCTATTGCTGCCTCGGCTTCCATATAGTCGCCCTCGGCAAATTGTCTTTCGCTTTCGGCAATCCGTGCAAGTATCTCCTCCATTGTGTATGGCGGCAGGGGATTTTCGCACATTTTTTCAACCCACCAAAATTCATTCTCCTCGTCGGCTTTCGGAGCGGCGGGGGCGGCGGCTTTGGGTGCGTCTTCGTTGCGTGTTACCAAGTCCCAATAATAATTGGAGTTGCGAGTATTGATTTCGTCGGTTTTCATAGTTGTATGGTTTTGTGTTTTCCCATCCGCAAAAATAGACATTTTTTCTTATAAACAAAAATTACCGTCAAATTTTTCGGAAATTGACGGTAATTTTCTGTTGGATATTGAGGGGGAAAATTGACGGTAATTTTTGTGGTTATAAATCTAATCAAGACTAATGACAAACATTTCTTTGGTCATAACTTCCTCGTTGCCGCCTGCAATGCGTGTTATCTGCCAAATATCATCTTTTAGTACGGGTAGATAATAATAGTATTCGGTGAGTTCGGAGCAACGTTTGTAACACTCTTTAAGCGCAAGAATCTTGGTTTTGTATTCTTGACTGTCGAATTGCGCGGCGTTGCTTACGTTAACGCTTTTAACCTCAAATAGATGAATCCGACCATACTTGTCTTTTAACACAAAATCGGGATACGAGGCGTGGACACCGTTTTGATAGTATTCAAATTTTATTTCGGAATTGGCAAGATAGTTTTTGCCCCAAAGATATTTGTTTTTCGCATTTAGCAATTTGGGTTCTTCTAAGCCGTCGAGTCTCGGCGTTCCATAATTGGGATTTGGATCGCCAACTTCGGCGGTACTAAAATTATCGTGCGAAATGTCTTTGAGAATATTTGCCCATTCTCGTTCCGCCTCGCTGTCAAACGAAAATTTGTCGCTGCCGTCCTTGCGTCGCCATACCCAATCGCTGATGTTTTGATAATGTTCGTTGTCAACATAAACTGAGGTAAGCGGGAATGACACTTCTTTCGGTTTGCCGTCGCTGTCGGTTACAATTTCCATACTTTCGGAATAGTCGCAAATAAATTTGTCGTACTCTTTGTTTACGGCATCAATATGGTCGCAGAATCGCCACCATTTTTGAGGGGTGTCGGCATATTGATAACACAAGTCGCGGACACCGTTTTCACATCGTTGCAGTTTGGCAAAAAGTGTGAAAATGTTGCCGTGTGTTACATCGGTTTTAGATTTTTCAGCAATCAGTTTGTCAACGTCAAAATCTTTGCGTTCAGAGAGTTCCTTCAAACGTGTTGTCTTAATCTTGATTGCAGATGGAATGTCAAAAAGGCTACCGAACAGCCGCACCTGACGCGATTTTTTGCCTTTGTCGGGTTGAATGCCCCAAATCCACGCAGTCGTGGCGAGGTTTTGGGCTTCGGAGGGCAATTTTTCAAAATCTTTTAGGCGTGGATTGCGGCGCACACGCCCCATAACTTGCTCGTCTAATTGTTTGCTTTTGGTGTCGCGAACTTGGTAGAGCATACAAGCACGTGGAATGTCCCAACCTTCTGAAATAACCATCTTGAACACAATAACGTCGATGGTGGAGCCGTTGCCTTTGGCGTAGTCTTTCCAACGTTCAACAGGAAGTTTTTTCTTGACATCGTCGTTGGTGTCGCACTTGTCTTTATTATTAATAATCGACATCCATTTGAGGGCTTGATGCTCAGTTTTGTCGAGTGTAGTTTTTATGATTGCCCATTCTTCGTC
>JAGCDD010000213.1 GCA_017651345.1 Bacteroidales bacterium | reverse complement strand
GGCACAATCTTGTAGGGGTTGATGAACAGCACAAAACCCAGCGACAGCACAAACGTGCCCACCAGAATATAGACGACCGCCTTTGCCGCGTCGCGCCACGTGCCGCCGCCAGTCAACTTGTTTAAATCCAATGCCATAGTTTTCAATATCAGTTTGTAGCAAAGATATATTTTTGTTTAATCGGAGAATTGTTAAACGCAACCATTAAAACGTAAACTAATCTTTACTCATTACTCTTTAAACATTACACAATTGTATGGGAATTTTGTGATTTTTATCCCCCAAAAGTTAGGAATTTTGTGATTTTTAACTCATTTTTGTTCGGAATTTTGTGATGAATAATTGCTGAACAACGATGAGAAGAAAAATTGATAGCTTTCTAATAAATTGGAAATCAAAAGAAAAACGACAGCCGTTGATAGTAAAAGGTGCACGGCAGATTGGTAAAACATATTCTGTAAAGAAATTCGCTAAAACGTACAGTCATTTGGTTGAAGTGAATTTTGCGACAGAGCCGTATTACAAAACTATTTTCGACAACGGTTTTTCTGTCGATGAAATCATAAAGCAGTTGTCTGCCATCAATCCGAAATTCCAATTTGTGCCGCATAAAACATTGATTTTCTTCGATGAATTGCAAGCTTGTCCGAATTGTGCGACAAGTCTTAAACCTTTTGATATCGACGGACGGTTCGATGTTATATGTTCTGGCTCGCTGATGGGCATAAGTTACAGCGAGATAGAATCTAACAGCGTTGGTTATAAAGAAGAGTATGAAATGCATTCGCTTGATTTCGAAGAGTTTCTGTGGGCAAAAGGATATACTGACGAGCAGATTGATGACCTTTACAGTTATATGCGCGATGTGAAGCCGTTGCCCGATGCCATTCTTGAAAAAATTTTCGGCAATTTCAAGGAATATATGCTGACAGGCGGAATGCCGGCAGTGGTGAAACAGTTTGTAAAACAGGGCAATTTTTCGGGCATATTGAAAATTCAAAAGAAACTTTTGCTTGATTATGAAGAAGATATTACCAAATATGCTATCGGAATCGATAAAGCAAAAGTCAGAAATATCTATATGCATATTCCCGTTTATCTGGCAAAAGACAACAAGAAATTTCAGATTTCGAAGGTTGCAAAAGGTGCACGAAACCGTGAGTATGTCGGTACCGTCGATTGGCTTTGCGATGCGGGTATCGTTAACATTTGCTACTATTTAGACTCGCTTGAATTGCCGCTGAAGGGCAATTACAATCCTAACAACTACAAGGTTTATTATCACGATACAGGGCTGCTGGTAGCTTCAATGGAAGATGAGGCGCAGATTGATTTGTTCAGGAACCGTAACTTCAACACCTACAAAGGCGCCATTTATGAAAATGTTGTGGGTGAGATGCTTGTGAAAGCGGGCTTTGGGCTGTATTGTTACAAGAACGAAAAATCGACCGTTGAGATGGATTTCTTTGTTCGCGATGCCGAAACACTGATTCCTGTTGAGGTGAAAGCCACCGATAACGCCACAAAATCGCTTGTCAAACTGATAAAACAAAACGGCAATATCAAGTATGGTATTAAGCTGTGCTACAAGAATGTAGGCTTTAACGGACAGTTCTATACGTTCCCTTATTTTATGACATTTTTACTGAAGCGGTTCATTGCTGATAGAATTACTAAAGGTTGAAAAAATTGATGTTTTACGACTTTTCTATGCCCCGTGCCCAAAATATTTTTTCATTCACCGTTTGTGTTTATGGCGTGACCAATCAATAATTTCCTTATACTTGCATTGTCACATGACTGAAAAATGGAATTACTGACGCTTGCAATCCCGATGCTTTTGTATGCCGCCGCCTTTGCCGCGTCGCGCCACGTGCCGCCGCCAGTCAACTTGTTTAAATCCAATGGCATATTCTCTTGTTGTTTTGGGCAAAGATAGAGAATTTAATGGTGAATTGGTGAATTGATATTTTGAAACAAAATCTTGTTCAAAGCCGTGAAATAACAAACGCCGTCTATATAATTATTTTTCTATTTTTACCCTAATAATAACATCCAATTCTAATAGAAATGCATATATACCATTTAATCAAATAAATAGCAAAACAAAATGAAAACCAAAATTTTAATTTTTGTTGCATTGTTGTTTTCCGCAACCATGGCATTTGCCCAAACAACCTTCCATTTAGGCACAAATGTTCAAGGCGTAGTTGATGGCAAAACCCTTACAATATCAGGAACGGGCAATATGGAAGATTATGAATCATTTACAAAACCGGAATTCGGAAACATAAAAAAAGTAATAATTGAAGATGGCGTTACAAGCATCGGCGACTATGTATTCTATTATTGCACCTGCCTGACAGAAATCACCATCCCCAATTCAGTTACAAGCATCGGCGACTATGCGTTCGGATATTGCGGCGGCCTGAAAGCAGTCACCATTCCCAATTCGGTAACAATCATCAGCGATTGGGCGTTCGCAAGTTGCATCGACCTAACAATAATAAATGTGGCCCCCAATAACACTAATTATGAATCAGAAAACGGTGTTCTATTCAATAAAGGAAAAACAGAATTGATATGTTATCCTGCCGGTAAAACAGAAACGACATACACCATTCCCAAGTCGGTAACAAGCATCAACGTCAATGCGTTCGGATATTGCGGCGGCCTGAAAGTAGTCACCATCCCCAATTCGGTTACAAGCATTGGCAACTATGCGTTCTTTAATTGCCGCGGCCTGACAGGAATAAATGTGGACCCCAATAACACTAATTATGAATCAGAAAACGGTGTTCT
>JAGCDD010000212.1 GCA_017651345.1 Bacteroidales bacterium | reverse complement strand
AGTTCCGACGGTTATGAGCGTATATAAATATGATGATGTTATAAACAATCTAAATAAAAGATGGCCTGTTTTTATGAGTGGACATAGGACGAATGAAGGTTCTCTTTTTTTTCATAATTATAAAAACGGTCACCAATGGTTAGTAGATGGATATGTAAATCAAAAGATTACTGCGAGGAATAGTCTTACATACGTAGTAGTAGAATATGATGATGCTACAGGTCAAAGTAGTAGCCATTATGAGTATGCCAATAGTGTAAACATAACAGAGTCCAAATATATTCACATTAACTGGGGATGGGAAGATACTAACGGCTATTTTTGCAAAGACGTTTTTGATGTAAATGAAAAATATATACTTGGAAGCGATGGTAAATATATCCGACAACCCAACAATATCAAAGACCGAAATTATAAATTCGCATTAGAATATGCCAAAGATTTACACTTTAAAAACTAATCTACCATGAAAAAAATAATACTCATTATCATCACCTTAGCATGTATTACAGCATGCGAAAAAAGCAATATAGGGGACACTATACCATACAGATTGGGGTTTCCCTCAATAATAGACTACTATTACATTCCATCGACCCCTTTGATTACAAACAAAGAAAATAGTAGAGAGTACCGACAACCTTACACAATCGGCGAAATAGATTCATATTTAATAATATCCTGCATTGATAGTGCAAAAATATTTAAATTTAACGAATACGAACCGTATGATATGGGTATATTTGAAAGTTATGCAAAATATTTCGGAGATACAATATTCTCAAATGAACATGAAATAGATAACCAATACTACGCGTCTGTAATGCCATTGAAGGCAATCAACGTTGTTACAGAAAGACAATACGATATGCAACATCCTGCCGGCAGTGTTCTCAACGACATCATATATATACATACAGCCCGCAACAACGAAATGTTAGTTGCTAAACAATACTATCAAGCCTTCGACCGTCGTATAGACTCCATATCTAACACCAACCCAATAAATATGCTTAATGACATTATCTACATTCACTTTATAAAACAACCAGATAATCCAGGGGTCTATTCTTTTTCTATTTCAATGGAGTTTGGTGCCGACCCAGTAACTGGAGAAACTAAGTTATGTGTTCCTGTAGCATTCGATTTCCAGTTTGAACCATAGTTCATTTTTTTACTAAGAAACTCTAACAACGCGTCTGTTGATTCTACGACATTCTGATTTAATAGAGTTAATGCCCCATACGAATTAAATCCCCACGAAACCGAAATAATATCCAAACCCACTTTGTGGCAGGCCTCAATATCACGGATTTCGTCGCCGACATATAATATAAAGGTGTAGTTTCTACGTAAAAATCTTACTGCGCGCCTTAGGGCTCGGCTTTTGCCAAACAATGGAACGTTGGTTTTAATATAGCAAAAATAACTATCTAACGCATTATTAGTTAAAAACTTACCAACAGTTTCGGCAGAATTTGTGGATAATATACCCACATCGCAATGCTGCGAAAGCTGCCGCACCATTTCTACCACTCCATTAAAAGGCTTAATTTCATCGGCATGTTTGGCAGACTCTCTGCGAAAAAAACGCACAAGGCGTGGTATCTGCCACCATTTTACACCCGAAAGTTTTACCAACTGACGTGCCGAAAGGTCTTTGTGCTTGGCAAAATCTATCTTATTATAGCCAAATTGTTCGGCAAACTGGTTGATAAGTCTTGCCCCCGACTCAAAAGTATCGGCAAGAGTGCCATCAAAATCAAACAAAACAATAGCAGACTGCATATTAAATAGCACTTCGCGACACAGTTTCGGTGGCGGTTCCGTTTGCAAAAATAATGTCTACATCCTCGTTGAAATTGCCAATGGCTATCATATTGCCCACGTTGCTCATAGTTATAAGTTTTGGGAAATACATCATAAAAATCTCGCGACCTTTTTCGGATGTAAAAGAATTGTAAAATCTAAGTTTGCGGTCGGCACCGAGCACAGAAAAGAATTGCGAATCGCTGCTAATCTTGATGTCGATAACTTCGCAGTCGATATTAAATTCGGCAACAGGTATCGGTATCTGAGGATTATACACACACACACGACCATCTTTGAATCCATAAATAAGCCTTGTGGCATCAGAGTTTACCGACATCGACTTGATTTCTGAC
Source organism: Bacteroidales bacterium (assembly GCA_017651345.1). Lineage (GTDB taxonomy): Bacteria > Bacteroidota > Bacteroidia > Bacteroidales > UBA3824 > UBA3824. Next base: position 12,838 of record JAGCDD010000212.1, on the reverse strand, counting down.
GAGCTTTCGATACCGAGTTTAAAAATCTCCGACAGAGCGTTGATACGGTAAATCTTCAAATTGTGAAAATAGTCGTAGCCAGCCACATACTGCATATCGCGCGAAACCGACATCAACCTAAAGTCGGCAATAGCCTTGTTGATCACCTTGGTTCTAATGTCTACCTTGTAGAGCGAAAAGTTGTCGCTTACAAAGAGGGTCTCGTTGTTAAACGGGTGGAAAAACATCTTTTTGATAGTGCCGGTGTAGTTTATAATATCGGAGAAAAGGCTGAAACCACCTGTAGATACGTTCATTACACGCAAGAAACTCTGTCCACCCACAGCCATATATTTATTGTTGCGGCTAAATGCCATAGCAGTGGCGTTAACATCCTGTTTATGAATAGTTTCCCACGATGAAATATCAAATACACGAAGTTTTCGGCTCTGATCGGCAATAGCGATATACTCATCGTTGAAACTGAAGCATATATCTGTAACACCCTCGTGCGCTATCTTGATATTTCGGGTATTAAATCCTTTAAACTGATTGTCAGCGTTTTTACCCTCGTCTTGTTTTTGTTTTATAATCATAACACGGGCAGTTTGATTGCCAAGCGAAGCCGACTGTTGCAAATATTCGTTGTAGCCCGATTTGTCGCCAATTTTTTCGTACACTCCGGCAAGGGTCAGCAATACGTCTTCGGGATGGGCAATCTTGTGCGAAATTGCATATTTGAAATACTCAATAGCCTTGGGATAACGGCTAAGCATAAGGCTTGCCACAGCCGCATTGTAATAAGCGTCAGGATTATCGGGGTTCAATTTGATAACGGTTTCGCAGTCTTCGATGGCGAGTTCCAACTTGCCGAGATTGCCGTATGCAGTGCTTCGACGAAGGTAAGCGAGTTGGAAAGTTGGGTCGATGGCAATCACCTTGTTGCAATAGTCGAGCAAAAAATCCCATTTTTCAAGATTGTGGCATTCGTTCATCTTAGCCACAAGTTCCACAATATTTTTTTTCTCCACAGAACGGGGATCAGAAAACACAGGTTCGGGAGCAGGTTGCGGCTCAGGCTCAGGAGCGGGTTCTGGAGTAGGCTCAGGAGCGGGTTGAGGCTCAGGTTCGGGTTCAGGATCGGGCAACGGCTCGTCGATAGTGTCCATAAAGTGGGGATTCGGATTCTCTCCGGGGTCGGTAATTTCGGGGGTTTCTTGCTGGATTTCCATTTCTGATGATGTTTCTTCTATTGTATTGATTTCTTCTTCGTTTTTTGTATCTTCATCTTGATTTGTGATTTCTTCGGGCTCAGTTTCCTCCGTAGGTTCAGGAATACCGAGATAGTTTTCGCGGTAACGCTCTTGACGAAGTTGTAAGCAGCGGTCGTAGGTCCACATATCCAATGGCTGAATATTGTCCACTGTATTGAACTTTTGCAGCACGGTGTCGTCGCCAATAATTTCGTAAATAGTCTGAGCAATATATTTGCAGCAACTAATAGGCTGTTTTACAATTTGTTCCTCGGCAAAACGGACAATAAACCATCCAGCCTTTTCAAAAAAAGTATCGTGTTCTTGCTTAGAAAACTCGCAGCTATCGTTCTTCACAAATGTTGTGGGTTCGCCCGACTCCATATCATAAGGAGAATCAATTTCTACATCAATATAAAGTTTTTTGTCGGAAACCGAAACAATATAAGTAGGTACAAAACCTTTACTATCAGGACTTTGCAAAATAGTGTAATTAGTAAGCACCTTGTCGGGAAAATATTCGTTGAGTATTTTGTAAAAATCATCGTTGCACCCAACGCCACATTCGTCGGCAGGTTTCAGTTGACAATTGGTAAACTGCAAAGCATCAGCGACTTTAGCACTACGGAAACGGGCAAGAGAAGCGCGATCGTTGTTTTGACGGTTGGCCTCATCAATGGCGGCAAGTTCGTCGTTGTAACCACGCATCAGGTATTCGTAGTTGGCAAGCGCCTTTTGATTCGAAAGTTTTTTCAACCGGTTGAGAATGCAGTCGTATACAGCCAAACCAACAGAAGCCACCAAAAAAACAGTGAGCAAAGCTGTTAGCCAAGTGAAAGCAGGCAGAGGGCAAAACTTGTATCCTGCCACCAATCCTAAAGCAACTGCAGATAATACAAATCCTGTGTAACGCATTTTGGCAAGCGTAGGACGTTGGGGCATTCTTGGTGAAGTGGGCACGGGGATACGGCTGTCCTGCGCCTCTAAAATATTACGCGGAATTATACTTGCTGGATATTGAGTGTAATTGTACATAACATAAAAATAATTTCTTTAGTAAAATTGTAAACATAATTTGTGCCACGAGTTATTGGTAAAATCATTTTTTTAGTTTATCTTTGTTTTCGCAAAATTGCATAACCTTTTAAACACCATTATATGAAAAAAGTACTTTTGGGAATGTTTATAACCCTCGGAGTGGTGGCACTCCTTGTCGGGGGTTTTATCGGATACCACAAACTATTTAGAAAGACGGTAGATATTAACGCTTTTGCCGCCGTGCCAAGCGATGCCGCATTCGTTATCGAAACCGAAAACCTATCCAAGGCGTGGTCTACACTCAGCGGAAGCGCTCTGTGGCAGTATCTTAAATCAACAGAATATTTTGCCGACATCAACTCAGATATCGAAACTGTTGACTGGTTTCTCAACAACAACAAAGCCGTTGACAAGATTCTCTCAGACCGAAAACTGTTGGTTGTTGGCTGTATGCCCAACGACCGCAACTGGGATCTGGTATACCTCATCGACCTTCAAGAGTTTGCCGAATATTTCCCCGAAATCAAAGCGTCGCTAAAACTTGTAAAAGGTTTCAAATTTCTTGAATCACAGATTGAAACCAACGAAGGCAAATACGACATCTACACCCTCCGCGACATTGAAGACCCAACTTTCGATATAAATATCTCATTGGTAAACAACATTTTAGCCATAAGTCTCGACAAAAGTCTTGTAGAGCGTGTTATCCGTCACCACAATACTCAATTTTGGGACAACAACCTCAATTTCAAGGTAGTAACCTCAGGACTCTCCAATAGAAAATTGTTCAAGGCGTATGTCAACTACAAACTTATCCCCGGACTTTACTCAATTTACTCCACCGACCCGAGCGATGTGATGGATATGCTCGGAGCGTCGTTGGCATATACAGCCGCCGAAATCAACTTAGACAACGACCAAATACACTTGGACGGATTCACAAGTCTCGACAGCGTATATTCATATATCAGGGCATTTTCAAATGTAACACCCGGCAAATCGCGTTCTTTTGAAATAATGTCAGACCAAACAGCATTGTATTTCTCGTTGAATTTCAGCGACTTTATGCGTTTTTACTCCGCACTTATGGACGAATACGCCAAAGGCAATCCCGCCGAAGTAAAAACTATGGAAACTGATATCAAAATAGTAGAAAAGTTGCTTGGATTTAGTCTCAAAGATGATTTCTTAGGTTGGATAGGCTCCGAAATTGCTATTTGTAAACTCCGCCCGCTGAGCGAAAAATCACGCGACATCGACGGTGTTGTGTTCGTAAACGCTTCCGACATCAAACGCGCCAAAGAATCTCTTGGTAAGATAGTTACGCATCTCAACCGACGCACACCTGTAAAATTCAAAATTGAGCCTTACCGCAATTTCGACATCCAATACCTCGGCATCAAGGGCATTTTCAAAATGTTTCTCGGCAAACTGTTTAAGGACATCGAAAAGCCTTTCTTCACCTACATAGAAGACTACGTGGTATTTGCCAATTCGCAAGAATCAATCCATCAGATTATCGACGACTATCTGCAAGGCCGCACTCTCAACAAAAACCCAAAGTTTGCCGATTTCAAAGACCAATTTGACATCAAGACCAACATTTCGCTCTTTGTGCAGACGCCCAAAATGTACGAAACCCTCCACAAATACTCTCCCGCCGAAGATCGCAAGAGTTTGGAGGAGAATAAAAACCTCATCTGCTCGTTTGCCCGCGTTGGTTTCCAATTGGTAAACGACGCAGGACTTTTCCGCTCATCGTTTGCCATCCAATACGATAGCACCGCAGCCGCAGCCGACTCGCTGCAAATGTTTGAGGCATTAGCCGAAAACTCGTTGGAAATGAAAGATTTAGATTCGCTCGACTTTAAAGCCGCATTAACCGAAGATATGGATTTCGACGACGGAGCAGCCAAAATCAATTACGACAGCACCGACAAAATTCACTACGAAGGCAATATCGAAGACGGCAAAATCGAAGGTATTTGGCGAACCTATTATCCATCGGGAAATCTCTATGCCACAGCCAATTATCACAAAGGTAAACTCGACGGCATAGCATATTTTTATCACGACAACGCACGTCAGGTAAAAATGGCTGAGGCCGAATACGATAGCGATGTACTCGACGGCACTTACACCGAATTTTATACCAACGGCAAGGTTAAAGCCCGCATAATGTACGAAGACGGTCTGCGTCACGGCGAAACCGTTTTCTTCTACGACAACGGCAACATAAAAATGCAGAGCAAATACAAAAAAGGCAAACGCAGCGGCAAATCAACCGTTTACGATCAAAATGGCAAAAAACTCGGTCGCCTTGATGTTGACACCTATTAATATATAGCAAACATGTTTTTAAAAGTTTTTTTAGTAGTATTAGTAATATTGGCGCTGTGCTTTCTCGGACTCGGCGTGCAGACGTTTTTTTCTAAGAAGAAAAAATTCCCCGACTACGAAGTAGGGCACAACAAAGAAATGCGCAAACGCGGCATCTACTGTATGCGCACCCAACAGATGATTATCGACAAAGAATTGATAAAAAAACGCTTAGAAGGCGGCTGCGACGGCTGCGAATTGGTAAAGGAGCATAACAAACAGGAGTAAAAAAATGCCGGAGCCACTTGCCCCGGCATCATAAACTGTTGATAGTGTGTTTCGATGTTTAGTTGCCAAGAACAAATTGGATAGGAATTTGCATTGCCACATCAACGGCTTTGCCACTCTGTGTTCCGGGTTTCCAATCAGGCAGAGATTCAATAGTTTTGATACCTGATTCGTCGAGCAATGGGTTGCCAGAAGAGCGGATAACTTCCACATTCTTTACCTTGCCAACCTTGTCTACTACAAATTTGAGGTAGGTAGTTCGACTAAGAACAGTGTCGTTTTTAGCCTCAGCGGGAAACTCAACGTGCGAGGAAACGTAATCAAGCAACGCCTTTGCGCCACCAGGAAATTCGGGCATATTTTCCACTATTACAAAAGGTTGATCTGCCGTTTGAGGATTGGATAATTGGGTTGAAACATTTGCGTCCAAAACATCGTAAAGAGAGTTGGACTGATTACAACAGGCGAATGTAAAGGCAAATACAGCCGATACCGCCATGGGTAGCAATACCTTGATTGCCACCTTTTTAGAAGACTTTTTACGTGTCATCATGGTAATACGATTTTTTAAGTTACTGTGATTAAGGCTGTTGGCTACGAAATTCCACCTTCTGCCGGCAGCCTTTTTTACTAATAATATTTGATAAAGTTTAGCATTAAAGCCAGAATCTACCACCTTTTGGTCGGCTTGAAACTCGTGTACTGCACACAATTCGCGGCGAAAAAGCCATACAAAAGGATTAAACCACTGAATAGCGCACACTAAATCCATAAAAATACGGTCGAAAGAGTGTCCGTATCGGATATGTGCTGTTTCGTGGGCAAGAATTTCGTCGGGGTGGTTGGCATAATCATCGGCGCTGATAATTATGTAGCGCATCCAACTTATAGGTGCAATGTCGCTACCACCAATTATCAGTTTGATACCATTGCCAATGTTGACACTCTTATTTTTCATCACCTTGAAAAGCACGCTGACTATCGACACCAACAATCTTAAAAAGAAAAATACCGAACCAGTTATCAATATTGCGGTCACGATATACCAAAAACTGAGATTCTGTTCGGCATCGCCGTTAACCACCACGCCTTCTAATTCAATCAGCGCCTCAGGGATAGTCAAATCTTCGCTAAATACCGAAAACTGCGGCATTTTGGCAAAAGGCAACACAAACGACATTGCCACCGCTGCAAGAATTGCAAACCTGTTGAGAGCATGGAGAGTTTCGCGGCTCATAAACAATTTGTAGGCGGCAAACACTGCTGCAAGCGACAGCGAAACACGAAATGTATATACTAACGGGTCCATAGGCTTTTCGTTGTTTTGTTGTTAAATCTATGATGCAAATATAAACTAAAAAAAATAGTTATACAACTATTTTTTGCAGTTTTATTGCATATTTTATTTAGTTATTTAATAATTTGCTGATAATAAGGATATTATTACAAAATTATTTTTTATTTTGAGAATTCAACCATTTATATTACCCAACTTGCTGTTCAAAATACCCCCACAACTTGTCACCCTCGGGTACGGGGGCGGTAACGGAGATTTCTTGTTTGCTTACGGGGTGAATAAATTCCACTTTGCGAGCGTGAAGCGAAAGTCCGCCGTCGGGATTTGAACGCGGATAGCCGTATTTTAAATCGCCCTTGATGGGGCAGTTGATGGCTGCCAACTGACAGCGTATCTGATGGTGGCGACCAGTGAGAAGGTTTATCTCCCAAAGATAATAACGGTCTGATTTTGAAATGATACGGTATTTAAGAATTGCTTTTTTAGCCTCCTTTGTCTCTTTGGGTGCGATAAAACTCTTGTTGAGTTTCTCGTTTTTCTTGATAAAGTTTTCGAGCGTGCCCTCGGTCTCTTTTGGACAGTTGGCAGTGATAGCCCAATAGGTTTTATGAATTTCACCGTCGCGAAACATAGCGTTGAGACGGCTCAAAGCCTTGCTTGTGCGTGCAAAAACCACAATTCCCGATGTAGGACGGTCTAAGCGATGTGCAAGACCAAGAAACACATCTCCGGGCTTGTTGTATTTTACTTTAATATATTGTTTTACAGAGTCGATGAGGGTCGTATCGCCAGTCTTATCGCCCTGGACAATCTCATTAACGGTTTTTGAAACAATGATGATATGGTTATCTTCGTAGAGTACAGTCATATTAAGCCACTTTTTCGCCGTGTTCTAATAAATATTCAGGAGCAATGTCGGCACCATTAGACCAAAAAATAGTATCCAAAAGTCCGAACTGCACAAACATTTTTTCATCTTTCAATTCCTCAAAGGCGGGATATTTTAGCAAAGGGGCAAAATCCATCTTGCGTTTTTCGCCATTGTTGAATCCGCAGAGCAAAGTATGTCCGCCCAAGTATTCCACATCTGTAACTTTCAGTATCATAATTATTTAATTTTATTTATTTTACCTCCCTTTTGAGCAATATCCCAAAGTTCAAGGAGTTCTTGTTGGTGTTCGTCTATAAACTGATTTACAATAGCAATAGTTTTAGAATGAGCCTTACCTTCAACAATACGGTCTTGAATAGTAATAGTAAACTCATCATCGGCACCGCTACGTATATGAATATGCGGTGGATTATGGTCAAAACCATACATATAAATCAAAATACCGTTGATAATAAAAATCGAGCCCATATTTTAACTATTTACCTTCCGCAAAGGTAACAATTATTATTTTACTAAGAAAACAAATTTCACTCCTTCACCAATCCCAGCCCTATCCTATTTCGATCCACATCTACTGTAAGCACTTTTACTCTTACTGGCTGGTTGATTTTGAGGACGTCGGAGGGGTTGACGGGGTTGCGACGGGTGCCACCAAGTTGCGAAACGTGCAAAAGTCCGCTGACGTGAACACCAAGGTCTACAAACGCTCCAAAATTAGTAACGTTGGTAACTATGCCGTTGAGTTCCATTCCCTCTTTTAGGTCGGTGATTTTTTCTACACTTTGTTCAAACTCAGGCACTTTAAACTCGCCACGAGGGTCGCGACCAGGCTTTTCTAACTCGGTGATAATGTCGGTGAGAGTTGGCAAACCGGTTTTGTCGTCAACATATTTTTTGATGTCGATTTTTTGACGCATATCCTTGTTGGTGATAAGGTCTTTGACACCGCAGCCAAGGTCTTTTGCCATTTTGTTAACGATATAATATTTTTCGGGGTGGACGGCAGAGTTATCTAACGGATTGTCAGCACCTTCGATACGAAGGAAACCGGCACATTGTTCAAAAGCCTTATCGCCCATTCGAGGAACTTTTTTGAGTTCGGTGCGCGAGCCAAACGGTCCGTTTTCTTTGCGATAGTTGACAATGTTTTGAGCCAAGGCAGGTCCAAGACCCGAAACGTAGGTCAAAAGGTGCTTAGAGGCTGTGTTAACGTTGACGCCCACTTGGTTTACGCAACTTACAACCACATCGTCGAGACTCTCTTTAAGTTTGGTTTGATTTACATCGTGCTGATACTGACCCACTCCGATGGATTTTGGGTCGATTTTTACGAGTTCGGCAAGCGGGTCTAACAGGCGGCGTCCAATCGAAACTGCGCCACGGACAGTTACATCGTACTCTGGAAACTCCTCACGAGCAACCTCCGAGGCTGAATATATCGATGCGCCCGATTCCGAAACGATATAAACCTGAATATCACGGTCGAAACGCACCTTTTTAATAAAGCGTTCGGTTTCGCGACTTGCCGTGCCGTTGCCGATGGCAATGCAGTCGATTTTGTATTGTTCTACAAGTGCGGTAACCTTGCTCATTGCGGCAAAAGCCTCTTTCATACCCGAATGAGGATAAATAGCCTCGTTGTGGAGTAGATTACCCTGCTCGTCGAGACAGACGAGTTTGCAGCCGGTGTGGAAACCAGGGTCGAGAGCGAGAATGCGTTTTTTACCCAACGGACTTGCTAACAATAGGTTGCGAAGATTTTCGGTAAACACTTTGATAGCCTCCTCGTCGGCCTTTTCTTTGGCAATGTTGGCAAATTCGGTCTCCATCGATGGTTGAAGAAGACGGTCGTAACAATCTTCGGCGGCAATCTTAATTTGCTCTGCACCATTACCGCGACCTTTAACATATTGACGTTCAAGCATATTAATAGCCTTATCGTCGTCGGGTTTGATAGTAATCTTTAAAAAGCCTTCGTTTTCGCCACGCATCAATGTAAGCAAACGGTGCGAGGGTATGCGCGAAAGCGGTTCAGAATAGTCGAAATAATCCTTGAATTTTTGCGCCTCCTCTTCCTTACCTTTCACTAACTTACTGAAAATGACTGCCTCGCGGTTGTAAAGATTTCGCATACGGTTGCGAGTGTCAACATTTTCGTTGATATGTTCGGCAATAATGTCGCGAGCGCCTTGGAGAGCATCGTCGATGGTTTCCACCTTGTCGTTGAGAAACGGTGCGGCAAGTTTTTCGGGGTCGACATTCTGTTGAAGAAGAATTTTGTCGGCAAGCGGTTCGAGACCTTTTTCCTTAGCCACCGAAGCGCGGGTCTTTTTCTTCTGTTTATAAGGCAGATAGAGGTCTTCAAGGTCGGTCATCGTAATCACCTCATCGATTTTTGCTTTTAGTTCGTCGGTGAGTTTGCCCTGACTTTCAATAGATTCGAGGATCGAAGCCTTACGTTTTTCGAGTTCCTCGTACTTTTTAATTTCGTCCTTAATTTGAGCCACCTGCACCTCGTTGAGCGTACCGGTTTGTTCTTTGCGGTAACGGCTTATAAATGGCACAGTTGCGCCCTGCGAAAATAAGAAAGCGGTGTTTTTAACTTGAATTTCGCGGATGCCGAGTTTTTCGGCAATGAGTTTTATGTATTTGTCTTGCATAATATTATCAAAATATTTAGGTCAGTACAAAAGCGACTGAATTTTTTTACAAATCTATAAAAAAATAAAATCAGACGGCAATTCAAAATGCGAAATTTTTTGATTACATTTGCAAAAACATATTTGCGATGGAACAGAATGTAAAACTTTTGCCGCAGGGCATAAATGATTTTGAACAGGTGCGACGTGAGAATCTCTATTACGTTGATAAAACTATGTTTATCGATATGATAGAGAAAGATAGTCATTATATGTTGGTTGTTAGGCCGAGAAGGTTTGGCAAAAGTCTGTTTCTCAGTATGTTGGAGCATTATTACGACATCAAGGAAAAGGACAATTTTGATGCACTTTTTGGTGGATTGTACGTACACGAACACCCTACGCAATGGAGGAATTATTATCAGGTGCTGACGCTTGATTTTTCGCAGGTGTTGAACGAATACGACAAGTTGAAAGATAGTTTTTATGTTTATTGCAACAATCGTCTTGATATGTTTGCAATAAAATATGAGGATATGTACTACCCCGGATTTGCCGCCGAAATCAAAAACGAAAATCTGACGTCTGAAAAAATCAATATGATTGCTGAACGCGCCAAAGCGTACGGCAACCATCTTTACCTCATCCTCGACGAGTACGACAATTTCACCAACACGGTTTGGTCGTTGAAGGGCGAAAATGTCTATAAATCAATCACTCACGGCGAAGGTTTTTATCGTGATATTTTCAAAAAGTTCAAGGGAAATTTTGAGAGAATTTTCATAACGGGCGTTTCGCCTGTTACTTTGGACGACTTGACAAGCGGTTTCAATATTGCCGAATACGCATCCAACAAAAGGCAATACAACCAAATGTTCGGTTTTTCGGAAAACGATGTCCGTGAGATGATAAACTATTATATTTCAGTTGGTTGGATAAAAGGAGATTCTGAAACAACCACGCAGAAATTAATTGAAACTCTCAAACCTTGGTGCGACAATTATTGTTTTTCGGTGGATAGTTTTGTAGATGGCGAGCCGAAGATGTTCAACGGTATGATGACGTTGAAATACATTGCGATTTACATCGAAGATGGCAAATTTCCTGTGGAAATGTATGTGCCGAATGCGATGATTGATTACGCCAAACTCGACCATCTTATCCGTTTGGAAAAGGACAACAATTTCCGCGATTCTATTATCAAAAAAATCATAGAACAGGGCTTTATTTACGAAAAAATCAACACGCATTTTCCGGCGTCGTCGGTGGTGAAGTTTGAGAATTTTACAAGTTTACTTTACTATTATGGAATGTTGACAATTTCGGGAACGAGGGGATTGAGCGCGATACTTTCGATTCCTAATAATAATGTAAGAACGCAGTATTACAGATACTTACAGGAAGAATACGACAAATATTTGCCTGTCAACATCAACGAATTGAACTTAACTTTCGACAATGCCGCGCTCGATGGCGATTATAAGGAAATGTTCACGTACATTGCTCAGGCTTACAAAAACGCTTCCGTCAACCGCAACACAATCGAGGGAGAGCGGACAATACAAGGCTTTTTTATGGCGTATTTGGCGATGAATCCGTATTACCTTATGCACCCCGAAATCGAACTCAATCACGGCTACGGCGATATTTTCCTGATGCCCGACACGAGGTTTGATTTTGTTAATCATTGCTATCTCGCTGAGTTCAAGCATCTTAAAACCAATTGCGAACCCAAGGACGAAGCCGATGCCTTTGTCGCCGCAAAAGCACAGTTGGACTTCTATGCCGCTGACAGCAAGATTGTTAAGATGATTTCAAATTCAAAGTTGCACAAGATTGTGATGATATTCAAGGGCGGCGATTTGGTGAAGATGGAGGAGGTGTAAAAAAAACAGCGATGATGCTTACAAATAAACATCATCGCTGAATGTATGTTTAATGATACTATTCGGTAATTGTATTATTGTCTTGTGTATGTAAATACTTCTTTATATGTGTGCTCGCCGTCTTGCTCATTATAAACATCCTCGGCGGTCTCAATACGAGTGTTTCCTTTAATGGTTATTGTATATTCTTCTTTCTCTCCATCACTATAAATATATGTTATCTTACTGCCGTCGATTGTCCACGTACCAGTTGAACCATCTTCTTTCACACCATTATAATAATAAGAATAAGAGAAAGTGCCATCACTTTTAAATTCTTCCAATTCATAGTTGTTATCATCGGAGATTTCAGTCTCTTCATCATCCTTTACACCATCATAATAGCATTCTATACTTACAGATTTCCACGTTCCAATTATGGCCGTTTTAATGTCTGCCGGAGAAACTTCATCATCGTCGTCATCTTTGTTGCAAGATACGAAACTAACCTGTACAATCATCAAAAGGCTTAAAAGCCAAAGCAAATTTTTCTTGTTCATTGTAGTAAATTGTTAAATTTCTAATTAAAATTATCGGCAGCAAAACTAATAAAAATAATCACCATCCAAACTAAATCGCGCACATTTTTTAATATATATATGATAATCAATATTTTACAAAGTAAATATTATTAGAGTTTTTACTAAACAATTGATTTTGATACCCGTATCCCCTAATATTCAAAATTCCCTCCTGCATCGTATCCGTCGGTGCCATCGGGATTGATATTCAATGGTTTGGTGGTGACGGTATGGTTGTAACGGTCGGTGATGCGGAAGGTGAGCGGATGGTCGTATTTGCCAAACGGACATTGAAGTTCCCAAAAGGCGTTGTATTTATAAGGTGTCATCTCGTAAAACTTCTTGCCGTCGTCAGATACCTCCAACTTCTTTATGCCGTAACGTCCGTTGAACACAAAAAGACCAAGAAACCAAGCATTTGAGCCTGATTTTACACGGATTTCGATGTTCTTGTCGGTGTAATATGGAGTTTCGCGCCATTTTACGTTTACCTTGCCGAGTTTTTTGTCGCCGGTGAGATATTCAAAGCCTTCGGGAGTGTTGTCAAACCACGAATTGTCGCCGTCGGGACAAATATCTTTGCCCACCACGCGGATAGTTTTATCGCCATATTTGATTTCGTATGCCGAACCGAGAATATAGTCGGGAAAGAAATATACGCCCACAGCCACGTTGTAATAGCCCTTT
>JAGCDD010000211.1 GCA_017651345.1 Bacteroidales bacterium | reverse complement strand
GTGTCCGCCATACCAAGTCCATGTGCCTTTGCCAAATTCACCGTGTATGTAGCGGGCTTCGTTTGCGGCTTTGTTTTCGCCCATAATCAAAACAGAACTTTTTAATACCTCTTTGCGATACGATGTGGTTTGTCCCATAAAACCATCGATAATGTTTTCGTGGTTTTGACAGAGCATAGTAGGCACAGGGTCCCATTTGGCAGAGAATTCAAATAGGGTGAATATGTCGTTCTCTTTTTGAACTCTACGCGATGTCGTGGCATCTATGTCGCTGTATTCATATACGTTGGGGTTGAGCTCGAGTTTAAAATTCTTGAATGCAAATGTGGCGTTGAAATCAAGTTTTGCTTGACAGTTTGGGTCAATAGGGTCGCCATCAAACATAGATTGGCAAATGTCGGTGTTTTCAGCGGCAAGTGCTATGTCGAAACTGTCGGTGGCACTGCACATTGCAAACATAAAGCCGCCGTTTTCTACAAATTGTTTGATAGTTTTAGCCACTGCCAATTTTAATTTCGACACTTTGCTGTATCCCATTTTTTGTGCAAGTGCATTAAATTCAATTACTTGATTTTTATACCATGGCACGTTTTTGTACGATGCGTAAAATTTTCCAAACTGTCCTGTAAAATCTTCGTGGTGAACGTGTAGCCAATCATATTTTGAGAGTTCGCCAGTGAGTATTTCTTCGTCGTAGACTACTGTATATGGAATTTCGGCGTATGTGAGCACAAGCATCACGGCATCGTCCCACGGTTTGTACGTTTTTGGTGCGTAGACAGCTATCTTGGGGGCTTTTTCAAGTTTGATATGCTCCATATTAACGTCGTTGCGCGAAATTTGCGCCAAAATATTGTCGGCTGCAGCGTCGGGTATTTGTTGAAAACTTACATTGCGCACACGGCAAATGGTGGCTATTTGGTCGGTGTAGTCGGTTAGAAAACTGCCTCCACGATAGTTTAAAAGCCATTCTGCCGTTAACCCAGCCTCTAATACAGTGTAGGTTACACCGTATGCTTTGAGGTGATTGGTTTGCGTTTCGTCCATGGGGATGAGTATCTTCATGGCGGCAGAAGGCAGTGCCGAAACTATTACTAATAATATGGCGGCAATAATTCTCATAATTTTTGATTTTAGAATGGAGCTTCTCCGTTGTCGGGCATTGGTGCACCAAAGTTTTGCGGCGGTGGCGAAAATGGGTCGTATCCTCCTATGTCTGGCATTCCTGGCATTATCGGTATTCCTGCCATTGGGTCGCTTATGGTTGATGATCCTCCGTTCATTTTGCTGCCTAATACTTGTGTTACAGTTCCAGAATCGTCTGAAACCATAAGTCCTTGATTATCCCACTCTTCAAATCGGGCAAATTCGGCGCGGAAATGCAAGTTAACATCTTCCAATGCACCATTACGGTGTTTTGCAATAATAATTTGTCCCAGTCCTTCGGTAGAATTTCCTTGTTCGTCTTGCATTATGCCAAATTTTTCGGGACGGTGGATAAAGCATACAATATCGGCATCTTGCTCTATCGCACCCGATTCACGAAGGTCGCTCAGCTGAGGACGCTTGTCGCCTGCACGCATTTCTACCTGACGGCTTAACTGCGAAAGTGCTATTATTGGTATATTTAACTCCTTGGCTATGGCTTTGATACCACGCGAAATTGTTGACACCTCTTGCTCACGGTTACCTCGTACCTCGGGTGGACCTGTCATAAGCTGAAGGTAGTCGATGATTACCATTTCGATATTGTGCTGCATTTTGAGGCGGCGACATTTAGCACGAAGTTCAAAAAGTGAAATACCTGCAGTGTCGTCGATATATAATGGCGCGCCTTCGAGGTTTTTGATTTTCTTTTCGAGTTGCATCCATTCAAAATCTTCGAGTTTGCCTGTGCGGATTTTGTCGGACGGTAACTCAGTTTCGGATACAATAAGTCGGTTTACCAACTGCACAGCCGACATTTCGAGTGAGAATATGGCTACTGGTACTTTGTGATAAACTGTCATATTGCGAGCCATCGACAATACAAACGCTGTTTTACCCATAGAAGGACGTGCCGCTACCACTATCATATCGCTTCGCTGCCAACCTTGGGTAATGCGGTCGAGCGATGTAAAGCCTGAAGGTACGCCGCTAAGACCGTCGGTACGTTTGCTTGCCTCCTCTAACTGCGCCATTGCCTCTTTGAGCACTTGATCCATGCTCTGAGTGTCGTTTTTGATGTTGCCGTAAGCAAGGTCGAAGATTTTTTTCTCCGAAAAGTTGAGAAGGTCGTCAACATCGCTACTCAAGTCGTATGCCTTGTTTTCTATTTCGGATGCAACTTTGATGAGTTCGCGTTGAATATATTTTTGCGCAATGATACGCGCGTGAAATTCCAAGTGGGCAGCACTACCTACTCGTTCGGTAAGCGATGCAATGTAGTATGCTCCGCCTATATCTTCTAATTCTCCTTTTGATCTAAGACGCTCGCTTACTGTGTAGATATCTATGGGCAAATGTTCGGTAGATAACTGAACTATCACCTCAAATATCTTTCTATGCTTGTCGGAGTAGAAGCTTTCGGGTTTGAGGATGTTCATCACCTCAATCTCGGAG
>JAGCDD010000210.1 GCA_017651345.1 Bacteroidales bacterium | reverse complement strand
ATTATCTCGGCAGCCAAAGCACTGTAACGCTCCAATGTACTTTTATGAAATCGAATCTCTACGAACTCGAAAACATAATCCGTTGGGCAATCGACCACGGTGTTGACCGTGTGAAGGGTCATCACCTTTGGAAAACATCTGATTCATTGGATGTTGAGATGCTCAGAACCGCAGAAAAAGCTCCGCTTTGGAACGAGGTATGCGCAAAATGTCACACCATTGCCGACGGCAAAATCAAGTTGGAAAATTTCACTCCAATCGACCTTGCCGCTCCCGCCATCGATTCCGACGACACATTCTGTCAATTTCTCGGACAAGAACTTTGGATAGAATACGACGGTTCGTATCAAATATGTTGCTGTCCGTCAGAGGTTCGCAGAGAATTTGGCGATTTTGGCAACGTCAACAACCTTTCTCCGTTAGAAATGTGGAACGGCGAAAAATACCGCTTATTCATCGCCAATTGGGGCAACAGTGAAAATTGCAAAAAATGTAATATGAGGAGGAAAAAATAATGAAAACAGCATTTGTAATCAGACATTCCAATCGCGATTCGGTGAAAAATCCCAAAAACCACGCTGAGGTGCTATTAAACGCCGAAGGTGAAAAACGCGCCCGCGAATTTGGCAAAAAATTGGCGCAAGATTTTAAGAAAATTAGGATTTATTCAAGTCCGATTAAGAGGTGTATTCAGACCGGAAAATGTATTCAGGAGGCGTTTGACGATGATTCAGATGTGCAATTGAGTACAGTGCTTGGCGAACCGGGACCATACGTTTTTGGCGATACAGCCGATTTGTTTGTACAAATTGGAACAGTGGGCATTGTGGAAATGATCGAAAACGGAACACCGCCACCTTTCAACCGCAAAGAGGAAGAAGGTGCAAAAATATTGTTGGATTTCCTGCGTACCGAAACCAACAAATCTGACGAAAACACCGCCAATGTTTTCATCACTCACGACGCTTGCATTGCACCTGTAATCCATTGTTTTACAGGAGAATATTTCGACAAAAACCATTGGATAGAGTTTCTCGGCGGCTTGAAAATTGAATTTGGCGAAGGATTGTTGAACATCAAAAGGATCTAAATTATGGCAAAACCAACAGTAGCAATCTACGGTATCAAAGACCGCAACACCTTTGAATATCCGGCATACGTCCACGACCACAATCTGTGCGTTATGCAGGACGGAGAAATTGTGCAATATCTTCAATTAGAGCGTGTTACACGACGCAAATACGACAACCGTCTCGATTTGTATGTCGAGGATTTAATCGACAAAAAAATCATTGATTGCCCCGATGATTTTGATTTGGTGTGCGTTAATGATTTTGTTGGCAATGCATTCTCTTCTCAAAACGGTCGGTTGAGGTTTGAGGCTGATTATCAAAACCATCTGAAATTCAACGCGATACCTGCGCACGGATATTGGCAATATTCAGGATGGGAAGGCAAGCCAGCAAATTCATTTATGGTGCAGCACGAGGTTGCCCACATCTGTTCTACATTACCGTTTTATGGTGATTTTCAGGACAATTCGCTGTTGGTGTCGCTCGATGGCGGCTCGTCTTTGGGCAATTATTCCGCCTTCCTTTACCGCGACGGCAAATTTACGCTCATCGAAAACAATTGGACGGATTTGGGATTTGCATCAAAGTTTTTCAACGACAATTCGTTCACGTTCAAGATGTTGAATGCATCACCGGGTATGCATTGCTCAGTACCGGGCAAATTGATGGGTTTTGCAAGTTTGGGAAATTATGATTCAGAAATCGAAATTTGGCTCAAAGAAAACCAATTTTTCAAGGATTATTGGCACAAAGAAAATGCGATTTTGGAATCTGCAAAACAGCGTTTTGGAATCGTTGCTGATTTCGACACACACGACATATTTATGCAGAATTGCGCCGCAACATTCCAACGAATTTTTGAAAATGCAGTGTTGCAAAAACTTGAAAATCTGCAACATAAATATCATTGCGACAATCTCTATTATGGCGGCGGTTGCGCACTGAATATCGTTACAAACACCAAAATCGTTGAAAGCGGTATGTTTCGCAACGTGTACATTGCGCCGTGTTGCAACGACAGCGGACTGAGCATTGGCGCGGCGGCATTGTTGGAGCGTCAAAAGGGCAACACAATCAAAATTCATTCGCCGTATTTGAACAATGTTGGAATTGACAATGGACAATTGACAATTGACAACAAAACAATCAAAAAGACTGCCGAAATCCTTCTAAATGGCGGAATAATAGGCATTTGCAATGGTAACGGCGAGGTTGGACCGCGAGCATTGGGCAATCGTAGTTTGATTGCGGTGTCAAACAACAAACATCTTTCGCAAAAACTGAGTATGACGGTAAAAAAACGCGAATGGTATCGTCCTGTTGCGCCGATTATGCTCCAAAAAATTGCGGAAAAAGTAACAGTTCAAAATGTGAATCCGCTCGCAAAATTTATGCTGTCGGATTTTGAAATCAAGCACGAATTTGATAAAGATTTGTGCGGCGTAATTCACGCAAATCAGACGGCACGGATTCAGACTTTGGAATCAGAAAACAACAATCCGTTTATGTTTGCATTGTTGACGTATTTGTATGAAAATCACGGTATTATGGCGTTGATAAATACATCATTCAACGCACAAGGCGAACCGATTGTCCATAAAAAAAACGATGCATTTGCAAGTGCAAAACGTATGAATTTGGATGCATTAGTGTTTAACAATCAATTAATTACAAATGAAAACTTTTAAAAACCGACTGAAATTCCACGCGCCCGGACTTGCTCCCGTGGAAGACGAAACAGGTTGGTATCATATCGACACCAACGAAAACGCCATATACCCAGAGCGTTACAGCCGAGCATTTGGCTATTACGACGGATTGGCTGCGGTTACGGATTTTGATGACGATTGTTATCATATTGATACTCAGGGCAAACGCGTTTATTCAGAGAATTATGCATTTTGTGGAAATTATCAGGAAATGAAATGCGTTGTGCGAGATTTTGATGGCAATTATTTTCATATCGATATCAATGGAAAACGTTTATATTCAGATAATTACCGTTATGTTGGAGATTTCAAAGACGGTTATGCCTGCGTAAAACTGTCCGAATCTGGAATGTTTATGCACATCGACGGCAATGGCAATCCTCTCAACGGCAAAACATTCATCGACCTTGGCGTATTTCACAAGGGATTTGCCACAGCGAAAGATGCAGACGGTTGGTATCATATTGATATTCAAGGCAATGAAGTTTACAAACAACGTTACCAAATTGTAGAGCCATTTTACAACGGATTTGCATTGGTAACGGATTTTGACGGCAATAAATTGATAATCAACGAACAAGGAGAAAAAATCATATGTGTATGAAAGACAAAAAAATACTGATAACCGGCGGACTTGGTTTCATTGGACGAACATTGTTGGAGGCATTAATAACCCAAAAATGTGGTGCAAAACTGTATGCAATCGACATCAAAGATATGCCCAAAGACGCAGAATTGCTGAGGGATAATGTTGATTTTCAACGACTTGACATCCGCGACGAAATTGCTGTCAAAAAATATATAAAAAACAACAATTTTGACGGCATTGTCCATCTTGCAGCCGTGAGCCGGGTTGTTGACGCCGAAAAAGACAAGCAAAATTGTATCGAAACCAACTTCAAAGGCACACAATATATTGCCGAAGCCGCCGCCGAAAATCCAGATTGTTGGATGATTTTTGGCAGTAGCCGAGAGGTTTATGGAGAACAAAATGTTTTGCCCGTCGCCGAAAATGCCGAACTCCTGCCGATGAACATTTACGGGTTTTACAAACTTGAAGGCGAGCGGATTGTAAAATCGACGGTGAAAAGAAATTGCATTTTGCGATTTTCAAATGTTTATGGCAACGATTACGATATACCCACGCGAGTGATTCCGGCGTTTGTGCGCACAGCAATGAGCGGCGGCGAAATCACGCTCGAAGGCGGCTCGCAGGTCATCGACTTCACGCATATCAACGACACTGTACAGGCAATTATCAAATGTATGCAAATGCTTGATTCCAAACGTTTTGAATCAGATATAATACACGTGTTGCCCGGCGTCGCCAACAAGATTACAGATATAATCGACATCCTCCGCGAAATGGGATTTAGATTTTCGGTAAAGGTGAATCCGCCGCGCAATTATGACGTGCAACGTTTTGTGGGCGACCCATCACACCTACGGGAAACGCTTGGCAATGTGGCAGTTACCGATTTGAGAACAGGAATTAAAAAACTATTGAAATATATCAACGTTCGTCCCACTAATTGAGGCTTTGGCCGGCCCGTCAATTTGGAATAGAAATTGATATTTTTCAAAAAAGATAGCGCATCTTAAAAAAATGTGCTATCTTTGCAAACGAAAATCCCCGTCGTCAGGCGGGAACGGACATATTAAATAAAGGCGTTACAATGCGCTTTGTACTTGACTAATTGAAATTTGGCCATTTCGATAATCCTTCAAGAGCAAAGCAACGGTGATGCCCTCTTGATTATGTTGATAATACGCCGTGCATTGGTGTGCGGTGGTGTTATGCATATAATCGTGGGGCTTTCGGCGTTGCTCGTTTCAGAAGGATGGGCCGGCCAAAGCCTCAATTAGTGGGACGAGCGACAAAGTAAAATCCCACGTTTTTGTTTCTTATGGCTTCTAATCACAACTTAATACAATAACTTCTGATTCGGGATTTGCAGAAAAAAACATTCAAAATTATGAAGAAAAGATTTTTATTTGGATTGATTGCATTCTTGATGCTCTCCACAGTATTTGTTTCCTGTGGCGAT
Organism: Bacteroidales bacterium; assembly: GCA_017651345.1. Lineage (GTDB taxonomy): Bacteria > Bacteroidota > Bacteroidia > Bacteroidales > UBA3824 > UBA3824. Next base: position 2,515 of record JAGCDD010000210.1, on the reverse strand, counting down.
GACGACGACGAACCAGAGCCCACCAACAATTCTCAGAACGTGGACAAACCGAATGACAATTCCGGCAACAACAATTCCAGCAACAACGGCAATTCCGGTACTGGTGAAACATCCAAGGAGTTCACTGTGCTGTACACAGCCGAAAACAACGTCGGCGCATTGGGTGGCGCTACCGACCCCGAACAGAAAGTGAAAGACGGCGCAACAGTGAAAATCGCCGGTCCTGGAACTCTCGCTGCCGATGGCTACTCGTTCATCGGCTGGTCAACAACCAAAGGCAGTTCAACGGCTGAGTACACAGAGGGTCAGGAAGTCAAAGTAACAGCCAACCTAATTCTCTATTCGGTTTGGGAGAAGAACGCTGCACCTGTCAAGACCTACAATTACAAGGTAATCTACGACCTGAACGGAGGCACAGGCACTGCACCCGAGGCAGTTGAACTCCAAAAAGATTTTGAGTCTCTCACCATCGCAACAACCACAGCCACAAAAGACGGCAAGAAGTTCATTGGCTGGGCAACATCTAAAACAGCCACAAAAGTTGAATACGCTGGCAATCAAAAATTGGCAAAAAATGGCACAGATACTGAGAAATTCGGTTATTCATCTTTCTTGCTGACATTGTCTTTGTCATTGCTCTCTGGCGGCGAAACAACCCTTTATGCTGTTTACGAAACAGCCACAAAACCCGAACCTGAAACCTCAAAAACAGGTTATTTGTGGATTGTTCACGATTCATCAAAGGAATATGAGTTCTACATCAACGGTGTTAAAAAGGCTACGTGGACAAAAGCCAGCACCTACAAATATGAACTTGAAGTTGGCACATACACAATCGAAGTGAAACAAACAAGCGGCTATGTTTTCACACCTACCACAGGAAAGAAAACCATAGTAATCAGCGAAGGAAAGATTACTGAACTGTCCGGTCCCAAGAGTTCGACCTCATCTGAATATTTCAACTAATCAGACACTTGTTCACATTTCTAAAACAATAAAAGTTGACTTCCGACCCTGTGTCGAAAGTCAACTTTTATTGTTTTTTACTTCACCAATTTGATTTCTACACGTCTGTTTTTCTGGCGGTTTTGGTCGGTGGTGTTGGGGGCGATTGGTTCGGTGTCGCCACGGCTTTCGGTGGAGATTTTGGAGGGAGAGACGCCGCGATTTACGAGTTCTTGTTTTACTGATTCGGCGCGTTTGGCACCAAGGCGCATATTGACCTCCGCTGTGCCGATATTGCAAGTATGACCCGTAAGAAGGATTTTTTGCGACTGATTGTCCTTCCACGCCGCCGCCACGTCGTCAAGAATGGGACGCATGGAAGGTACGATGGTGCAGGAATTGAACGGCATCTGAATAGGCGGCACATTGGCAAGCAATTCTTCAAGGCGGCTCACCTGCGGACGCAATGGCTCTGTGGTTTTCTGCTCGACTTCCGTTGGCTGCTGAGAATCTGCAGGTTGCTCGTTTTCTGTTGGCTTCTCTGAATCAGAAGGTTGCTCGTCTTCTGTTGGTTGCTCTGAATCAGAAGGCTGCTCAGGCACGTTTTGTACTACCAATTGCTCGGTTTCCGTGGGCTTGATGGGTTCTTCCTCGATTTCGGGTTCTTTTTCCTTGCCGCCAATACGAACTCGCAGACCTACCGCACCGCCAAGATTTGCCGAAGAAACTTTGCCCGCCAAATCGCTCTGCGTAATACCCTTGTATTCAGCAGTTTCAAAATTGAAGACCTTGCCGCTGGCATTGTCCTTTTGGTCGGCGAAACGGTATGCGCCGTAGATGCCAAATACGAGTTCCACGCGGCGAGTTTCGCCCAAGGCATAGCACAATTGAACTTGCGCACCCGTGCCGAAAAGAGTTTTTTTGAGTTTCATATCGCCAGAAAAATCCGACACTGAATACACGCCGTGCTCCCTGTCGTCAAGCCCTGAATAATCCAGATTGTAATCCGGGAAATATTTGCCGACCGCAATGTCGCCGCCTTTGGTCTTGTATTTTTGCGACAATACCGCCGTGTAGAATCCATTGAGACCTACCAACAATCTCAACCTCTCAGAAAGCATCGCTTGGTAATAAAGACTGAGCGGAATGTCGGCAACATGCATATTGTCAACCTCCTTAAGATTGTTGTAGGAGACATTGGACGTGAAATTGAGACCGTTTTCATTGTCGGTGAGGTTGGGCGTGCTCTCGGCAAAGGCTAATTTGCCGGAGATCGTGAGCGTATTGAAATCAGCACCCAAGCCTACGCCAAAATGCTCCGAAAACATCCACTGCCAGCCCAATCCGCCCCTGAAACCCAAACCGGCGGTCTTGTCGCCATTGTTGCCGAGGGTGTATTGGATGTCGTGCCTGCCGCCGCCAAGGTTGGCACTGAAATAATGCCCTTTCTGCGCGTAAGCAACCGTTGAAATAGTTGTTATTATAAAAAACAAAATAATTACTCTTTTCATTTTACGATGATTTTAAAGCCATTTTTTACTCCGTTGACTAACAAGACGCCTGTGTAACT
>JAGCDD010000209.1 GCA_017651345.1 Bacteroidales bacterium | reverse complement strand
GATATTTGCACAAAAAGTGCCGCCCCAATCGTTATTTTCATCGACGAGGTTGACAACGCAAGCAATTACGAATCGTTTATCGAAATGCTCCGTATGTTGCGAAACAAATATCTCAAACGTATGCAAGTTCCGACATTTCAGTCCGTTATCCTTGCTGGCGTTTACGACATCAAAAACCTCAAACTCAAAGTACGTCCCGACTCTGACCACCAATACAATTCGCCGTGGAACATTGCCGTACCGTTTAAAGCGGATATGTCGTTTAACAAAGACGGCATAGCGCAGATGATTCAGGATTACGAGGACGACCACAACACGGGTATGAATGTTTCCGAAATGGCGCAGATGGTTTGGGACTATTCGTCGGGGTATCCTTATTTCGTGTCTAAACTTTGTCAGTTGATAGACCAAGAAAATCTCGGATGGAATAAGGGGGGTATAATTTCAGCTGTCAAAATGATTCTTGTGGAAGAGAACAACACTTTTTTCGACGATTTGAACAAAAAATTGGAAACTTTTCCAAAAATGGCTGAAATTCTGAAAGATATTTTGTATTACGGAAAATCCATTTCATACAATTCCGATAACAAAATTCTGAATATTGCCGCTATGTTCAATTACATCAAACCGGTGAACGGCAAGGTTAGGATTTTCAACCGTATTATTGAAACACGCCTTTACAATAAGTTTTCGAGCGATGAGGAAATATCCGACATTCTGTACACCGCCGGCGACACCGATCGCAATCAGTTTGTTGAAGACGGAAAACTCCTGATGGACAAAATTCTCGAACGTTTTGCCGTGCATTTCAACGACATTTACGGTGGCAACGACATCGAATTTAAGGAGGAGGAAGGTCGTCGCTTCTTTATGCTTTATATCAAGCCAATCATCAATGGCACAGGTAATTACTACATCGAAGCCGAAACCCGCGACCGCTCCCGTACCGATATGATTATTGATTACTTAGGCGAACAATACGTCATTGAAATGAAAATTTGGCGCGGTGATGCCTACAATACTCGCGGCGAAAAACAACTCACCGAATACCTTGATTTTTACCACATTAACAAGGGGTATATGTTGAGTTTTAATTTCAACAAAAGCAAGGTTTCGGGCAGCAAGACGATGCATTTTGGCAACAAGGAGATTTTTGAAGTGGTGGTGTAAAAATGCCCTGACAAAAAAAATCTTCCAAATTTATATACAAAATCATTTTTTTACTACCTTTGCTTTTGGATTATCCAATCAAATGTAAAAATGGAAAAAAGACAGCGTTCGCTAATTAATACATGGTCAAGTATTTTTAGAATACTTATTTACGTAATTGCCGTATTAATAATACTTTACGTGCTACCTAAGGAGGGAAAGTTTAAATACGAATACCAAAAGGGCAGTCCGTGGAAACATGAAAACCTTATTGCTCCGTTTGATTTTGCAATCTACAAAAGCGTTGATCAGTTGGAGGATGAAAAAAACACCATCATTGCCGACGCTATGCAGTATTTCAACAAAGACAACAAGGTGCAAATTGAAAATATGGAACGTTTTCTCGCAACCTACAATTCGTTGATGAAAGAGTATGTGGGACGTACCGACACTATAAACGACACTCTCATAGGCACTAAGGATATTTACCATAATTTTCGCAATACGGTGTATGCATCGCTAAATTTTGTTTACACCAATGGACTTATTGAAACTGAGAGTCTTGCCGATGGCACCGACCTCAAAGATCGCGTTATCCTTATTCACGACGGCGACATCACCACTCAAAAACGCTTTTCGGAGGTGTTTACCAACAAGGCGGCTTATCTTTATGTAAAGAATTGTATACGTGCTTTTATGTCAGAATCGGCAGGCAAAATGAGCGACACCGAGTTTAAAAATATCGAAAAAATTGTTGAAAACCTCAATCCGAATCAATGGCTCGAACAAAACCTCAATTACGACGAAACCACAACCCAAAAGGTTCTTAATGAGACGATTAACAATATGTCCTTAACTCGAGGAATTGTGCAGCAAGGTCAGCGAATAATTTTCCAAGGCGAAATGGTGGGCGATGAGGAGTTTCGCATACTTGAATCACTCCGCCGCGAATATGAGCAAAGCGACCATGGTGCTGGCTACAATTACACATTTCTTGGTCAGTCTATTGTGTTTATCCTCTTTTTTGCGCTCATCTATATGTTTTTGAAAACTTTCCGCAAGGAAATTTTCTTTCAAACCAAGTATTCGATGCTGGTGCTCAGCCTAATAACTTTGGTGATTGTGGGTATGAGCCTTGTGATTCGCTACAATTTGTTTAGCATTTGGGCAGTGCCGTTTTTGCTTTTGGCATTGATTATCAAGACATTTTTTGACACACGAACGGCGTTGTTTTTCCACATAATGGCTTGTGTGGCAACGGGTTTTGTTGTGCCCAACTCGTTTGAATATTTTGTAATGCAGTTTGTGCCGGGATATTTTATGATTATTTCGTTGCAGCAAATCAACCGCCGCGGATTGGTTTTCCGCACATCGTTTATTTGCTTTGTGATTTACGCTTTGGTGTACTTGAGTTTTGAATTTATGTACAACGGCAATATCGATGGTACCAATTGGCGCACACTTATCTATCTCGGTATCAATAGTATGCTGTTGCTTTTGGCTTATCCTGCCATCTATTTGTTTGAAAAAGTTTTTGGACTTTTGAGCGATGTTACACTTGTGGAACTTGCCGATAGCAACCGTCCTTTGCTCCGTCGTTTGGCAGAAGAAGCCCCCGGAACTTTTGCACATTGCACCCAAGTGGCAAACCTTGCCGAAGCTGCTATTTTTCAGGTAGGCGGTAACCCTCACCTTGCACGCACAGGAGCTCTTTATCACGATATTGGCAAACTTACTGCACCGCTCTATTTTACTGAAAATCAGGTAACAGGCATTAATCCTCACGATAAACTCGACTATCTAAAAAGTGCCGAAATTATTATAAATCACGTGGTTAAAGGTGTTAATATTGCTAAGCAATATAAATTGCCCACTCAGATAATCGACTTTATCAAAACCCACCACGGCACGTCGAAAGCGGGATATTTTTACAAAATGTACAAAAACGAGCATCCCGACGAGGATTGCGATGATAAATTTACCTACCCCGGTCCGCGTCCGTTAAACAAAGAAAATGCAATTGTGATGATGGCAGATTCTATCGAAGCTGCGTCAAAAAGTCTCAAAACTTACGACACCATTACCATTAGCAACCTTGTAGACAATATTATTAACGGTCAGATTGCCCAAAAACAGTTCGACAATACCAATCTAACGTTTAGAGACATCGACAAGGTAAAGGAACTGTTTAAGGAGAAACTGATAAATATTTATCACGCTCGTATAGAGTATCCTAAATAAGCGAGTGTTTATTTGCCCGGATATTTTACCACCGAAGCAACATTGTATTTTGATAGTTTTTTGCGACCTTCGAGACCTTCTAACTCTATCAAAAACAATATTTTAACCACAATACCGCCGCATTGTTCTACCAATTTGGCAGCGGCTTCGATTGTGCCACCGGTAGCAATAAGGTCGTCAACAAGTACTACTCTTTGTCCGGGTTTGATAGAATCCTTGTGAATTTCTATTGTGGCAGTGCCGTATTCGAGATTATAGGTTTGCTGATATGTGTCGCGAGGAAGTTTTCCCTTTTTGCGTACCGGCACAAAAGGCTTTCCAGCTTTGTAGGCAAGCGGCATTCCAAAAATAAAACCACGAGCTTCAGCTCCTGCAACTATATCAAATTCAATATCTTGAGTAAGTTTGTAAAGTTCGTCGATTGATAGGCGCAATCCCTCACCGCTTTCGAGCACGCTTGTAACATCGCGAAACATAATTCCCTTTTCGGGGAAATCGGGTATGGTGGTAATGTAGTCTTCTAATTTTTTTGCCATTTTTTATAAATTTTTATATGATAACAAAATGTTCGCGGTCGGTAACTTTGCCGCAATAAAAACAACGCAAAGCCGGCGGTTCTTTTGATATAACATCAAACTTGGTAGACATCGGCTCTGAATTGGTTATACATTTGGGATTCATACACTTACAAATGCCTTTGATGGTAGAAGGCAACTCTACGGGGCGTTTTTCTATTACCTCGTAGTTTTTGATAATATTGAGGTTTGCCTTGGGAGCAATAAGGGCTATCTTATTGATTTCGGCGTCTTTAAAGAATTTGTCCGACACTTTGATAATTGCCTTTTTGCCGAGTTTTTTGCTGTCGAGATTGGTTCCAAATGTTACTTGGTTGTCTACTTTTTCGAGGTTGAGAATTTTGATAACCTCAAAAAGGTCTTTTGCGGGAATGTGGTCGATTACCGTTCCGTCTTTTATGGCGTTAACTTTGAGTTCTGATTTGTCCATGTGGGTAAGTTTTTAATTCATAATGCATTACGAATTGGTTAGCAATTATTTTTTTAATCCAAGAACGTATGAAATTACAGCCTGACGCGCATACACACCGTTGAGGGCCTGTTCAAAATAATAAGCCTTGGGATTGGTGTCTACGTCTTGCTGAATTTCGTTGATTCGTGGCAACGGGTGAAGAATTTTTAGATTTGGCTTAGTGTTTTCGAGCATGCTGTTGCGCAGGATGTAGAGGTCTTTGGTTTTTTCGTATTCCATAAGATCCTGAAAACGTTCGCGTTGCACACGTGTCATGTAGATAATATCAGCCTCGGAAATAATGCTGTTGAATTGTTCGTGTTCGTAGTATTTAACACCCTTTGAATCAAGAAAATCGAGGTATTCTTGCGGCATTTTGAGTTTTGGGTGCGAAATAAAATTGAAAATCGGGTTGAACGGCGACATAGCCTGAACCAATGAATGCACCGTGCGTCCGTATTTGAGGTCGCCCACCATAAAAATATTGATATTGTCGAGCCTTCCCTGAGTTTTTTTGATCGAATACATATCGAGAAGGGTTTGTGTGGGGTGCTGATGAGCGCCGTCGCCCGCATTGATAACGGGAACTGTGGCAACCTCGCTGGCATATCGGCAACTGCCTTCAAGGGGATGGCGCATTACAATCAGGTCGCAATAGTTTGATACTATGCGGATTGTGTCTTTTAGTGTTTCGCCCTTTGATACACTCGAAATGTTGGGGTCGGAAAAACCTATCACCCTGCCGCCCAGACGGTTGACTGCGCTTTCAAAACTCAGGCGCGTGCGAGTAGAAGGTTCAAAAAACAGAGTTGCCACCACTTTGCCGTCCAAAAGGTGCGGTTCGGGATGCTTTTCAAAATCTTCGGCTATTTCAAGTATCCGCAGAATAGCGTCGGTTGAGAAGTCGGTTACTGATATCAGACTTTTGTTTGTCATTGAATTATAATGTTTTAATGTATTTCGGTTTTTTGTTTTTGTTAATGCAAATATACTAATTAGGCGCAATTATGATAGGATTTTTTTCAAAAAAAATTTCTTTTTTAATATAAATAGCCATATTTTTGCGCATTAATAAACTTGCTGGTATGATAACTACCTTTATAATAGTAATAACGTGCATAATTTCGATAGCCTCCTTTCAGGATCAGAATCCGTTGCCTTATAGTGTGGCGCGTCCCGAATGGTTCGACAAATTGAAGTTTAACGCCTATATGGTTTGGCATCGTCGTGATTTTCACCGACTTATTTCGTCTGGTTTTGTTCACGGCGGATGGTGGCATTTGGCTTTTAATATGCTCACGCTCTACTTTTTTGGCTATTTGGTAGAAGATACCTTTATGATAATTTTTGGCACCGTGATGGGCGAGGTGCTTTATGCTGTTTTTTACCTTTTGGCAATTGTAGTAGCTTCATTATCAGATCTTTTTAAATATCGCGAACAACCTTATTACAACGCTATTGGAGCTTCAGGAGCGGTATCGGCAATTATTTTTGCCGCCATTTTAATAATGCCGCGAATGGGTATTGGACTTTTGTTTATTCCTGTGCACATTCCTGGATACGTTTTCGGCCCGCTTTATCTCCTCTATTGTCACTATATGGCGAAAAAAAATCTCGACAATATTGGACATTCGGCTCACTTTTGGGGCGCGGTGTTTGGTTTTATTTTTCCGATAATTATCTATCCACCTATTATACAGCATTTTATCAATCAGTTTGTACATTAAATTATGGCAGAGCAAGGTTCAATAATAGATTTAAACGGCAAATATCAGTCGGCTAATACGCTTAGTATTAATACTTTAAATAGAGCATTAGTGTATGGTGATTGTGTTTTTGAGCATATCCGCACTAATGCAAGCAAAATGTTGTTTTTTGGCCGTCATATCGAAAAACTCATTAATGCAATGCAGTTTATGAATATGGGTATTCCAAAACGCTTTTCTACCGAACGCCAAGTGCTCAAAGAAGAACTTACTAAGTTGCTTGTTAAGAATAAGATATTTAAAGGTGGATTATTGACATTAATTGTTTTTCGTACCGAGGGTGCAATGCAACAATCAGAAACAGAGTACATTGCATATACATCACCAATGCCCGAAGTGCTTTTTAGTTTTAATACTCAAGGTATTTCGCTTGGTATTTATTCAGATATTCCTGTGCCTCAGGGACATATAGCTAATTTTAATACCCATGCCGTTAGCATAGTTTGCAACCTTGCCACACAATTTGCACGTCAAAATCGCACATCTGATGCCTTATTGGTTAATAATGAGGGTAATATAGTGGGTGCTGCGCAATATGGAAATATTTTTTGTGTAAAGGATCAAGTACTTTATACGCCGCCTTTTTCGCAAGGATGTGTAGATAGTGTAATGCGTCGTCATGTGCTTGATATTGCCGCTGCTCTTAATATCAAAACCGACGATAATGCTGTAATAACTGCTGATTTTCTGAAAGTTGTTGACGAAATTTTCTTTGTTTCGATACAGCACGGAATTACATGGGCTGGCGCATTGCAAAACCGACGTTTTTATCGCCGTACTGCCGAAATGATTCATCAAAAACTAAACGAATATTATGCCGACGAATTTTAGTTGAGAATCGGGTCGGGCGGAAGGTTTTCCCATACACGGTAGCGACCGCCGAGATTTTTTACAGCCTCTTTCCAAATGTCGGCTTCGGTGTTCATTATTATTGATGGGTCGAGTTTGCCCACCATCCAATATTTATCGTTGATTTCTTTTTCTAATTGGTCTTTTTCCCATCCTGAATAACCGAGAAAAAAACGCACTGCTTTTTCGTTAAGTTCGCCTGTTTCAATCTTTTGCGACACATAGTTGAAGTCGCCGCCCCAATAAATGCCGTCGGCTACAGCGATACTTCCGGGAATCACATCGGGTCCTGCTGTATGAATAAAATAGATGTAGTCGTTTTTTACAGGTCCGCCAAACCATAAATTCCACGAACCCGTTTTAACCTCTCCGTGCATAATGTTGATGTTGGTGAGCACAGGTTTGTTGAGAATAAATCCCACAGTGCCGTTTTCGTTGCTTTCGGTTAGGTAAACAATAGATTGGTCGAAATAGGCATCACCCGAAAATGGCTTGGAGATAAGTATTCTTCCTGCCTCGGGTAGCAGCCAATTGCGATCGATTGATAAAAGGTCTATATTTTTTAAGTCTTCCATTGGTTTCTGTTGGTTTTGAGCGTGGTTATTATTTTTTAATCCGCACTCAAAAGTTACGGCTTTTTTTGATACGTATGCACTTTTTTGCAAAAAATTTTTTCAAAAATTTGCTTTGTATTGATAATCAATTTTTTTACCTTTGCGCCCGTAAAAATTAAAACAACAATGAAGATATTAGGAATTATCCCTTCGCGTTACGCCTCTACGCGCTTTCCGGGCAAACCACTCGCTATGATTGGCGGCAAAACAATGATTCGCCGAGTTTATGAACGTGCATCGCAAGCATTTGAAGATGTGGTAGTTGCCACCGACGACGACCGTATTTTTAACGAAGTAAACTCTTTTGGCGGACGTGCCGTAATGACATCCGAAAATCATCAAAGCGGTACCGACCGTTGTGCCGAAGCCGCTGTAAAATATTCTCAATCAACAGGTAAACAGTTCAACGCCGTTATCAATATCCAAGGCGACGAACCTTTTGTAGATCCTGATCAACTTCGTCAGCTTGGCAACCTATTCAACGACAGCTCAGTAGAAATTGCCACTCTTGTTAAGCAAGCAAAAACATCCGACGAAGTTTTTTCGGAAAACACCGCCAAAGTGATTGTTAACAACGCATCGCAAGCTGTATATTTCAGCCGTTCGCCCATACCATTTTATCGTGGAAAAGAGCGTGAACAATGGGTAACAAGCCATGTATATTACCGTCACATAGGCGTTTACGCATACCGCAGCGATATTTTGCAAAAAATTACACTTTTGCCGCAGTCGCCTTTGGAACTTGCCGAACGTCTTGAACAAAACCGTTGGATCGAAAACGGTTATAATATAAAGGTGTGTGTTACCGATTTTGAGGGGCTCGCCGTTGACACACCAGAAGACCTTGATAAAATTCTAAAAACCATACCCCTAACGGATTAATTTTAATTCTGGTATGCAGTGCAACATTTTTTAGCACTTTCACGTACAAAATAACAAAATTTGACCAAACAATTAAATATGAAACTTTTTAAAACCATATTCGCAACTCTAATATTGTGCATGGCGTTTTCGCAGGCAGAGGCACAAAAAAATATTATTCCTAATTTTTTTGTACAAAATCTCAATCTTCCTGCCCACGAAGTTGTAATCTACCCTAATCCGGTAGAAGGCAATGTAGTTAATTTTAAATCGCCTGCATTGATACGCAAGGTAGAAATTAGCAACATTATTGGCAAATGCGTTAAAACTAAGGAAAACGACAATTACATCTACGACGATCTATCTATTATGTTAGAAAATTGTGAATCAGGTATTTATCTTGCTAAAATTACTTTTGAAGACGAAAAGGTACTTATCAAAAAACTCATTATAAAATAGCGTGCTCGTTAAAATGTGCAGAAAAATACATTTTTTTTTGGAAATGTGCATTTCTCTGCATATTTTTGCAACGCAAAAGGGACAGCCGTCCTAACTAAACCATAACACAATCATTAAAAATGTACGACAAGAAAGAACTGTCTAAAAGATTGGTTCCTGAATTACGCGATTTAGCCAAAACTTTGGGTATTCCCAAAGCTGACTATTTTAAAAAATCGGAACTTATAGACAAAATATTAGAAAAAACGGGTTCTACTGACGAGCCTGAACCGACTAAGAAGACCAAGGCAGATGCAAATGCCAAGCCCGCACCTAAAATCGAATACGAAATTCCCGAAATGCCTGTACGTAACCGCGAAAAACGCCATCGTCTTGTTCTTAAAAACAAGCCGGTTGCCTCGGTTTCTATAAGCAACGGAACGCAAAGTTATCAAAATGAGCAACTTGCACAAGAACAAACTCAGCAGGTGCAGCAATCGCAACCTTCATCTAAACCGCAGCAACCGACAAAACAACCTCAGTTGCAGCCACTTCCCGACAACTTTCTTGCCGACTCACCTATTTTTTCGGATGATATTCCTACAGAACCCATTGAATCTGAAGATAACGTTGAGCAGTCGTCTGAACCCGTAGAGGTAAAACCCGCTGAGCAGCGTCCTATATCAAAACGATTGATTAAGAAGAAACAACCTACTGATAATAAGGAAAATAATAATCCCGAACCCCAAGAACAAAAACAACAGGCTGAATCCTCTGCCCCTGCCACCGACAATGGCGAGTATGATTACGATTTTAAAAAGCCAAACAAAGAATCGGTAATTTTTGACGTTGACGGACTTATCGAAAACACTGGCGTACTTGAAATTATGCCCGATGGTTATGGTTTCTTGCGCAGTAGCGATTTCAACTATTTCAGCAGTCCCGACGATATTTATGTTTCGCAAACTCAGATAAAACTTTTTGGATTAAAAACTGGCGACACAGTTCGCGGTACAATTCGTCCCCCGAAAGAGAGCGAAAAATATTTTCCGCTTATCAAGGTTATCGAAATCAACGGACGCACACCCGATTTCATTCGCGACCGTGTGCCATTTGATTATCTTACACCGCTTTTCCCCGACGAAAAATTCAACCTCACCGGAGGAAAACACTCCAAAAATCTTTCGTGCCGTGTGGTAGATATGTTTGCACCTATTGGTAAGGGTCAGCGTGGATTGATTGTGGCTCAGCCAAAAACAGGTAAAACAGTATTACTCAAAGATATAGCCAATTCAATTGCCGACAATCACCCCGATGTTTATCTGATAATTCTTCTTATCGACGAACGTCCCGAGGCGGTTACCGATATGGCTCGTAGCGTAAAGGCAGAGGTGATTTCGTCAACATTCGACGAACCTGCCGAAAAACACGTTAAGGTTGCCAACATTGTGCTCGAAAAGGCAAAACGCATGGTAGAATGTGGTCACGATGTGGTAATTCTTCTTGACTCTATTACACGTCTCGCCCGTGCTTACAATACCGTGGCTCCTGCATCTGGCAAAGTGCTTTCTGGTGGTGTTGATGCCAACGCATTGCACAAGCCAAAACGCTTTTTTGGTGCAGCGCGTAATATCGAAGATGGTGGTTCGCTAACTATCATTGCCACAGCCCTTATCGACACCGGCTCTAAGATGGACGAGGTGATTTTTGAGGAATTCAAAGGTACTGGTAATATGGAACTTCAGCTCGACCGCAAACTCAGCAACAAGCGTATCTTCCCCGCTGTGGATATCAACGCTTCGAGCACACGTCGCGAAGACAAACTCCTTATCCCCGGTATGCTTGATATTATTTGGAAACTCCGTAAATATCTTGCTGATATGAATTCTGAGGAGGCAATGTTGTGGTTGCTCAACAATATGAAAAACACCATCAACAATGAGGAGTTCCTTATCAGAGCTAAAAACGAATATATCAAACTCGCTGGATTAAGTTAGTGCATATAATGAGCGAGTTCGGCGCGTAATTTTTTAAGCGCAATAGTCATTTGGTTTTCAACCGTCTTTTCCGAGATTCCGAGTTCAGCGGCAATCTCGGAATTTTTTTTGTTTTCAAAACGGCTTTTAATAAAAATCTCGCGGCATTTTTCGGGCAGGTTGTCCACGGCTTTGCGGATGTCAGCTTCGAGGTCGGGTTCGATAAACGAAAGATTATCGTCAAAAGCCGATTGAATTTCCTGCATAGCGTATTGAGCGTATTTGTCTTTGATTTTCAGATGCTTGATACGGTTGATGCAGGCATTGGCAGTCCATCTATAAAGGTATGCTTTTAGCGAAGTGGTAATGTCGGTGGCTGGAGCTTTTTCCCAAAACGACACAAATACCTGTTGCACAAGTTCTTCGGCGTCTTCGGCAGAGCGCAGATACTTGGCGGCAAATATCACCAACATACGGTAATATTGCTTAAAAAGTGTTTCAAATGCGGTTTTGTCGCCTTCTTTTATTAGTTTCAGGATTTCTATGTCGTCCATTTCTTTATTCAAATCTGCGCAAAGATACGTTAAACTTTTATTTTTTCTAAAAAAAATGGCAAAAATATATTTGTTAACCGTAATTGATTTATTATATTTGTGTTTTAAAAAAATTAACTCATAAATTATATGAAACGTATTTTTTATCTTATAATTGCTTTAATATCAATACTCTACACCTCTTGTGGATTTGGTACGGCCGAGGAAGAACGGATGCGTGCCGATAGCCTCGAAAACCTTTTGATGCAATATATGGATTCCGACAATCAAAAATCGCTTATGCTGTTGGATTACGAACAAAGCATCTCAACCTTTGGTAACTTCTTGGATAGCATTAAGATACGCGAAATGGCTATCGACAGTCTCAAAAGCGTTATCAAGCGCAAAGGAAATTCTGGCAAAGAAGCTCAGCAGATTAAAGAACTCGTGAGGCAAATTCAATTATTTATCGACCGCAACCAAGGCATAGCCGACGATTTTAAGGATGCTGGTTACAAAAATGCTTCTGCTCAACAGCTTGTAAACCTTATGCTTAGCACAATCGACAACAAGCAAAAAGAAGTTGCAGGATTAAAAACCGAACTTTCTAACCTTAAAATCAAAGTTAAAGATCTTGAAGAAGAAAATGCGGGACTTGTGCAAGAGATTGCCGTTACTAATCAGAAAAAAGCGGAAGCTGAAAACGAGGCTTCGCAACTTTCGCTTTCAAATGTAAAAATCACTCTTCCTGATGTTCGCAAGGCGAAGAAAGTGGATTCTGTCAACATCAAATTTGCTATCAACGAAAATAAATTTGCTCCTACAGGAGAAGTAACAGTATATGTAAGAATTTCGGATCAGAAAGGAGTTATATTAAGAACTTCAGAATCAGGAATGTTTGATTATCTCGGTTCTGAAATAGCCTACACCGCAAAAAAATCTTCGTTTTTTTCGGGAAAAAAGACTCCGATGAACCTAACTTGGCACACTGATGGCATTACTCTTACACCGGGGCAGTATACAGTAACATTCTTTATGAATGGAGCTGAAGCCGACGAGGCCTCTTTTGTGTTAAAAAAATAGCATTTTGCAGAGATGAATAAATTAGACGAACTAAAAAAACTGATTGACCAATATGTGCGCTCTGGTATGAACGAGGGCAAGCGCGAAGATTTGCGTAAGCACGCCGCCGATATGGGTATCAATATGGGCGAATTGCTTGTGCTTATCAAGAGCGCCGAAATTGAAATTGCGCACGTTACCGGCAAACAGAACACCGACTATCCCGACACCAACGACGAATTGCCGCAGGGTTCGGGGTTTGTGTCTGATAATCAGGGTTCAGGGTTCGTCTCCGACAATCAAGGTTCGGGTTTTGTAGACGACGACAACAGCAACAGCGGTTCGGGTTTTATAGACGAATCGTCGCAGTCGGGAATGACATCTATGCAAAATCTTTCGGCTCAGGGAGGTGATGTTTTTTCTGAGGTTAAACTTGTAGACTCGTCGGGTGCTATGAGCGATATTTACAGCGCGGTTCATCTTGGTCGCCGAAAGGTGATTATCAAACGTATCAAACAGCAATATCGCACCAATCAACAATATATCGACCTCTTTTACAAGGAGTTTGATAATGCATTTGCACTCGAACACAACAACATAGTTCACGTTTACGGCAAGGGCGAAGATGCCGACGGTCCGTATTATTATATGGAGTATATTGATGGTCGTACGCTCGCATACGTTATCAATGTGGAGCACCGTCAAGATATAAATTTTGTGCGCCGCGTGGTGGTAGAAATTTTGGATGCGCTTAGTTATGTGCACAAAAAACAGATTTTTCACCGCGACCTCAAACCCGAAAACATTATGCTCACCTACAAGGGCGATAATGTTAAGATAATCGACTTTGGACTTGCCGCAGCCGACGACCTTCCCGATAATCTACGCCGTGCAGGTACACCCAAATATGCCGCTCCCGAACTCAACAACAAGGCGTATTCTGCCGACCAACGTGCCGACATTTATTCGCTTGGAATGATAATTCTTGAATGGCTTGCAGGTGCGCCCGACAGACGTAAACTTGCAGGTATATCAAACCAGATTTTCAGAGAGATAGCCGACAAGAGCACAATGCAGTATCCCGAATCGCGTTACACATCGTGCGATGAGATTTTATCGCTCTTGCGTACCAACGATGCTGCTCAACCCAAGGCGTCGGTTCCCGATTGGCTTGCCGCCAAAATTCGCGAATATGCCGCCGACGGAGTTATCACCCGAAAGGAGCGCAAAGATATTGATTTTGAAACATCCAAAAACGCAATCGACCCAAAAGCGGTGGAACTCCTTATGGATGTGGAACTTGAAAAAGCTCGCGAGCGTATGATCGCTGCCGAAAAAAGCAACCGCGACAAAATTAACCGTGGTATTGGCTACACCGACAAAAACTCGCAGCCCCAAAAATCGAAACTCAAACCTTTTCAAACCTTTTTGTTCCTTGTAATAATTGCCGTAATACTTGTGGTGCTTGCAATGGAACTTAAAGAAGAATCAGAACTAACAAGCAAACCCAAAACGCCGCCCGATACCGAAACTCCCGTTGCTATCAACGATGATTCAAAGTTTGCCAAGGGCGAAATAGTATACACCAAAGCCAACCTCAAACTTCGCGAACTTGCAAGCAAGAGCAGTAAAGTGCTTCAAGAGTATCCCAAAGGCACTCCCGTGGAGGTTATCGAAGACGGATACTATTGGGTGGAGGTGAGAGTTAATCTAAAACGTGGCTATATGGCCAAGGAATTTCTTACCCATAAAAAAAAGTAACTACTTAATACTCAAACGCCTATGTTGAACTCACTAAAAAAGATATTCGGCACATCAGCCGGTGCCAACCGCGTTGAAACATCGTGCATTCAAGGACGCAAGCCATCGCAAGAGGATTCGTTTTACGTTTCGCCCGAAAAAGATGGACGGATGCTTTGTTTTGTTGCCGACGGCGTGGGCGGTCACGGTCACGGCGATTTTGCTTCTGCCAAAACTGTGGAAGTGTTTAAAAACGCTTTTGGAAATATAACTCCTAACACTGTGGCTATTGATTTTTTGCGCAATACAGCATTGGAGGCAGCCCGTCAGGTGCTTGCAAAAAGCACTTCCGACCCAGAATTCAAAAACTGCGGCTCTACTCTTTCGGGTTTTTTTGTCTCTAACAATGTGTATTACACTATCAACATAGGTGACAGTCGCGTATATCTTTGGAATCGTGAATGCCTTAGTCGCGAAACGCACGACCATTCTATCGTTCAGCAGTTGCTTGATGCTGGTGAAATTACCGAAACTGAGGCGTTTACACATCCTAAGCGCAATATAATGACCTCGGCAATTGGTCAGGATCTTTCGTTGATGAAAATTGATGTGGAAGGTCCGCGCCCATTAGAGCACGGCGACATACTTATGGCATTTTCCGACGGCGTGCACGATGCTCTCACCGACGAACTCATCTACCGACTTGTTAAACGTTACGAGGTAGACGACGGACTTGCTGCTGCACTCACCGAATCGGCTTACAATGCAGGCGGCAAAGACAACATCACGGCAGTAGTTTTCAGATTTCTTTCGTAAAAACACACCTTATATATATAGTAAAAAATGAACAAGACATTAGCAGTTTTTGTCAACGACGATTATCTTATCGCGGCCATTCAGCCGTTGAAGGATAAATTTTCGCTACTTTTTACCAACGACGAGAAAAAGTTTCCCTTTTATTTCTACATAAATCCTACCGACAGCAGCATCGATTACGGATTTGACTATAAAATCAATTTCCGCGACAACAAGAGCCTTTTTGCCGGCGACCTTATGCAGGCACTCGACAAGGGCGGACAGAAAATTCAAATCGGTGGTTTCGACGAAGACTATATTGCACTTTTCAATCCCATTATCCGCGACATCCGCGAACTTTTTGCCCGCGAAATGTCGAAATACGAAGAGTTTCCGTTTTCTGACCAAACTGTAATCGACACTGCCATAGTGTTTAGTGATAATATCACACCAAAGGCGCAAACTGCTTTTATGAATTATTGGAAATCGAAGAATTTCAACTTTGTGAAGGTTGAAAAATTCGACACGCTTTTGCTGCAATACTACAAAGCCAAAAACGGACTATATTGCCAAAACCGAAAGTTTGCCGTATTGGAGGCTCTCGGTATGGATTTGAATATGTCGGTGATGAATGTAGACGGCGCAAATGTTTCGCGTCTTGCTTTCAAAAAATTTGAAGGCTACGGCATAGACCCTCGTATCAAGGTGATAGCCAAAAAGATAGTTGATGATGTTAACCGTCAGGAAAACATTATCGACCGCGACGACTCTGCCGCCATCAACCGCGAATACATCCGCCATTACGACAAGGCTGTGAAGATTGTGGAACTGCTTGCCACATGGACCAAGCCCGTAATTAGTCTTCAAACTTCGTTTGCTGTTAATCAGGGCAATAAGATTAAAGTGAGCCTTTCGTTAGACGAAATCAACAAACTTTCGTATCTATATTCGCGTCAGTTTTCGGCATTCTTTTCCGACAACTTTTTGTCTAAGGAGAAGATTAAAACGATAGATTTAGATAAGATATTTCTTGTGGGTAACTCGCTCAACAACAGCACTGTGCGCAAAGAGTTTGCAAGCTATGGCGAAACCAAAGTTGAGGTTTTTACCGATGATATAAGTTTTGTGCTTGGCGAACTATTCAAAGAGGATGCAGCACCAGCCGAGGTTGACGAGGAGAGCACAATGTTTCAGATGGGCGTTCAGCATATCAATAAACCCGAGCCTCCCACACCTCCAAAAGTTACTACACCTCCGCCTCCACCAAACGCTCAACCTGCATATGTTCAGATAGCTACCCTGAATATTGCCTCGCTGTCACCTAACAAAAAGGTTTTGCTCAATACATTTGACCCAGCTCCCGGCAAAGGCGCTGCTCATCAAGAGTTTGTATATTTGGGCGGACATCAGTTTAAGGTGCTTTCGAGTTCGCGCACATTGAGAGCGGGCGACATTGCCGAGCCTGTTTCGGATGTTTGGCAGACGGGAGTGCAAATCGACCTAATGATTACCCGCAGTGGCAAAAACCTTGGTCGTTTCCGCACGCGTCCCGTAGTAAAAATTTCAATAATGTAAATAACTAACGCCTATGGATACTGAATCCACAAACCAATTGGTGCAGCAAATGCTCACCCTGATGAGCCAACGCGAAAATCTCGACAAAGAAATCGAGAACCTCAGAAGGCAGATTAATAGTTCGATAGCCACAGAAAAGGTTCTTGAAAATGTTGAGCCCGAAACTCCTGCGGCAACACCTCCTCCCTTTGAGTTTGTACAGCAACCCGAAGAAGCACCTGCGCCACCACCGTTTGAGCAACCCGCACCGCCAACTGTTCAGGCTGCACCTCCACAGCCTTCGTTGTCTGCGCCAAACGAAGATGCTGAGCGCAACATAGGTGTAAAATGGATGGCATACGGCGGTATCTTTATCGCTGTAATTGGTTTGATTATAGGCATCAAAGTGCTTTTAGACCGCAATCTTCTTGGATCGCTTGGACGTGTGATACTTGGTTATATTGCAAGTGCCGCAATGTTGGGCGTATCGTTTAAAGCCCCCAAAGAGCGCAAAGTGCTCAAATATGTGTTTTTGTTTGGCGGTACCACGCTTGCTTACGCTGTAACTGCCCTTGCATACGGATATTTCGACCTGTTTTCGTCCCCGGCTACATTGGCGGTGATGTGGCTTATCACCACTACAGTTTGTGCTTTTGCGTTTATCAAAGGCAAAAAGGCACTTTTTAACTATGGTTTTTTTGCCTTTTCATTGTCGCCGTTTTTTGCGGGATACGATATGGGGACAAAAAATGCCACTATTTTTTGGGTGATATTTTCATTGGGTTTTAACGCCGGATTATTGGCAGTTTACAAATACAAAAAATGGTCATCTACGTTGACAGTTTCATTTGTTTCAACGTTTATAATTTGTATGGTAAAATTCTTTGATGGCTATGATTTTTCCCATTTTTCAAATGTTTTGTTTTTCTTTGGTCTTACGGCTATTTTTTATATCGGAGCTGTTATTCTTATCTACCAAAAAGAGAATTTTAATTCCTTATTTATAGCGTTTACAATACTAAATTTGTTGCAATTTGCCATATTTTCATCCATTGAATTTCATAATAAACAGTATATTTCCTACACATTTGTTGCTTTATCGGCAGTTTTAGCAATAACTGCTTTTGTATTTCAACGTATAAGTGATAAAAAAGTATTATTTTCGATGCCATTTTCAGCAGCGTTGTTCTTTATCAACTTGGCATTGCTGGTAAGATATTCGGTTGGCTATCCTCAATGGTTCCCGATGGTGTTTGCAATTGAGATTTTGGCAGCCTTTTTGGTGTATAACAAAACTAAATTCAATTATTATAAATACCTTACAATTGTTTTGGCGATAGGTTGTTACGTAGTTGTATATCCTATCTATTATAGTTTTGATTTTATTTACGAATCATACGTTCCAAGGTTTTTGGTTCTCAATCCATTTTTTCTTGGAATGATGCTCTATTCAGCGGTTATTGTATATATATTAATGTGTGGCTCATTGGGTAATAAGACACTATTTTCGATATTTGCATTTGTAACTATTATCATTGCAGTGAATATCGAGGTTCTCCATTATTGGAATAGTTTTGATACATCATTCCCTGTCAAAGCCACTACTCCATTATCTATGCTCACCGCATTTATAGTATTTGGATTAGTTTCTGTTGGATTGTCGCACTTACCCAAAACAATAGAATCGCTTTCTACATTTCGTACAATTGCGCAGGTTTTTGTAATTTTCACAATTCTGTTTTTCTGTTTGGCATGTTTGCCAGCGTTAGAAAATTTGCGTAATATTATACATCCAAATCGAGCTTATTTCGCTTGGCGTTATATATCTGTGGCTGTGGCACTTGCAATTTTAGTATTTATTGTAAGAGGCAGAAAATCAGCTCTTTGCTCTAATTATGATGTTTATTGCGATTTAACATTGGCTATTTCCCTTATCTTTATAGTATCTTTCGAGATTTGCAACATTGCAGCCATCGCGTTAGGAGTTAGCCATTACACCGGCACAAATCTCACCCTTTGGTTCGGAGTATCCACTCTTGCATTGATTTTCACAGGGTTACGACTTAAAATGAAGTATTTGCGAATTTTAGGATTTGTGATGGCTGGAGTTACAATTTTTAAACTATTCTTTGTTGATATTTGGAACTCAGAACTTTGGGTAAAAGCGGTGGTTTTTGTAGCCGTTGGCGTAATTTTTATGCTTGTTTCATTCATTTATACTAAGAATTTAAAGAAAGAAAACGATGGACAAAATATGGGAAATTAATGACTATTCGGCATTTTCTATAGACGAAATCCGCTGTTTTAATGATAAATTGAATAATTATTTCAGCGATATTTCGCTTACAAAAATGCTTGCCCAGCGAATTGGCACCGATTTGGAGGCGGTGAGGACTTTCCTTCGTCCTAATCTTTCTAAACTTCACGATCCTTTTCTTTACAAAGATATGGATAAGGCGGTAGATCGCCTTTGTGTTGCTCTGGATAATAATCAAAAGATTCTTATTTATGGAGATTATGATGTCGACGGCACTACTTCGGTGGCTCTTGTTTATTCGTTTTTGAAAAAATATTGCACACAAAATATTGATTATTATATTCCAGATAGATATACCGAGGGTTATGGAGTGTCGATGAAGGGAGTGGATTATGCCGCCGAAAATGGTTGCAATTTGATTATTGCTCTTGATTGTGGCATCAAGGATAATCCACGTGTAGATTATGCAAATAGCAAAGGTATCGACTTTATTGTTTGCGACCATCACACTCCGGGCGATCAATTGCCTGACGCTGTGGCTGTTTTGGATGCCAAACGTGCCGACAATACATATCCTTATATCGAACTTTCGGGTTGCGGTGTGGGGTTTAAATTTATGCAGGCGTTGTGTATCAAACGAAATATTCCTTTTACTAATTTGCTAAATTATATCGACTTAGTGGCGGTTAGTATAGGTTCTGATATTGTGCCTATCACGGGCGAAAATCGTATTCTTGCATATTTTGGTTTGAAGAAACTTAATGGTCAGCCATTTGTTTACAACCAAACTACACTCGCTCTTCAACCTTTGGTTTCGCTGAATGCTATTAAAACTGAATCAGGTTTTGAAAATAAAGCTCTAACTATTTATGATTCAGTTTTTTCGATTGGTCCACGTATCAATGCCGCAGGACGTATCGACAAGGGTAGCGAGGCTGTAAAACTCCTTATCACCGAAGACCCCGAAGAGGCAAAGTCTTTTGCCATAAAGATTTCGGACTACAACAAGGAGCGCAAAGACCTTGACCGCGATATTACCGATACAGCTTTGCGCACGCTAAGAGCCGACCCTCAAAACTCCGAAAATGCGTCTACTGTGGTGTTTGGCGACAATTGGCATAAGGGGGTTGTAGGCATTGTGGCCTCGCGACTTACCGAAACTTATTACCGCCCTACAATTGTGCTCTCTAAAATTGGCGATATGCTCACAGGGTCAGCGCGTTCGGTGTCGGATTTCGACCTTTATGCCGCTATCGACAGTTGTCGCGATTATCTTACTGGTTTTGGCGGTCACAAGTTTGCGGCAGGATTAAATCTTAAATTTGAAAACTATCAACAGTTTAAAAATTCCTTTGAAAAATATGTTCGCGAACATATAAAACCATCGCAAAAAGTTCAAAAGGTTTTGATTGAGCAATTTATTGATTTTTCGGTTATTACGCCCGATTTTTATAATAAATTGCAAAATTTTGAACCATTTGGTCCAGAAAATACCGAACCTATATTTGCTACCAAAAATGTGGTGGATACAGGAGGTTCGCGTTTAGTTGGCAAAACAAGTGAGCATCTTCGTTTGGAGGTTATGGACAAAACTGGAACATGTTTGGTGGGTATTGCGTTTGGTATGGCAAACTATTTTGATAGAATCCACAACGGCGAAAAATTTGATATTTGCTACACCGTTCAAAAGAATGAATTTCGCGGCACAGTATCATTACAACTTATGGTTGTTGACATAAAAATGGGGGAGAAAGAATGACAACATTTTCAGGGGCATTTCTAAAACATTTTGCTATCGTTACTATGGTTATTGACCATATCGGAGTTGTTTTGCTTCCTGATGTTCCTTGGTTGCGCAGTATCGGCAGGTTGAGTTTTATAATCTTTTGTTTTCTTTTGGCAGAAGGTGCGGTGCATACGCGAAACCGCCTCAAATATTCGGTTAGACTGCTTTTATTGGCGTTAATAAGTATAATTCCATTCTCGTATGCAAAATACGGCGTATGGCTTGATTTTGAGGATTTAAACGTATTCTTTGTTCTCTCATCATCGGTGATGATGCTCGCATTGTTTGACCTTTGTAAGAATAAGCCCTTTGAGTATCTTTATAAGTTGCTGATTGTGATATTGTTTGGCATTGTAGGATATTTGGTTGGCTTTGAATACAATTTTTATGGATATGCACTTGTGGCGTGTTTTTATCAATTCAGAGGTAATCAAACCGCTGTGTTTTGTGCTGCCACGGCTGCCACGCTTGTGGCATTGCCATTGTTTAAAATTGTTGTGGAATCGTGCGCACCGATTAATGCTATGATTTATAGTGTAGTAGAGGGTTTTGGATTAATATCCCTCATTTTTATCCTTGCCTACAACGGCGAGCGTGGCAAGCAACTGCCCAAATGGTTTTACTATCTGTTTTATCCTGTGCATTTGGGGATATTGGTGGGGATAAAAATATGGTTGTTTTAAGAGGATTATAATGTAATTTTCTTCTTTGTTTTAATTCGCGAAACATTACTATAATAACTTGATTCTGTGATGCCCATAATACTTTGAATTTCTTTTGGTTCTTTGATTGTGGAGAGTATCTGGAATATCATTAATGTGGGTGTTAATGGTTGATATTCTGTTTCTATTTGGTTGATTATTTCGGGATGTATACTTCGGTAATAATCAATAAAATCTAATTGCATTTTTTTGTTCCATTGAGTCATATTTTTGTCATCTTTTCCTTCCAATGTTTCTATAAATAATTCTTCTTTGGGATGCGGTAACCCGCATTTGGCTTTTGTTTCAAGTTCCTTCGCCTTTTTTTTCTGAATGAGGAACAAAATTGTAAAAACTATCGTCGAAATTGCCAAAACACCAACTAATACATAAAAAATGCATTGGTTATTATTAACAGTTGATTCTTTTGGTTGTGATTTGAGTATAGCGTTTTGGGCCGAATATTTTTTGTTTCGGTTGATAATTGAATCCTTTTCTGATATTATATTTTTTTGTATTTCTATTGCTTCGTTGAGATGGTTGGTTGCTATTTTGCAATCGGCGTATATTGTCAGAAGGTCTATTTTTTCCTCCGACCAATTAATATCCAAACATTTTTGGCAGAGTGAATCTGCCTGCTTGATTTTTCCTTGTTTGAAGTATAGTTGAGCAAGATTTTTTTGAGCAATTTTCGAATTGGGCTGTATGGCAAACGCTTTGTCGAAATTATTTTTCGCTGCTGTTGGATTGTTGTTCAAAAATAGATCGCCATATATGCTGTAAATAAAGGCTATATCATACGGTCTCAGATACTTAGACCAATTAAGAGCCGCTTGGATGTGTAAATCTAACTTGTCGGTCTGGTTTGCATAATTTAAGGCAGAAACCGTGTTTAGGGCAGCGTACGCGGTCTGACGTTTGCTACCTGATTTTTCAGCGTGTAAAGATTGCATTTCTGCATCCTTTACCATTTCTTGATAGTCTCCTGTTAATGCGTGAATATATATTTGGTACCAATATATCAGCGATAGGAGGAAATGATCAGGCGCTTTTTGATTCGCCAATTTTTTACCTTTTTCGAGAAAATATGCACTACTGTCGTGATCAGGTTTATAAAAATAGCAGCCATCGCATTTATGTATATATACTTCTGCAAGATGTGTAGAATCGTTGGTGGAAATGTAATAGCGTTCGGAGAATTTTAGCATAGTGTCTAACTTTGATTCATAAAGACTTGTACCATTTATTCTGATTGTCAGTATGTAAAACAGTGCTTTTTCTTCTGTTGTGAGTTTTGTAGTATCCATTGACGCAAGAAGAGTTTTGGCAGAATCATATTGGTCGTGTCTCGACAAAGAATCAGCCGTCACTAATTGTTTGAACACATCCGTTTTTTGCTCTGAGCAAGCGGCAACACTGCAAAAAACTATTATCAAAGCCGCCTCAAATAAGTTTCTCATACTTAATTTAACTTTTTGGCAAAGTTATAAATTAAATTACGATTAAGAAATCGTTCAGATCATTTTTATTTTTTTTTTTTTTTTTTTTGAACGCATTATAAGTCAGTTATTTATATCATTATTTGGTGTTAATTCTTACTTTTATGTGTTTGTAATTATCATATAATCAATCATTTGCAAAACGTGTTTTTTTTGCAAGGTTCTTTGCAAAACGTATTTTTTTGCAAGAAAATCTTAAAATTTTGAGGGTATTGAAATTGCAAAATATTGATTTTTAATGCAATAAAGTTTTAAATTGCAAGGTGCTATTGCAAAATGTTTTTTTCGACTTTAACTTTGCAACCGAAAATTTAATAGATTGTTAATTAAAAATTAAAGTAAAAATGAAAAGACAAAGCGAAACGAACAAATTGAGGGCGCAATTATTACTGAGCGCATTATTTTTAGGTTTATTGTTAGCGCAGCCTTTATATCCTACTCCAGATTTGCCATTCCCACGGCCTATCAGTAAGAAACTCCCAGGGCAGCCATCGCAACCGCCAGTGAAGCCGCTATCAACATATACTATTAATATAGAATAAAAACGCACGGGGCATCCGTTAGAAATACTTTAAAATCGATAAAATGTTGGATATCAACAATAAAATATTGGTTTTCAGTGGTATAATAACCAAAGAGCCGTTTCCAAAAACGGGGTGTCCCTCTGCTATATCAAATAAAAAACGGGACGGTGAGTCGCTACCTTCCAAGTACCACCACCGCCCCAATTATTAACCCCTATAATAAAAAAGGAGGTCAACGAAAGATACGTAGTTAGCAGTAAAAGGTTGCCTACGGAGCAGCCAATCCCGTAACGATGCCTAAGGCGGGATGTAAAACAATACCAAGAGCGATGTCCCGAGTGCAGGGTAGGGAGGAAGAAGGTTGTCCTGCGGATTTATAATAATTATTTTAT
>JAGCDD010000208.1 GCA_017651345.1 Bacteroidales bacterium | reverse complement strand
TAATCCATTGTGCAGTACTATCAAAGATAATAATAGTAATATTTTTTTCATTTTTTTGTCATTTTAATAAAAGGGCGGATCCTAAGGGTATATCCGCCCAAGAATTAGACAATCTTGTTGTTACCTGTTGCTACTTACCACTGCGTTCAGGGCAGAAGTTGAACAGGCAAAAACCAGTGTGTACGCCGCAGTTGCCGTAGTGTCCGGTGGATTGCAACGTTACCAACGCACCGACATTCATCGGGTCGGTGTCCAGCCTCTCTTCGAGGTCGCTCACGAAAAACTCGGGGAGTGCCTCGTTGAGTTTCTCAATTGATTTATTCTTTTCCATTTTGTAGAATTGAAATTTAATTAATACTTGTGTTATTTATGTGATACTGTACAATATCCGTTATTCTTCATCCTCTGGTTCGGGAGTCGGCTCTGTTTCGTCCGGACACTCCTCGTCCAAAATCGGTTCTTCAATGTCTTCTGTCTGCAAGTCGTCGGAATGTGCGCCGAAATTGAAGATGCACGCGCCGATATTTGCGCCGTCGTGATTGAACACACAAAATCCTTGATTTTCGGGATTGCGGTTCACAAAGCAGAAATCCGTCATCGACTGCGACATTCCGACGAGCGACAGAGGGTCTGTTTCAAGACGGCTTTCGAGGTCGTCAAGGAAGAACTCAGGGAGTTCGTTGTTTAGTTTTTCAATCTTTTCCATATTCTCAATTTTTTATTTTTCAACTTTCAAATTTTTATACGCCCTTTGAGCGGCGTTCTTGATTATCTCCATCATGTTTAGACAGCGGTGGTGGTCGAGGTTATGTGCCGGGCATCCGCCGCCACAGAGCAATGCACACTTACAACTCTGACATTCTTTGTAGTTGAATATCGTCTGCAAAAGCCAGTAGTCGATTTTTGTGTTGTCCCAAACGATTTCGTTGCCGCTGTAATCGCCGACGATGAAATTTTTGTCGCCGACAATCTCCCAGCACGGGTAGATTTTGCCAAATGCGTCAAAAACATATCCTCCCGTTTGCGAACTGCAAAAGTTGCCCTTGTACGGTAGCGGCTTGCGGCTTTTAATCGCCGAATAGAGCGTTGAATAAGTCTGTAAGTCGTGCCAGCCATACTTAAAATTGAGTTCTTCATGTTTTTTGATGAACTCTTTTTGCGAGAAGAAATATTTTTTTGCTTCGGTAGGCAGATTGTCGTCATAGTTGTCCAACTTAGCCGAATCTATGCGGAAATTTTTGTCTGCGGTGTAGCCGAGTGTGTCAAAATATGTTTCAAGTTCAGTAAGTTGGTCGAAGTTGGTCTTGTCTGTGTTGAATCTGACGTTCACCCTTACGCCTTTTTTCAATGCAAGACCAATGTTTTCGACAATTTTTCCAAAAGTTGGCAGCCCAAGATGGTGTACGCGCTTTTGATTGTGTATATTTTCTGTGCCGTCGATTGTTACCTGAATTGAGCAAATCTTGTCTGGTGAGAGAAACTCCTCAAAATATTCCAAGTCGTAACCGTTGGTGACGGCAGTAAACTTGAACCCATTTTCAGCACCTTTTTCCACGATGTAGCGCACATTTCCGTAGTTTCCCTTCAAAAGTGGCTCGCCGCCATAAAGAGTGATGCCTTTTGAGGGCTGCTGCTTGTCCTTCTGCAACTGTTTTATTGCTGCAAAAGCCTTGTCAACAAGGCGCGGTGTCATCGCATTGGTTTTTGAACCGGGAGTAATGCAGTTTTTCTCAAAACAATACGGACAGCGGAAATTGCAGTTGTAAGTAACGGCAAACGTATAAGAGTCGTACAATAGGCGGTCTTTTTTCATCAACGCCGCTGCAAAACGCAGAATGTACGCTTTTTCTTCCTCGTCTGTTTTGTTTGTAACATAACCACGCTTTATAAGGTAAGCCTTGTCGTCATCGTCCACTGTCGAAAGTTCGCCTTGCGCCAATGCCTCAGCCAATACATTGTTCACAACGTCCATTGCGCCGCTGTAACCGTGTATCAGCATCGTCTTCTCTGCCGAAAGCCTCACCGAAATTATGTATGACGAAATCCTTTCCATCTTATTTTTTTTCGTTTAGTTTTTACATCGGCAAAGTTAAAGTGCGAAAAAAAATTCTGCAAATGTCCTATTACCGCTTTTAAAAACATAACTCGTTGAAAAATAATGAATTGATAGAATGTCGTAATGGTAAAACAGTAACAAATCCGAAAATGTTACCGCTATGGTGCGCATTGATAATCAATAGTTTAACAAAAACAGCAAGAGAAAATTTTTTTCACGTAGAGAAAGTTTTTTTTGCGTTTTGAGCCTAATGCACTACCTTTGTAACACAAAAAAACAGCGATGAAACTTAGATTTATATCCATATTATTTGCACTTGTGATTTTTGGCTGCGAGAAAAAAGAACCCAATCCCGAGTTGGAGTTTGCATATTCATACCTATTGAAAGGCGAATATGAAGCCGCAAAACTTGTACTCGACAAGGCGAAAATTTCACAGGACGACAGCGCGGATTTCAAACTGCTGAGCGGTGTCGTTGATATTAGCCGTCAATATATCGGGCTGATTGATACGACTTTCATATATGATGCGCCCGCGCGGTTTGAGGACGAAGAAAGGCACGGTTGGGCGTTGCTTGCCAAAGGCGCGGCCACTTACAATTATCGACCTGTCAACGAATGGGAAGATGCTGTTTACATCTTAAACCAAGCGTATGACATTGGCAAATCACTGAATATACGAGAGTTATGTTTTCAATCGGCATTTTCGGCAGCGTTGTGTTGCAGCAATTCTGGAAATTATGATTCTTTCAAAAAAATTTGTCGTCGGATGAACGAAAACGCCGCTACGCCATATCAAAAAGCGATTTCGCTTGAATGTATGCGGTATTCTTACGTTTTTAATGGACAAGAGGACAGCGCGGCATTATGCGCAAAAGAGGCATTCGGATTAGTAAAGGATTTGGAAGAATATCCTCAATTGACCAACCCAATATACGTGTCTTACGCCGACATTATCTGCATGGAAGATGACTCTACTGCTGAAAAATACATGCTTAAAGTGCTTGAAACCAATGATTACAGCAATCCTTATCGCATTTTGGCAAAAATTTACCTCAAACGCGGCGACATCAGCAAGGCAGAAGACTATTTTGCAAAAGCATCGTCGTTTGGCGACATTTGGTTTAAAAACGAAATCGAACTTTGCCAACTTTTCGCCGAAACTTATGCATCCAAGGGACTATGGGAGAAGGCTTTTGTGATGCAGAAAAGAATTGTTGAAATAGATCGCTTACAGTCGCAACGCGTCAACCCTCAGATTGCGTCGGCACAGCAGCATTATGAGGATGAGGTTTTGAAAAAACTCGAACTCTCCGAACGCCGTCAGCGCAATACTATTTTAATTTCATGTCTGGTCTTTGTGATACTCTCGCTGTTGACATTGGTTCTATACTTGAAACGCAAGCACGAAAAACTCCAAAGCCAAAACACTCAAATTCTCAAAGAATCTCAGGACAAAATAGAGGAACTGCGCTCCGCCGACAAGACCGAAGAAAACTTGAAGGAAATCAATCGATTGCAGAAAAAAATCACCGATATTGAAAACCGTTACGCCGACATTTACCGCGAAGGTCGCTCTCTGTACGATAATATTTTTTCGGGCGATGGCAATGCATCTCAGTGGACTAAAAGCGATTACGACAAGTTCATTGAATATTACAAAACTCTCGACCTCAGCCTCGTAGCGCAGATAGAAGAAGAATATTCAGGGCTGAATCCGCGTCAAGTTTTCTTCAAAATCTTGCAGGCAAAAGGTTTTGAAAAAGAAAGGATAATGTCCGCCCTCGGCATCTACACCGACGGAGCATTTCGGGCGTTGAAGTCGAAGGTGGAAGCGAAAAAGAAAAACTAATCCTCATCCCAAATTTTTTTTGGATTTTGAATCAAAACCGTTACTTTTGCATCGGACAAAAACTAATTCATTATGGCACAGTTGATAGCAAATCCGATATATGATTCTGCGTTCAAGTATATGATGCAGAACGAAAGGGCGGCTACCGTCCTTTTGGAGAATCTTTTGCGCAAAAAAATTCTCAAACTCGACATTCTCAGCAATGACACGCCCATGATTGAGGAGCAGAGCGGCGTGAGGATACTGCGTTTGGATTTTTCGGCGAAGGTTTTCAATACGGACACCAACGAGCCTGAACTCATCACGATTGAGTTGCAAAAATCGTATCTTGACACCGAGATAATGCGTTTTCGCACGTACCTTGGTCAGCAATATTCCGACACCAAGAAGACGCAGCCCGAAATAGTGCAGACTTGGCGCAAAAACAAGCAGACAGGTAAGGCTGAACCAATCAAAATCGAAAAACACGTTCCTCTGCATATAGTTGCAATCTATATTTTGGGACATCCGTTTCAGGAAATTCCGATTGAAAAGCCGGTGATTTACAATTATGCCAATCCTGTTGGCATCGAAAATGAGTCTGTGCCGGAAGTGTTGAAGACGCGGTTTTTCAAGGGCGTTACTCACGATACCATTATTGTCCAAATTCCATATCTGAAAAAAAACGCCAAGACCAAATTGGAGCAAATGCTTGAAATTTTTTGTCAGGATTACATCTCCGACGCTACTGAGCAGTTGCTCAACATAGAGAATTTTGATCAAAAATCTGAAGAGTTCAAGGCTCTTGCACGTCCGCTTCTGTTCGCCGTCTCCGATGTCGAATTGAGAAAAATAATGACCATCGAGGACGAGATGTCGATTCATTTTCAGAATGTTAAATACGTAACGGACGAAAACGAGGCATTACATTCTATGATTGAAGAAAGCAACAGGAAGTTACAGGAGAAGGATTCTCAGTTGCAGGAGAAGGATTCTCAGTTGCAGGAGAAGGATTCTCAGTTGCAGGAGAAGGATTCGCAGTTGCAGGAAACAAATCAACAACTTGCCAATTCTATCAAATTGCTCTATTCGGCGGGATTGTCGGTAGATGACATTGCGGCAAAACTTGGAATCCCTGTTGACAAGATAAAAACAATTGTGTAGTTGTTAATTGTATTGCCGCCACAAATCTAAAAATTGATGGATTTAGTTTTCAACACGTTTTCCACGTCCTTTACCGAAAATGGCACAGCGCCTTTGCTCAGTTCGGGAATGTTGAAGGATTTTAGGCAGTTGTCGTAAAAATCGGGATATTTTTGCGGCAGGGCGAAAGGTTTGGTGGTGTTGCCGTTGGAGTCGATGTGAAAAAAGTAAGGTTTGCCGTATAAACCGTCGTCGCGCTTGCTTGCAAAAACCACCCACCGCGAATTGGATGAAAAAGTATGGTAAGTATCACTGTTTCTTGAATTTACGGTTTCGAGCGAATCCGTTGTCATTGTCTGCAAATCTATCATCCGCAATTCTGCCTCGCGATGCCAAATCGGGAAAGTTCCGTATTCTGATTCTGTATAAATCAAATATTTGCCATCGGGCGAAACTGTTAGCAGACAGACAGATACAGGACTTTCGCCGGCGGTTGCCTTGACGATTGTGTCTGTCTGTGTACCGATTTTGCCATCCTGAAAATCGATGCTCACCAAATCGTAATGGACATTGCGGATGTTGTTGACATTATCCCGTAAAATCGGCGCGGAACAATAGAAAATTTTTCTGCCGTCTGCCGAAAAACACGGAAAAGTTTCCGCCCGCGTCGTGTCGCACAAAAGTGGACTCGATATTATTTGATTGGTCTCAAAATCAGCGACATAGACATCGGATTTTGTGTCAAAAACTTCCATTCTGTTGTTTGGATTGGCATGAAGTCCGGGAATGATGACATTGGTGGAAAATACAAAATATCTGCCGTCCAACGAAAAATGGCCATAGACCGACCCCGACGCCATACCTTCTTTTTTGATGTTGAGTTTTTGCAAAACGCCGTTTCTATTGAGCATTGCGCCGCCGTTTGCGCCACGTACATAAAACAACGATGTGTTAGGGTCGTTTTTGGCAAAAGTGTGGCAGTTCATACACGAATTGTCGGTGATATTGAAGTTGCAAATATCTTTTCGGTCAAAATTTTCGATGCAGCGTTGCTCGATTTTAATGCGTGAAAACACCTCATAATCAGGCTCTATGAGTCGATAAGTGAGGTATGGGTCGATGGAATCATTCAAAACGTGGATGCAAAAATCGTTGTATTGAAAAAAATCGCCGCGTTCTTTTTCCTCAAAAACCGTGATTTTGATGTCGTTTCCAATCGCAGAGGACACCAAATTTTTCCAGTCGTCAATATCGAAACAAACTTGATTGCCGCTGCTTGATGCGTTGATTTTCAGGTCGTTGTATGAGGCGCAGACATATACGGATTGGCAACTGTCCCTCACCAAAAAATTCAACGGCGCAATGTTGGGCGGGATGCTTACGTCGATGTAATCGGGATAAATATCTGGCAATGAGTCTGTTCGCTTGATGTTTTCGGGTTGCGAATCGCAGGACAAAAGACCAAGCAAGACAAGTATGACGAATATTTTGGACAATGTTTTCATTTGCTAAGTGCTTCGATATAAAGAGGTTTCAGCCTTTGACGGTTGTTTTGGACGCAATATTTGTAATAATCAGCCTTGAATGTCTGCAACTGCCCCAAAATCAGGTCGGTACACAGCAAATAGTCGAGCGCAACGGTGTTTTCGGGGTTGCTGTCAAGGAGTTCGATGAGGATTTCTCGGCAGTTGTCGTTGAGGCGGATGTTTTGGGTGCGATTGACGAATTTTCGTTTTTCAATAATTTCCTTTTCCACTTTTGGGTCAAGCGCATACGGATTGTGTCGCTTAGCCCAATCCTTGTAGAGGAGAGTTTTTTCGAGGATTCTGATGTATTTCATCGCTATTGCGGTGTCGCCGGTTACGAGATTGATTTTGCACAACCGCTTGACCATCTTGATGTTGCGATTGTTTGGCGAAAATACTTGCGCCATTATCGCCGCACGTTCCGACATCGCCATATCGCCAATCAAATAATAAAAATCGTTCATCAGGAAGATGGCTTCATACGGCGATTGGTCGTCGATGTGGATGAGGGTGCCGAGTTCGGGGATTTTTTGGGTTTTGATTTTGTCGGGCAGTTGGTCTTTTTGCGCCTGAATCATATTGTAATAAATCCCCGATTGTGCCGTCATAGTATCCTGACTCATTGCGAGTTGCTCCACTTTGTCGAAATGTTTGAAATAATATTCGGTAGCCACGGCATACGAAAATTCGGCGTAACTATCCGGCAAGGTGGGGGAGTGCAATCCCGGATACGAGAGGTTTTTGGCGTAGGTGGTTTGAAAAATTCGATGCCCAAAAATCGGGATTACAAATGCAATTGCAGGGATTATCAAAAATTCCTTTAATCTTTTGTCCCTCAGCAATTTAACTGCATATAACGCTGCAAATACCAATTGCGCAAATCCGCCTATGTAATATACGATTACAATTGTGATTGCAGCAGACAGCAATCCTTCTTTTGGGAACAATTTGGAGTATATATAATACGACAATAATCCTAACAATATTGATAACAAGCAATTGATATTAAATAAATTGTCAAATACAATAAATATCAAGTATATTTCTATTGTAATTGTGATAATTAAACTTATCTTATTATTGTCAAATATTTTGTTGATGCATTTGTAACTTGCAATTGCTATGAGCAAAATTGTAATTGCTGTAATCGTCGGTCCGGCATAAAGATAATAAAAGAATTGCGTCAAAAAATCGCCCGCCAAGCACGTCAGCCACGAGTTTTGGTTGAAATATTCGGCAATGTATTGTTGAGAATACACGAAAATCTGGTTTTGTTCTTGTATGAAAAAATGATATTTGTAGCACATTTGAAATACCATCATCGATACAAGTGACAAAACTAAAAAAACGGCGTTGTGAATTATTGTCTTAATCTTTTCTTGTGTCATTTTCTATTGTAACGGACGGTACAAATTTATAGAATACTTTTCAACCCGCCTAATTTTTTGAGCGGCGATAATGTTATTTTTTATTAACAATCCGTTTGTTTCGTGCGTTTTTTGTAATTTTGCGCCGTGAAACCAATTATAAAAATGAGAACGTTTGTTAGTCTTGCCAATTGCTTGTTGATGGTGTTGATGTTGAGCGCGATACGCTCTACGGCACAAAACCCCACCTACGTAAAAAAATATGGCAACCTATTGTCCCTCAAATCTTTCATATACAACGACGAGTTTTCGTTCCGCAACCGTTCCACTGGATTGAGTTACATTCCGGCGTTACATTCGGGTGTGGGTGTGGGCGTTTGGTGCAAGTATTTCCCGTTTGATGTCTGTTATCGTCAGGAACTCTCGCAAATCGGCAACAATGCCAATTACAAGCGCATCAAGAGCACCGATATGCAGTTGCGCGGCTACAACAGGTTTTTTGCCGGCGACATTTACATTCAGGAATACACCGGCTTTTACGAATCGATTAAAAACCGTTATCGAGTAAAGGGCAGCATCCTCGAAGACCTGCCTTACAATCCCGACATCAAGGTGTCGCAGTTTGATATGGTTGGCAAGTATATCTTCAACAACGAGGAGTTTTCGTACAAGGCTGGATTTACGGCGGGGGAGCGTCAATTGGTTTCGCAGGGCAGCGCGACTGCTGGACTTGCGTTATATTATTTGAGAATCCGCTCCGACAGCCTGCTCTTGAAAGAACAAAGTTGCGACCTCCGCTCCTGCAATATCGGGGTAAATGGCGGGTACGCTTACAATTATGTTTTTGGCAAACATTCCACGCTCTTTGCGTCAGGAATGATTGGTCTCAATGCCAGCACTTCAATTTTCAAGGAGGGCGTCTCCGACAAAATCCACCTCTCGCCGGTGTTTCATTTTAAGGGCGCGTACTGGCTCAATTACGACAAATGGTCGTTTGGAATCACCGCAACCTACAACATCATCCACCACTCCCTCGGCGACGAGATGACAGTCTATGTGCATACGAGGCGCACGGAAGTGGTGGTGATGAGGAGGATATGGGTGAATAAAAATTAACGGCTAACCCTGCCGCTTGCGTCGCCGGACATTAGTTTCTCGACTTCTGCCACCGACACGCGGTTGTAATCGCCGTAGATGGTGTGTTTGAGGCACGATGCGGCAACGGCAAAGTTGAGAGCCTTTTGGTCGTCGCCGGTGTAGGTCTGCAAGCCGTAAATCAAACCGCCCATAAACGAGTCGCCACCGCCTACACGGTCAACGATGTGGGTTATCTGGTATTCGGGCGACTTGTAGAGCGTCTTGCCGTCGTAGATAACGCCCGCCCAGTTGTTGTGGTTGGCGTTGATGCTGCTGCGGAGCGTGGTGATTACTTTTTTTGCTTTCGGGAAACGGC
>JAGCDD010000207.1 GCA_017651345.1 Bacteroidales bacterium | reverse complement strand
CGATACCACCAAGCATATCGTGAAACTCGCCATCAAATTCTCGTCAAAGGATAGAAACATAGAGAGTTACGAGGCGGTGGAAGAAACGGTGTAAAGTATAATTTGTGTCTTCTTTTATCACCGAATTAAACGAAGGAAACAAATACTTTTTATTTAACAAAAAATTATAAATCAACAAGTTGAATTATAATTTGGCGAATGGAACGAATACAAATTAATGTGTGGCTTCTGCCACAGAAACTATCCTTGGCATAATGGCAATACAGAGGGACACCCGCTTTTTGAAGGGGTCTTTGTAATTTGTACAATATGCTGTTTGTTAAGGTTTTATTGATATCCAATAAAAGGGTTGAAAACATTTTTTATATTGTTATGTGTGAGTTGATTAGTTTGATATCGGATATATAAAGATCAGAAATCTTTATAATACCATTTGTCTATAATTTTATGTAGTTTTTTACTAAAGAATTGTTGCAATGAATCTTGTGGCAATTCGGAGTAGTAATAATATAAATCTGAATTAAACCATAAATTTACCTCAATATATTTTTTCGTATAATAAAAATAATATATATTTTTATGATTATTAACAGATAACGAATCTAAAAGATGTGTTTTTTTTGATAAGAAATATATTTTTTCTGCTGGTTTGTTGACTCTCCATTGCTCAAACTCTTCTATTCTTATACTATCAGCCTCAAAATCAATTCTATTCAATTCTTCAACAAAGATACTTAATGTGTCGTAAATCGAATAAAAATACTTAAATATATTATCTACAGCCCATTGATACTGTTCTTTCATTGTAGGATATTTAAAATTTCTAGAAATGAATTTAGGTTCAAATACATACCAATTCTTTTCTATTTCCCAAAAATATGCTCCCAACGTATCTGGTATCTCATCTTTGGTGTACACTGTTGTTTGGTATCTGTACTTTTTCAAATCATCAAATGAACATTCGGAATAGCAGATGCTAGTTATTAACCAATTACCACCTATTCCTCCTGAACAAGAAAAACGGGTTAAAATTGAATCTGAATAAATGTCAAAGAACCCATTTGTTCTTTCATAAATGACGTTAAATAAATTACTATATTTCGAAGTAACATCTTCTAATACACCATCATCGTGAATTGCTTCAATGCCACACCACATTCGACCCCGATCGGAAAATTCAATAGGTGTCTGAATATTGCACAACTTTATTGCCTCTATTACCTTCGTTAGGTTATAACCATATTTTTCCAAAAAACGATGTGCTTCAACACGAACCGTATCTGGTATTTTTTCTGCATAATATAGAGGTTTAAAACAACTCAAATCACACAAAATGATGGTCATTAAACCAACAAACAAAAAAAGTTTCTTTATATTACTGCTTTTCATTTAGTTTTTTGAACTTGTTTAAGTCTATTTTGCCTTCGTATGTATCATATGCATTCTTTGTCATTTTACAATAACCGTCAGAATAAGGATAGTCTAAATGGGGTTTCACTGTTTTGCCATTATTAATGTCACAATTGTCCAACATAAAAAGAAATTCTTCTATAATCATAATTAGCGATTATTTCGGAGATTTCAAAACAGCAATGGTATAAAAAAGAGACTGCCCAAAAAGTCATCAAATCACTTTTTTTGACAGTCTCTTTTTTATTGTAGATATTCTAAAAACTATTCGTTTCCGTCGGTGAATTTGCTTTCGTCGGTGAAGTTGTCGTTTGTTTGACGGCGCTCGTAGTTTCCTCCTTCGTTGGAGTAGTTGTCGTTGTTGTAGCCGTTGTTGTTGTAGCGGTCGTTGTTGTAACGGTTGTTGTAGCCGTTGTTGTTGTAGCCACGATTGTTGTTGTAGCGGTTTTGACGGTAGCCGTTGTTGTTGTATCCGCCGTTGTTGTAGCGGTTGTTGTTGTAGCCGCCTTGATTGTAGCCTTGGTTGTAACCGCCCTCTTGATCTTCGCCTTGGTTTTGATTGTAGTTGCGGTATCCGCCTTGGTTGTTGTAGTTGTTGTTGTAGCCGCGGCGTTGGAATCCCTGATTGTTGTTGCGGTATCCGCCGTTGTTGTTGCGGAAGCCACCGTTGTTGTTGAATCTGCGCTGTCCGCCGTTGTTGAATCCGCCTTGAGGACGTTGGAAACCGCGGTTCTGGTTCTGCTGACCGTTGTTTTGACGAGGAGGCAATGCTACCGAAACCTTGATAACCTTATCGTCGAGAGTGGCGCCGTTGAGTTCGTCTATGGCTTTTTGACCCTCTTCGTCGTTGGGCATTTCTACAAAACCGAATCCTTTAGATACTTTGGTTTCTTTGTCGTAAATAATTTTTGCGGAATTGATAGTTCCGTAGTCTTTAAACAATTCATTCAAGTCGCTGTCAGTGAAGTCAGGCTTTAAATTTGCAATGTAAATGTTCATTGTTGTTAAAATAATAAAAGTGAAAAATATAAAATAGCATAGAATAAAATGGAGGTAGCAAACATTGAGAGCAAACTATGGGATTCACATTCGTTGCAAATTAAAGTTCTTTCCGAAGTCAGTACTCAAAATTATTCAAGTGCAAATGTAATCTAAATTTGTATTCCTAAAATAGTTTTTGAAAATTTTTAATTAAATAATTTAAACATCCCGTTCAAGAGGACGACCATCACCGTCGCGGTAAGAGCCTACAACAATCAAAATAAGGTCGATAAGCCACCAAACGCCACATCCTCCACCGGTCATTAATTGCAATATACCTGCAATCCAGTTTTTGGTGTAAAAACGGTGAATGCCCAAATATCCCAAAAAGAAGCACAAAAGTAGCGTTAAAAGGAAACTACTTCCATTTCCGGTAGGCACATTTGATGTGGGTCGGTAATTCATGTTGCCATACGAATTGCGGTTTTGTGCAGGAGGTGCCGATTGAATGTAAGGCGGCACAGTAGGTCCCGGTTGTGGTTGACGATATTGCTGTTGTTGGGCTTGAGCGTTAGCCTGAGAATTAACGTTAGCCTGAGGCTTAGGTTCTTCAAGATTGACAGCTGCACTAAATTTTTCGCCACAGTAGGCACATGTGGTGTCTTGCGGGCTTGTTGTCATACCGCACTTAGGACAATATTGAGCGCCAGAATTTACCACCGAATCGCAATATGGACAACGTAGCGACGAAGCATCAATTATAAGTCCGCAGTTTCGACAATATTTTTTTGGACTGTCGTTTTGAGGCTGCGAAATGTTGGGCGCAGGCTCAGATGCTTGCGCCTGAGGCTCTGAAACGGGAGCTGTTGGCTCGGGTATAGGCGGCACCTCGTTTTGAATAGGAGGTACGGGCGGTACATCATTAATAATTGTTTTTGAAAGAGTGGGACTTTCGGCAAGACTATGTCCACAATTAACACACTGAGTATCACCAGGCAGACAAAAATGTCCGCACTCAGGGCAATACATATTTCCTTCCGTAGGGTTGCAACCGCAGGTTGTGCACTCGGTGGTGCCTTCGGGATTTTCTTTTCCGCAGGTTCTACAATACATATCTATTTGTCGTTAAGTTTTTTATCTGATGGTTTGTTGTTTTCGTTTTTGTGTTCTGATTTGGCAGACTTCAATGTTTTAATCTGCTCCTCAAGTTGTTTTATCTTGGTTTCGAGTTCTTCTTGATGTTTTTTGTTTTCGGTAATATCGATGGCAAAATAGAGAATCTTGGTGATTTTTCCTTCGTAATTGTAATAAGGTGTGTAGGTAGACCACAGCCAGCGCACTTCGCCACTTTTGGTAAAACGTTTCATCTCTTTTTCGTAGAATTCTCCTGTGGTAGAAACGTTTTTGATAACGGTTTCAAGTTCTTCGCGCTCGGTTTTTACAAGGTCGAGCACGTTTACGCCCTGAATTTCCGAAAGATCGTAGTGCATGGTTTTCAAATACTTGTCGTTAGCCGTAAGCAACACTCCCTCTGTGGTATATTCAATGGTAAGAATTGTATTGTTGACAGCATCGATAAGACCTTTCATATCGGCTTCGCGCTCAAGTGATTTTTGTTGCGCGGCTTTAAGCTCCTTGATGTTGTCTTGCATAAGTTTCTCGTTTTTGGCAAGAGTGGCGGCTTGCGTGCGAAACTGCTGCATCAGCTGTTCGGTTTTGGCGTTGATTCGTGCTGTTACCAATGCGCTTGCCACTGTATCTGCCATAGTTTCAAGAAACTTTTTCTCGTAATCTTTGAGTTCGCGTATAAATGCAATCTCCACAACGGCAATCAGTTCATCGTCGTAAAGCATCGGCACAATGGCAAGGAATTTTGGTTTCGACCTTCCAAGACCCGACATCACTGTGATATAATCATCGGGTAGATTGTCTAAGTAGATTGTGCGTTTTTCGAGTGCGCATGTACCCACCAAACCCACGCCTTTTTGAATCTTTATCCTAAGGGCTTTCTTTTTTCCAAGAGCCACCGACGACACTAATTGCAAATACTGTCCATCTTCTTCTTTGAGCAATAGATAGATGCCGCCAAGCACAGCGTCGGTATATTTAAGAAGGTTCAACAAAATATTATCGCACAAAAGGTCTACCTGATTGGTGCCAATGCGCATAGATTCGTTGATAAGCGCGATACCTTGCTTAATCCAGTTTTGTCGGGTTTCGTTTTCTTTGCGGTCGTTTTCCGACGAGGCTATAAGTCGCAAGGTTTCAAGCATTTTGTTGTAGCTAAACTGAAACTTGTTGTCCTTCGGGAGGGTGTCGAGAGTATCATTATAGCGGTGTTCCTCAATTTCGTGGTTAAGGTCGCGAATTTTTACAAATGTACTATGATGCCGCTGCATAACATTATCCAACTCACGAAGTTCGGGAATGTAAAGTCCGCTTGCCGATACATAATCTGTGTCAACATCCGTAATGGTTTGACTTTTTTGTGTAAGCTGACCTATTTGCATGGTATACTGACGGCGAAACATCAAAACCATAAGCATCAATATCACAAACACCACAAATCCCAACGCTGCCGATTTGGCAAGAAAAACATTACCAGTGGTAGAAATATCAGCTTTGTCGGATACAACGCACACGCAATAATTAAAGTTATAATCGTCTATTTTAAAGTTGCGACCTATCACGTATTCGTTGTTTTGAAACAAATCAAAGTTTTCGTTGCGGCGGAATTTAAGGAAATAATAATCGCTGTTTTCGGGGAAAATGCTTGCATAATTGCGTCCTATCAGCAATTTCTTTTCAGGCGCGGCAATTATCTGACCGTCAGAGGTGATTACCGTAACGCCAAATTTCTTAGGCAAATCTACTTCTGTAAGGTCTGAAGTGATATTGTTGATATTAAACTCGGCACCGATTACACCTAAAAGCCTTGTGCCAAACTTGAGTGGCGAGGTAACTTGCATCAACAAAATATTTTTGGCATTTTCGCGGATAAGCCCGGGACGACCAAAGGTTACGCCAGAACGTGTTTTGTAATAATAATATGAGTTGATGTCGTCTTTGTCGTTATAATTTTTTACGTAGTCGCGTTCCACAATACCTTCGCTGTTTTTTGTAAAAATCGGAATAAAACGGCCTGTGGAATCGTGATACTCTTTCATCATATAAAGCGAATCTTTGCCGTCGAACATTTGAGGCTCCCAAACGGTAAAGAGACTTTTCATATCGGGCTCTTCTGCAATGTTTTCTGATAACACCACAGCAGCCTGTTCGCGAGTAAGGTTGAATTTTAGTTCGGGGTTTCCTATCTGATTAAACCACGTGGTAAGTTTCTTAATTTTAGCGGCATACAGTTCTATCGAAGCATTCACCCTATCAGAAACCCTCACTGCCGACCGTTCCATCTGACCCTTTGTTTCATTGATAAGGCTCTGGCGTCCTATCAAGCCAATAATTAAGGCAATAACCATAATTACAACAAAACATACCAAGGAGTAGGCCGCGTAAAAGTTGTACGACTGCTTCAGAAGGGTGTTTATTTTTGTCTTGATATTCTTAAACATAATGCTATCCTTCTTTTAAAACGCTGCCGATGAGCATAATACGCTCAACGTCGCCTTTGGTGTTAATAATTGGGTATTCGTTGGCCATAACGGTGGTTTTCTTGCCTGTGTTGCCCGATACAAAGCGGAGTTTTTCGCTAAGCTCCTTGCCCTGCACAAGCATCGAAAGCGATGTATCGAATAAGACCATTGCCTCAGGAACAAGAAATTCGGTAATATCGTGATTAACAGCAGTACCCTCGCCCATCATCATCATATTGGTAAACAAGCTGTTGGCGTAAAGGATAATGCCACGACGGTTAAAATCAATACGCACCATACAGCGGTCGAATGTTTCGGTAAAGGTTTTTACTTCTTGTTCGCGGTCTTCGATAAACTTTTGTTTGTCAAGAAGTTCCTTCTCCTTTTCGTTCATCTTGTCCATCTGACGGTTGATTTCGCGCTCTTGCATACGCAACTGACGTTCAAGAACTTTGGTTTCAGAAACGTCCATACCGATATTGATAATTTTAAGCACGGCACCTTTGTCGTCGATAATTGGCGAAAAGGTCTCCGAAATCCACACCTTTTTTTGTTTGGTGTCGATAGATTCCACCAAACTGCGGGTTTGTCCGTGGCGGATATCGTCCCAAAACTTGCGGTAATCTTTGTTGTCGGGTTTAAACGATGATATGTCGGAGTGGTTTTTGCCAATAAGCTCTTCTTCTGATACTTGCAAAAGGTCGGTTACCCTTGGATTTACACGTGTGATTGTACCGTCTTTGTCGTATTCGGTAACAAGCGAAGTAGCTTCCACAGCACGGAAAAGTCCACGCATTTCTGAATCCTTGTTTTCGGCATCCTCTTTCAAACGACGCATTTCGGCAAGGTTTCGACGCATTTCCACCTCTTGAATTTTCATCAACTTACTCTGTTCCTGACTCTTTTGCAAGAGTGATTCGGTACGTTCGCTAATTTTTAATCCCGAAATTGCGCTCGCGATACTTTCTGCTATTCGTTCAAGGAATGTAATTTCGTGAGGTTCAAACACTTTAAAAGAAGCCACCTCTATCATTCCGCTGTTTTTGTTATTAAAAATCAACGGAACAATCACAAGATTCTTTGGTTCGGCATCGCCAAGTCCGCTTACTATTTTAATGTAGTTTTCGGGCAGTTCGGTAAGATTGATAATTCTACTTTCGTGATAAGCTCTACCAAGCAAACCCTCGTCTACCGAAAAACTTTCTTTGATAAGTTTCTGTTTTTCGTACGCGTAACATGCTGCCATATCGAGCGTTACATGCTCAGGATTTTCTTCGTTGGTAAAATAAAGTGCACCCTGATTAGCACCAAGATATTTAACAATATTGCTAATAATATTGTAGGCAAGCACTTGACGGTCTTGA
Organism: Bacteroidales bacterium; assembly: GCA_017651345.1. Classification (GTDB taxonomy): domain Bacteria; phylum Bacteroidota; class Bacteroidia; order Bacteroidales; family UBA3824; genus UBA3824. Next base: position 20,775 of record JAGCDD010000207.1, on the reverse strand, counting down.
CCATGAAAACGTAGAATTTCGATAAACTTGGTAATACCAGCGTTAACCCAGTCGGCGTGTTCCTCTTCTTCTTTGCGTTTGCGGTTTTCTTGACTCTTGATAGTGAGTTTTTTGCGGAGTTTTGCCACAAGGTCGGCTTCAGCATCTTTACCGGGCTCTATTTCTTCGGGAGAGTCGAAATCTCCTTCGGTAATTTTTTCTATACACTTGATTCTCTTGTTTTTAATACTTACTATGTCGGTAACGTATTGTTCGAGTTCGGTGATTTCCTTGGGTTCAAAAATCGAACTACGCGATTTAGTACCCGGCAGCTGACCTTTTGCGATAAGTATTACCGTGCGGCGGATTTTGTTGAACAGACGGAAAAACAACAAATTCATAAACACCGTAATTGCTGCCGTAAATATCGCTCCCAACGATAGCGCAATTATGATAAGAGTAAGTTCCGACCGATTGATTTTTAATTCCGATTCGGGACAAGATACGCCAACGTATGTATCTAATTCTTTGATATATAATGTTTTTTGACGAACCTCTAAATCTTTGTCGGGCATTGTAAATGATTCGGTGATAATGTCGTTTGATTCGCTTGCCTGCTTTATTTTGTTGATAATTCTTACAGAATGGAGGTTCTCTTTGCCCGAAATTTCGGGATGAATATACAAATTGCCCGAAGGACAAATAGCAAACAAATAACCCGACTGTCCAAAACTTTGATTTTTAATATATTCCACAGTTTCGCGATCAAGACCAAACGACCGCATACACGATATCATTCCATTGATTTTTGAATTGATATAAAGCGGGAAAAATGATGCAACATATTGTTTTTTAAGTATTGTAAGGTTGCCAGTGTAGATTTCGGCGTTTTCTACAATTGGAATAATGTCGCTACTGTTTGGAATAAAAATATCATTGAGAAGTGTCTTGTCAGAATTGTCAAAATTGGATGCCGCAATCAAATATCCTTCTGGAATTTTTTGGTACAAAGCCGAAACCGAACCAGTAAGACTGTAAACATTATCGATAACATTCTGAACTGCAGATATATCGCGACCACGATTTACTGTCCAGCGAGGCACTTTGCGGTAGAATGTTTCGCCCGAAACAAAGTCGGTTACCTGACGCGAGATTGAGTCTTGCTCTTCGGTAATTTGCCCGCCTTGACGTAAGAAATGAATAAAAAGTCGCAAACTTTCGGATGCTTTGTCGCACGAGGTACGGTTTTCGGTAACAAGCCTGTCGCGAAGGTTATAGACTGCAGTTTGCATTTGATTATCAGTAAGTTGTTCACTTTCGGCATTGCGACTGATTACAACAAGCACACCCACGATAGCGTACACGGCTATCGAAAACAATACTAAGAATATGTTAATATTCCGGCGTAGTTTATTATGCTTTATGTCGTTATCCATTTATAATCAATATGTTGCAATCACAAAACCATTTTTCAGGCTCATTTGTTATTGTATAATTTTAGTTGACTAAATTACAAACTTTTTGGCAAATATAATTCCAAAATCAAAGGATTTTTTCAATAATTTATTAAAATATTAATTTTCAACAGATTATAAGATTCGTATTTTATCTAATTGTTCGCTAAGCGAGGGCTCACGGTCAAAAATTCCAAACAATGCCGAACCGCTGCCTGTCATTGATGCGTAAACCGCGCCGCTTTCGTATAGTTGCTGCTTAATTTCGCCAAGCAACGGAAAATCAGGAAACAAAAACTTCTCAAAATCATTCTTTACCAAATCTTTCCACTGCGATACGGGTTTCTGCACCGATTCTTTCAAGCTATATTTTGGTGTTTGCGGCTTTACCTTAGAATATGCCATCGGGGTTGAAATTGACACATCAGGTTTAACTATCACAATATTAAGGTTTTCGGGCATGGAGATTTCGCTAAAAACCTCTCCCCTACCCGTTGCAAACGACGGAGTGTTTTTTATAAAGAAAGCGCAGTCGCTTCCCAACGATGCAGCCATTTCAAGTCGCTCATTTTCAGGTATTCCAAGATGAAAATGATAATCCAAAGCGTTTATCATAAAAGCGCCATCCGACGATCCGCCTCCAAGTCCCGCACCTGTGGGAATCTTCTTTAATAGGTGTATATCCAACGGCGGAATGTCGTATTTGCGACGAATTATGGTTAATGCTTTTTGCACAAGGTTGGGCTTGCCGTCGGATGGTATTTCTATTCCAGAAGTTACAAAAGTGTCGTCGTCGGTGTGATTTTCTACAAATTCAAGGCAATCGCACAGCCTCACAGGGTAAAATACGGTTTCGATGTCGTGAAAACCATCACTGCGGCGGGCGGTTATGTCTAACCCGATGTTTATTTTGGCGTTGGGAAATACTATCATATCTTTTTCTTTTTAAAATCTTTTATTCTCTTACAAAGATAAGAAAACTTTACTCAAAATGCAATTTTTATAGCGTTTAACATTTTTTAACATTTTCTTTGTGTATTTTTTACGCAAAGTTATTCACTTTTGCAAAGTCAAATCGTATATAATAACAAAAAAAATAATTTAAAACTTCAACATCATGGCTAAATTTAAAGAATATCTCACCGCATCGTTCCGCCAAATACGCGAAGACCGTGCAGATGGTATCGCAGAAGATACCGAAATTGAATACCGACGCGATATCGAAGATCGTTTGCGCCGAATCCGCCAATACGATCGTCAACGCGACAACTTGATTCTCGACCTTTGCCCATCAAACATCACAAGCACTCAAGTGGTGCCGGGCGATTTTGACGCTGCAAAGTTTAAAGAGAAAGACATCCAAATCGGAATCGACCGCCGCAACGACCTTATCATACTCGAAATAGTGGTAGACCGCTATGAAAGCCTTTTCGGAGCATATCCCGAGGCTGATAAAATTAAAGAATTAATACCAAATTGGACATCTAAAATTAAATAATCATGGGAGCAGGATACTATTCTTACGACACCGCGCAAATTAGGCGCAGCGTAAAATATGAAAAAGCATCGATGGAAGAGATTTTTACTCAAACCACAATGGATGCAAAAATGAACCCGAAAGGTGCGATCCGCGAATGTTGCGAAACCGAAGAACACCCCGACACTCTGCCAATTATCATTGGTCTTGATGTAACGGGAAGTATGGGACACGTGCCAGCGCACCTTATCAAAAACGATTTTCCCGAGGTGATGAAAAAAATCTTAGACGAAGGCGTTCCTTGTCCACAGCTCTGCTTTGTAGCATACGGCGATCACCTTTGCGATGATTTCCCATTGCAGGTAGGACAGTTTGAAGCAAGCGACGAACTTATGGAAAAATGGCTTACTTCGATTTATCTTGAAGGCGGCGGCGGCGGCAACGGAGGCGAAAGCACCACTCTTGTTTACTATTTTGCAGCCCGTCACACATCTTGCGACGCAATTACCAAGCGTGGTAAAAAAGGTCTGCTCATTACCATTGGCGATGAACCAAACCACGCCGAATATGCCAAATACGAAATGAACAAGATTTTTGGTGGTGTGGAAAGAAAGCTCACTTCGGCTGAAATCATCGACGAGGCTCGCAAAAATTGGGAAATCTACCACATCAACATTCTCGACTGGGTAGGCAGCACAGCACCTGTAAAAAGATGTTGGGAAGAACTTCTCGGCGACCACTTTATCAGTGTAGAAGACAACACAGATGCCAACATTTCTAACATGATTGCCCGCCTTGCCATCGAGCATTACAACAAATATTACAAAGATAATACTGCAACGGTAACAGCCACAAATACAGTCAAAAACAACACTGCAACGGTGGATAATACAACAAATACTACCACCACCGACAGCAATTATCACCCACCGATGATGTTGTAAACATGATGTAAATAATGATCTGACAATTATACCCTCCGACACAAACGGGGGGTATTTTTATTAACGGGTAATATTTTTAACTCCCAAAATTACTCTTACGCCAAATGTTGCAGGAGAACCAGCTACAAATGTGGGGAAGCCGATAGATTGACCTGCGTTGCCTGCATCAATCAAGTATTTTGAATTAGCAATGTTTTTACCCCAAAGAGCAAAATCGTATGTCATACGGTTACGAGTAAAGCGCACGCCAAGGGTGGCATTCATCAAACTGTATCCTTCTTGGGATATTTCTTCCTTATTGTTATCCTCAAAATATATCTTACCCATAAAGGTAAAATTAGGACGGAAATAAAAATTATACCTATTGCGGAAAGGATAAACTACATCAGCACCAAAGTCGAATGTATTTTTTGGGCTTAGGCGGAAACTATTGCCTGCTAACTGTTGAGGGTTTCCGTCCTCGTCTTTATCGGCGAATTTACCGTCGGTGTAATTAAGATCGGCAAATATCGAAGCATAACGCTCAAAATAGTATTTCAACGAAATCTCAGCACCTGTTGAAGAAGCTTTACCTTTGTCGGTAGTAGTGTAACCTATACTTCCATCATCTTTAAAAGAAGCTGTTGAACTTTGGAAATGAAGCCAATTGTAACGATAAAACGATGCTGCGTAAGAGAGTGTATTGCTCAAAACATTACCTTTAACACCTAATTCTAAGCTATATATGGCCTCGGGCTGAAGTTTGCCGGGTTTGTTGGGGTCGTAATCAAAATATACAACGCCTGGGCGGTGTCCTTTCGACAACGAAAGATATAAGTTGTTGGTTCTGTTGAGCATATAGTTAAACACCAAACGACCAACAAACGAAAAATATTCAGCTTCAGTCCAAACAGTTTCGCCATTTGACGATACGTATATCATTGATCCAACCATAGGCATTGTCATAGCGGTAGACATATAACCGGTTTTTTGACGCTCGTATGTACCACGAAGACCCATAGTTATATAAAAATTATTGATTACATTCCAACTAAGGTCAAGGAAAACGTCGGTTTCTAAGTTGTGGGTATAGTTGGTTTGATTTTCTTGGTAATTATCGTCCGTAGCAACACCTGAAGCCGAAGCAAGAACTTTGAAGGCATCATTTTGTGCCAATTGTTCTCCAATATTTAATTGGGAAACCACTTGATCGGCGGTTGCACCGTTAAGCAACTGCCCAATCATAGGATTTTGCGCCATCATTGCATTAAGTGTATTTACCAAAACCCCATTCACTACACCCTGAGTATCACCCAAAAAATCAGGGATATTTTCCCATTGGTTTGAGTTGTACCAACTATACATTTTGTCGGAGAGAGAGGTTTGAATCTGAGGGCAAACGGCATCGCTATAAGCATCAAGTAGTTGGTTAATTTGATCGGAATATGCTGCAGGATATTGACTCAAAAGCTGCTGTTTAAAACCTTCAAGACCTTGTTTTACTCCTTGCGATACCATTGATGGAAACCCTTCGGTTTGCGCTTTTACCTGTTTAGCTATCACATTGGGGTAAAACTCTTTTTGATTGCACTGAACTACTATCTGATGTTCGCAATCTTCGTACATAACACCTGCGCCAATAAATCCATTAAGACGTTGCCCTCCGTCCCAGTTGAGTCGAAATTCGTTACTAATCTGATATGCATGAGCTTCTTCTTCGCTGTCGATCAAACGAAGATAAGAACCGTCAGCATCAAAAAACTCATCAGCATCAGATTCTCGTACTCCAAATATATTCGACATACTTAAATGCTCACCAAGACTGCGTGTATAATCTAATGTCAAACCAGCCATGTGACGTTTTACGCCAAGATGTGTACCGCCATTGAGATATGCAGCTGTGTAGGGACTTGTATCGCCACCTTCGGGAGCCAATGTGTTTGATTTAAAACAAACACCCGGAGTGTTATCGTATTGATAATCAAGAATAAGATTTAATTCAGATTCTGAATCACCTGCTATTCTGAGAGTATTACGCACACCAAGAGAGTTCATACCGTTGAGAGTACCGCCCGCAAGGTTTTTGATATAACCATCGTGATAGTTGTAATAAAAAGCAATTCGGTCGGCAACTTTTTCGCCCATTGGAAGATTTACATAACCATTTGCACCACGTTGATTATAATTACCATAGTTGGCTTCAACCTGAGCAGAGAATTCTTTTTCAGGACGTCGTGTAATAAAGTGAACAGCACCAATTTCGGCACCTCGACCAAAAAGCGTTCCCTGAGGTCCGCGCACAGTTTCGATACGTTCCATATCATAAACGCCAATAACTGAACTTTGCAAACGCGAAGCCGACACACCGTTTAAATATACAGAAATACGAGGCTGAAAAAAACTTTCCATACCGTCGCTTGTTACACCTCTAATAGCATATCCGCTCTTGTTTTGACTTTGGATAATGGCATTAAATCCGGGAACATATCCGCTCACCTCGTCGATAGAGGTAGTATTAAGCTCATACAAACGTTCGTGGTCTAAAGCCGTTAACGCAATAGGTACTTCGATACTCGACTGCAAACGTTTCTGTGTGGTAACGTACACATCTTCAAAGTCTTTTACAACTTCGGGTTCAAAAACTACATCGGTAGAACTTTTTGAAAACAAATACTTTGGAGTATAACCTACATAACGAATTACAATAGGATTGGTAGCATACTCTTCGGGAACAACGATAGAATAAGAGCCGTCAGACTTGGAAAGAGTCATAATATTAGTGCCATCAATTGTAACAGAGGCACCCATCAAAGGCTTGTGGTTATTGTCGAAAACCGTACCTGTAATAGTCTGTTGTGCAAACGAAACACTTACAACAAGTGTTGCTAACAATGTTAGAATGGTTTTAGTCATCTTTGGCATAGTCTGTTTTCAAAAAATTATTGTACAATTCAAACAAAATCAAATTCTCAATCCGAAGACAATAATGTCGTCGATTTGCACAAAAGAGTCGCCAATCCAATCTTCGTGGGTTTTGATAACAGTATCGCGCTGTTGTTCCATTGGCAGAGCGTTCATTTTAACCACCATCTGTGTAAAATTAACCGACAAGAACTTACGACCATGGCGACCGCCAAACTGATCGATGTATCCATCGGAGGTAAGATATATAGAATCACCTTTTTGCAATTGCATTGTTTTGGTGGTAAATTGTTCATTATCGCGAATATACACACCGATAGGCATTTTTTCGGCGGGTAGCGTAATAAGGCGAAGCAGATGCTCGGGTGTTTCGTAAACAAAGTCGCGACCTTGAATATTGGCTTTTGCCGCAGGGTCATCCTTGGCAAATCTACGAACAAGATATCCGTTGTTGTTAGCACCTGAAAATTCGAGAACAAGATTATCGGTGTTGATTTTCACAAGCGAAAGGTCCATACCGTCTTTACGCTCAGAATGTATATCCTGTTGATGAAGTGCACGTTTTACCTCATCGCGCAATTGGTTGAGAATTGCACCTGGATCAAAAAGCTTACGTTCGTTAATAATCTTAGTTAACAACGAGTTGCCGAGCATACTCATAAACGCGCCCGGAACACCGTGACCCGTACAGTCGGCGGCTACACAGAATACTATCGAACCTTCTTGATAAAACCAATAAAAGTCGCCACTTACAATCTCTTTTGGACGGAAAAACAAGAAATAATCCAACCCAAAATTACGCAAAAATTCAGGCATGGGACATACCGCCTGCTGAATACGTTGAGCGTATATGATACTGTCGGTAATCGACTTATTTTTGTTTTCGATAATCTCTTTTTGACGACCAATTTCCTCGTTGATTGTCATAATCTCTTGGTTTGCCATTTGGAGATTCTCCTTTTGCAACGAAATTTCTTCGTTCTTTTGGGTAAGAGCGGCATTCTGACATTCAATTTCGAGTTTCTGCTCGTTGAGTTTCTTGTTTTTGCGTCGAACGATAACAAAGATGGCAATAAAAACTGCTACTACCAAACCAAACAACGCCAAGATAAGGTTGTAGATACGTTTTTCGTCGCGTTCGGCTTTTAACTCTGCCTCTTGTTGTTTACGTTGAAATTCAAGACCTTCGATTTCGCTTTGACGCAGTTTTTCTTCGGCTTCTTTTTGAGCCAATTCGGCAGCATCTTGCGCCCTTTGCGCCTCCAATTTTTGAATTTCGGCATCGCGACGGACAGCTTCCTCTCTCTGTCGCTGTAGAGCCAACTGCTGACGCAAACGATTTTGTTCTGCCTCTTGCAGTTCAAGGTCTTTTGCAAGAAGTTCGTTTTCGCGTTGTTGAGCCTCTGCCAAAAGTTGCAACTGACGGTTGGTGAGTTCACTAATCTCGGCATCAACAATCTCTTCAGAAAAACGTTTTTCGGCCTCTTCAAGTTTGTGAAGATCGTCGGCACGGTCGCGAGTTTCAAGTATTTCGTGCAATTGAGCCGAATCGCGCAAAGCAAGATATTTTTGATAATAATCTAACGCTTTATCGTATTCACCCTTAGCCTGCAATATTTGATTGTAGGTTTGATATGCATCCTCTTGCAATTGCGGATTGCCTGAACGCTCGGCAGCGTCAATGGCTTCGAGACAGGTAAGCTCGGCATTATGCAAGTCTTTATCTTTAAGATAAACAAGCGCCATTATGTTGGTAACTTGCGAAAATTCGGCATCTTGGTTATTCTTTTTGCGAATATCGGCAGCCTGTCCAAGATATTGGTAGCATTCATTTTTCTTACCCATATTTTGGTAGCAAAGACCTATGTTGGTGTAAGTTCCGGCAAGTTGGTCGTCGGTAGCTCCTGCCAATTGGTCGGTGGCTGTAATCTGACGGAAAATATCAAGAGCACCATCGCCAGTTCCTCCTGCCACTTGACAATAAGCGATATTATTGAGAGCATTGAGCGCAGTAGGTGTATCGCCATCGGTTGCGCACATATCGTAAAGTGTACGATTAGTTTCTAACGCTTTGTTGTAATCGCGCTGTTTAAGATAAATATCGGCAAGACGGCGCAAAACATTTTTTTGTGCATCCTTGTTGCCATCGGCAGCATAATAATCCAACAATTGATTATAATACTTAATGGCTGTATGATAATTTTGTGTAAGATAAGCACATACAGCAAGTTGATTGGTACTTTGACGAACTTTATCGGGGATGTCGGCACTTTCGTAAACTCTTAACGCATCGTAAAAGTTTTCGGCGGCACGGTTGTAATGTCCACGATTAAAGTAAACCATACCTATTTCTGTACCAATATCAGCCAAAGTAACTACACCTTCGGGAGTTTTACGGTCTACAAGACTTTGAGCCGAAAGATAGCAATGAAGAGCTTCTTCGGGTTTGTCAGTTTGTGTGTACGCACGACCAAGCAACAAATTATCGTCGTAGGCAATATCATCAACATTTTTTTGACGGGCATACGAAAGAGACTTTTCGGCAGAGGAAATTAATTTTGCATTGTCGTCAAGAGCAAGGTACTTGTATGCCAATTGATTGTAGAGAACCGAAAGTTTGGCAAGGTCGGATTCCTTTTCGATAAGTTTAGAGATACTATCCCGCTGGCGTACTATGTCGCTTTCTGTCTGCGCTTTAAGCGTTAGGCAGAAACATATCGCCAATGTGGTTAATATCAATTTTGTTAGTTTATCGGTCATCTTTCCTTGTAAACCCGTTTAGTGTTTTTTAATACTATATTTTACTTTACAAATACTGTTCCAACTAAAATTCATACGAAAGAATTAATCGCATATTTGTTAATTGTTGCGGATTATATGGAAGGTCTACGTCCATTTCCTTCGAATCTATACCGCCGTAGCGGGTGTTTAAAACATTTGTAACTTTTACCATTCCGTAAAGATTTTTGCTAATATGCAGACCCAACGAAAGGTCTAAGCAATAATAGCTCGGTGCCCAAAAGAAATCGTTATCGGGACTACTATAATATTTTCGTGCCCATTTGCTGCAATAAACATTTTCGGCACGGAGATTCATTATTTTTAAAAGTGTTACGTCGAATGCAAGTTGTGCTTGGTAACGCGGAGTTTGACGAATGTGGTCTTTACGGTCAAACTGCGATTCGTCGCCAAAGTTTTGGTCGTAAATATCCTCGTGACCCATTGTCATTGTAAAACCTCCATTCATATTAAGCTTAATCGAAGGCACTAAATTTTTAAACACCATAATAAATTGGTATCCGTGAAGCTTAATTTCAGCATCGCTAACATTGCGGTAAGTACGGGTCCACTGTGTATTGTCTTTGGGATCTTTGTTATAAACGGCGGTACTGCCCATTCCAGCGGCATGGTACTTATGTCGGTTGGTATACATTGTATCAAGAACGCCCCAACAACGGTCAATAGGATCTTTAACACGATTGGTATATACAACAGCCTCTAAATAGTTTTCGTTGGTAATATACCAACGCAAACCTAACTCAGTAGACGCGATTTTTTCGGGTTTAAGTTTTCCTGCGGGCACTTGCTGGTAAGCCACCAAAGAGGTGTCGACGTTAGGTTGACCCATTGATGTCAGTATTGCATTCACAGTGATAGAAGCGTCTACACCTGTGCATCCGTACATCTGCTGTGCCGAAGGTGCTTTGTAAGCGTATCCTCGCGAAGCACGGAATGTAAGACGGTCGGTAAGTTTGTACAATAATGCTATACGCGGATTGGTAGTGCTACCCCAAAGCGAATTGAAGTCGTAACGAATACCTCCTGTAAGAAACAATTTTTCGATGGGTTGCCATTCAACCTGTCCGTAAGTACCATTTGTATAAAACGCGTAGGGATAGTAACCAAATTGTCCAAATATGGGGTCGGTATAGTTAAGCGTTTTTGCAAATGTTTTGTATCTCTCTTTCGGAAACTTGTTTGGCGATTCGTTGGTGGTAGGCAACACGCCAGAATATTGGTAGAGCACACCTGCCGCAAAGCTGATTTTTTTGTTAATCTCGTAAGAAATGTGCTCTTCAAAACCAGCATCATCACCCGCACCATACATATATTGCACTAATGGTGAATAACATACACCACGTTGCGAATTATCATCCATACGATAACGGAAATATTTAAGTACCGTAGTTGTGGATAATTTGCCAAATTTCCAGCTACCTGTAATGGCAGCACGGATTATTTTTTCGCCTTGCATAAAGTTAGAATCGTCGTAGCGGAAAAGCATCGGAGTTTGCCCAAGCGACGAAAAATCTCGGCGGTAAAGGTAATTGTACGAGAGAGTTATGCCTCGGTATTTAAGTTCAATACCTGCTTGAGCCGATTCTTGACGTATATTAGCAATTTCGGGATACCAAGTATCGCCATGCCATCCTGATGTGTAGCCCATAATCTCACGATACTGGGGCAAAGCGTCTGCTGGTTTCTGGACAAAAGGCGACATTAGAGGCAATTTTGCTAATCGTGCAGCGGTCATCTCCGTAGGCATAAATGAGTCAATAGCACAAACAAAAGGTGTGGCACGTTGCTCAAAATAGTTCCAACGGTTAAATAGGTCTTCATCATCGTAGTCGGTGATATTCATGTTATTGTAGCGGAGGTTAGATCCGTAAATCATACATTCAGCCACGTGTTTGCCGCGACCAAATTTACCACCCGCCATAAAGTTAAGATAGTGATAATCACCTGTTCCCGTTACCACATCGGCATCGGCAAAAGGTTTGTCGAAATCTTGCTTGGTAACAATATTGATAACGCCCGAACAAGCGTCGTTACCGTAGCTTGCTGCCGCAGGACCATAAATAATCTCGATACGGTCGGCCTGACGGACAGGAATATTAGCACCAAGAGGCATTCCTGTTGGTGCAGATGGTTTTATATCTAATCCGTTGAGAAGTATCTTGGTGTAAGTATTGCCAAACAAACCGCGCTGCATAAAACCTTCGCCAAATTCGCCCGAACATGGCTGCGAAACTCTAATACCGGGAACAGATTTTAACACATCGCAAAGTGTGATGTATCCGTTGCGGACAATTTCATCGTGAGTAATTATGTAAAGCGTAACAGGCAATTCGTCTACGCTTTTGCTGGTACGACCAGCTGAAATAACAAGTTTGTCACTGATAACCTCGTCGTAGTTGATGTTATCTTTGTTTAACATCTCACGTAAATTAAGCGGCAATGTATCAACCTGTGCTACAGACGAATATCCTATAGCACAAAACAGCATAACAGCCAATATGCGGTACAATGTGTTCTTCATAAATACTTTCTTTTTTTGTGACAACAAACAAAGATACTTAAAGTGCAAAGATAGTGTAAAAATTTATCTTTGTCAAGAAAAAGATTTAATTTAATAGAAAAATTGCAATTTTTAAACTTTGCAACATTGAATTAACACTTTGGAGCCATTGTAGAGGGTTGTGGCAAACAAAAAAATATCACCGCCATCGCTAATTTTAAGTTTTTTCTTTAAGATTTCTGCCTTTTCGGGAAAATTTCTAACGGCAAGATTGGCTTTGCCTATACCACTAAATTCTTTGGGTTGACCAGCTCTCACTATCTTAAAACGGCGTCCGGGGAAATCTTTTACATCGTTGTCGGCAATATATAAGTGGCTCGATGCTTGTAATTTACAAACGTTATAATCTTTTGTAAGTATTTTGAAAGCTCCCGATTTCATTACCGCTGCATTGGGTTCAAAAAGATATTTGCCGCAAAGGTCGGTGCTTTGAAAAAAATTGGGGACACACTCGCGTTCGTTAGATAATATAAAGGTGTATCGTTGATTATCGTTAACAGTAAATATCTTTGGTTCAGAATTATAACCGTTTTGAAGAATAACAAGCACCTCTTTGCACTCGTTGGCGGTGGCAACTAAATGTATCTCGCTGACATTGTGCAGTTTGGTAGTGATGTCGGCTATATCAATCATTGGCGAAAGTTTTATCATTACCACATCTGCCTTTTTAATCATAATATCTTGAAAAAGAAGAATATCAGGCTCGCAATCTTCGATTCTTACGGTCTTTTTTCCAGCAGAATTGCGTCGGGCAGGGTCGATAAATACAAGGTTGAAATGCTCTGATGTATTTTTTAAAAAATCTACCCCGTCAGAATTAAGAAACTCGGCATTAGAACGGTGCAAAACTTCAAAATTGTGCCTTACAATATCGCATAGATTGGTATTTCGTTCAGCATAGATGGCGTGCGAAAAATTTTCGCTCATCACAAAAAAATCTACACCAAAACCTCCTGTAAGGTCGGCACAATTGTCAAAAGTAGTGAGCAACCTCTCCCCTATCTCCTTTTTATAATTTGCGGTAAATAAAGATGAGCACTGCTCTAACGGAAGATGATCGGGATATTGCACTTCGGGATTAGATGCCCACAGAGGCATTTTTCGGCGCATAACTTGACGTCCGGCAATTTGACGAAGCACAAATTTAGAGTCAACATTATCACTATCGCACAGTTTTAGTGCTAATGCGTTAACATCGCTATCTGCGTATTGTTCAATAAGTTTACGCTCAGCCTCGGTCATTATTATTGATTCTGACGATAAAATTTGCGATCTAACTTGCCATTAAATGTGCGTTGAATTTTGTCGGATTCTTCGTAATAGAATGGCACTTTGAAACTTTCTACTTTACTTTTTATAAAAAGTGCAATTTCTTTTTTAGAAATCGCTGCTTTTGTTACATAAATAAGTTTTAGAGCTGTTCCAAGTACAGGGTGAGGTGCGGGAACACAAATACAATCAGCAATTTGCGGTATCGACAAGGCAACGTTTTCTACCTCGGTAGGTGCTACTTTAAAACCGCCGGTGTTGATAATATCATCGCTACGGCCAAGTATCCTCAGATTTCCGTCTTGATCTATTTCGCCAAAATCTGATGTAAATATAGTATTATCAATCAATACTTTATTAGTAAGTTCATCATCGCAGGCATATCCTGTCATAATGGTTTTACCCTGACAGGCAATAAGTCCTTCGGGTGAGATGATAACATTGGTGCGACTTGTGGGACGACCGCAGCAACCTTCTAAACATTTGCCATCGTTGAAGTTATACGAGCAAACAAGTCCCGTTTCGGTAGAGGCATACGAATTGTAAAGGCGACTATTGGGTAGCACTTCGCAGAGTTTTTGAATATCGGATGTGGAAATTGCAGCCGCGCCAGTTTCGATAAAATCTATTTTTGAGGCGTATTTACGCAGACGGTCTTCGCTGAACTGCAACAATATGCGTATAGCGCTCGGCACAAGGAATGTTCCAAATTTTTGGAATGGCAAATCCATAGCGTCAAAAAAATCGTTGACGTTTTTCATGCCTTCGGTAATAATCAATGTTGCACCTTTTATTAATACAGGCGAAATTTTTGAAAGACTTGCTATGTGACTCATCGGACCTGTGGTAATAAAAGCCGAATCGTGGTCAAAACCCTGAACCTCAATAACATTTTCGCCATTACCAATAATAGCACGGTGCGGAATCATTACACCCTTTTTTTTGCCAATGGTGCCGGTTGTAAATAGAATGTCGGCTACTTCGGGCGTGGGTTTACAGGGTTTTAAAAATTCTATAATCTCGTTAAAACTATTTTCGGGAAGGTCTTTTTCTACGGGCACTGCAACCGAACCGTTGATATGCAAGGCAAGATATTTTACCATAAAATCGATATCTTGCGAGGCACGGAAAACCACAATTTCATCTTTTGGAAGAGTTTCGGCGGTTTTGCAAACTGCATTCCACAATTCACAAAAAGTCAACGATTTGTCGCCACAGATTATAGCCGTTTTGTTGGGATATAATTCTGCGTCTTGTTTTAGATAGTCTTCGAGAATCATTTTTGATTGAGTTTGGTTTGTACAAGGTTGACAATGGTGTCGATATTCATAAAGTTTTTAGGAGTAGCATCTTCTGAATCGAGTTTGATTTTATACTCATCAGACAAAATTGCCAAAACTGTTGTAACTGCGAGCGAATCCATTTCGCTAAACAAAAACTGCGACGAAAAATCTACTGTGGGCAGTTCGTTTTCTAATAGGGAGAGTATTTTTTCTTTCATAGCGCGATAATAAAAGGTAACTAATTCTTGCGTTTAACCACCACCGAAAGCGAAAGCAATGGTTGCAACCCATCTCTTCCTGCCAAATGCATAATATCGCGGTAACGCTGTGTGGTTTCGTTGTGCAAACCTACCAAAACATTGTTGCATTTGCCGCTTTTGATAAGAATTTCTGCCTTGTGCATTGCCCGTGCAAACGAATCTTCGCCTTGCGTATAGGTGATATTATAACCGTGGCATTTAAGATAAATGGCTGTGTTGGAGCCTATTGTGTTGTGTGTGCTCTGCATAAAGAGCGTAGGCTGTGGTTCGGTAAGGTGGTCGAGTATTTTTTCGGAATTTTCCCAACAACCAAGCGTGGTGGCACTAATGATGGCATCGGGAACGGTTATATTGCATTGTTTCAATGCTTTGATTGACGTTAAAAGCGAACTCCGCAAAATTTTGCCCATACGCCTATATTCCGACGGTTTTAAAAACTCTTTGATTTCGGCAATATCGTCTTCGTTGGTAAGTTGGTATTTGGCAACTATTTCGGTTTCAATATTGTTGTTGTAGCAATTGGCATTACTCTCTGATTTACAACGCGAAAAAATAAGCGAAGTATCGTTGCCACCAAAGCCAAACGAATTGTCCATAACGTTTTGCAACTTGCTGTTTTGTTGCAATTTTTGAATACAAATAACAGCTTCGATTGCTCCTGCGGCACTTGTAGTGTGACCCGTAATGCTTTTTGTGCTTTCGATTATTGGCATTTTTTCACCAAAAATACGTTTCAAGGCTGCCATTTCGCTTGCATCGTTGTTTATCGTTCCTGTGCCGTGTGCGTTGACATATTGAATAGCGTCGGGGGCTACATTAGCATTGATAAGTGCATTGTTCATAGCAAGATAAGCACCTTCACCTTCGGGCGACGAGGCTGTTTGATGAAAAGCATCGCAAGCATTGCCGCCTCCAGCGAAATAGCAAAGGATTTTTGCGCCTCGGCTTATGGCGTGTTGTTCGGTTTCCATTACCAAAAAGGCTGCTCCCTCGCCAAGATTTAATCCCGCACGATTGTCGGCAAACGGTCGGCAAACTTCACGGTCTAATATCATTAGCGAAGCAAAACCTGTTAAATGAAATTTGGTAAGAGCCTCTGCCCCACCGGCAAAAACGATGTCGGCATTATCGGCTTCTAAGATTTCTGCAGCTTCTAATATGGCATTGGCACCCGACGAGCAGGCTGTAGAAATCGTGGTACATTCGTTGATAAATCCTACGCCTTGGGCAATGCGTTCGGTGCAACTGCCACAATCGTGATGAAGCATCACATCTGCATGATTATTAATATCTTGCCAATATTGTTCGGTTAAATCCATTTCGCCAGCAGTTGTGCCCGAAATCAAGATTTTGCGACCGGGTGTTTTATCGCTAACATTAGCATTTTCAGCTGCTTGACGCAATGCAGAGATACCAAGAAGAGTGGTTCGTCCTACTTGTTTTTCTAATGGAATATTGAGATTGCGCTTTAATTCATCGTTAGTGAGCTTAATTTCGCCCACGGGAAATGGAAAATCCTCTAAATCAAGATTTTCAATTGGTGTTATTCCGTTTGCCGAAATAATGCCATAACCCGTTACAACAATGTTTTTGCGCATAAAACACTTCTACTTAGTGCGGTTTTTAGAAATATATTCTGCCATTGTGGCAACATTTTTAAAAATGGCTTTGCTTTGGGCTGCATCGTTGAGTTTTATGCCGTAATACTTTTCTAAAACTACAATAAGTTCCAATGCGTCAATAGAATCTAATCCTAAGCCATCACCAAAAAGAGGTGCATTGCTGTCAATATCTTCTGGTTTTACCTCTTCTAAACTGAGGGCTTCGATAATACGCTGTTTTAATTCCGAAATTAAATTTTCCATTATGTTTGGTTGTTTTGTTTCGCTACAAAATTAGATATTAAAATAGTATTTGCAAATTATTTTTTTGGACAGAAAAGTCGGTAAACCCACCTCAAAATACCAAGAGGTAGCGCATATATCAACCCCACTATGCACAAAATGGTGTTTAAAACGCTTATTCTAAAAAAATCTTTGCCAGGACGGAAATGGCTAACACGTTCGCTTTTTTCGGGATAAAACACTTTGATAGGCACGGTTTTAATATCTACACCATGCCACGATGGCAAAACCAAAAGTTCTAATTCGGCTTCGTAACGTTTTGATATTATGTTTAATCCGTACAATTTGTTAAGAGGATAGAGACGGTATCCCGATTGAGTGTCGTCAATTTTTTTGAATGTTTGCACCATAAACCAAAAGTTAGAAAACTTGTTGGCAAAATTGCTTCCTTTAGTGCGTTCCACGCCGGTGAGGTCTCGCTGACCAATGATTATGGTTTCGGGATGTTGGATATTGGCTTTCAAAAAGTTGGCAATATCGTCGGGATAGTGCTGACCATCACCGTCGAGAGTGATGGCGTATTTAAAACCAAGTTCTTTTGCTTTTTTTAATCCGCGTTTAAGGGCATATCCTTTGCCTTGGTTTTGGGAGTATTCTACCAAGGTTATTCCACTGATATTATGTAATATATCGCCAGTAGAATCGGTGCTGCCATCGTTAACAACTATAACGTCGGAACAGTTTTCAAGGCTATTGAGTACCACGTTGCCTATAGTTCGTTCGTTGTTGTAAACGGGAATTACAACGCATATACCGTTGTTTTTTAGCAAATTGAGTTGGTTTTCCATTAAAATTATTGATTCTGATGCTCGGCTATATAGTTGCAAAAATCGTTGAGGGTAACAATACCTTTCATATCTTCGGCTTTAATTCTAATGCCAAATATTTTGTCAACAATTACCACAATATCCACCAAATCAAGGCTATCGATACCCATATCTTCTTTTAGTCTCGCTTCTAAGGTAATTTTTTCCTCGTCGATTTCAAGTTCCTCTACGAGAAACTGTTTTACAGTTGCTTCTATTTCTTTTAGTGTCATTATTTTGCAATTTTTTTTAATACTAATGCAGAGTTTGTTCCGCCAAAGCCGAACGAATTACTTATAATTGTATCCACCCGAGTATCAATAGTTTGTGTTGCTATTTTTAGTTTTTGCGAATACTCATCGGGGTTTTCAAAATTTATATTAGGAGCTACAAAGTTGTTTTTCATCATTATAAGCGAGTATACTATTTCGCTTGCACCCGCCATCCAACATTCGTGACCTGTCATTGATTTTGTAGAACTTATCCAAGCCTTGCTGCCGTTAAACAATCGATCGATAGCAATTGCCTCGTACATATCGCCTTGCGGAGTAGATGTGGCGTGGGCGTTGATATAATCAATATCGTTGGGGGTTAAATCGGCGTTTTGTAATGCTCGCGACATTGCAAGCTCACAACCGTGGTCGCATGGTTTTGAAATTTCTGCTCCATTTCCCGAAAAACCATATCCCACAACTTCGGCAAGTATATTTGCACCGCGTTTTACTGCATGGTCGTAACTTTCTAATACCAAAGCTGCTGCACCTCCCGAAGGAACAAGACCATCGCGATCGCGGTCAAACGGTCGTGAGGCTTTTTGTGGCTGATCCATCCTCACCGAAAATGCTCCTATTGCATCAAACGACAACATTGAATAATAATTGGTTTCTTGAGCTCCACCGCAAAGCACCATTTCTTGTTGTCCCTGCTGTATCATCATATAGCCCAAGCCTATTGAATGACTGCCACTTGCACACGCTGCACTAACGGTAAAGTTTACTCCCCTAAGATGAAAAATTGTGCTAAGGTTCATTGTTACAGTAGAATTCATCGACTGAAATACCATTCCGTAGCCGAGCATTGCTGTATCGTGCTCAGCTTCCATTGTCTTATGTATTTCAATAACTGGCTTAGCCGACGAATCGCTACCAAAGATGCATCCACATTCGTTTTTTGAAAGATAATCGTCATCAACACCCGCTTGATTAAAAGCCTGACAAGCCGCCATATAAGCATACTGAGTATGTTCCGGCATACCAACGCGTGTATGACGGTCTACCATCTGCTTTGTAATAACGGGCTGTTCTACAACTCCCGAAAGACCAGAGCGATAGCCGTATTCAATCCGTTCGGGGAAAAGTCCAACACCCGATTTGCCGTTGTAAAGTGATTGTCGGACGGTTTCTAAATCGTTGCCAATACACGACCAAATACCCGCGCCGGTGATTACAACTCGGTTGTTCATTTTTTTAGCTTTAATTAAAGTGAGTGTATCAGCCGCAAAAGTATGCAATATTTTTTAATTGGGTGTAAATTATTTTATAAAAAAAAGTAGAGACGCACCGTGGTACGTCTCTACTCTATATTAATCAAGATATCATCTACTTAGCCTTCTCCTCATCGTTTTTGCGGATTTCCACACGGCGGATTTTACCGCTGATGGTTTTGGGAAGTTCTTTTACAAACTCAATGATACGAGGATATTTGTAGGGAGCGGTGGTTTTCTTCACGTGGTTCTGAATCTCTTTAACAAGGTCGTCGGAGGGTTCGTAGCCGCGTCCGAGAACTATTGTGGCTTTTACCACCTTACCGCGTACCGGGTCGGGAACGCCTGTTACAGCACATTCCACTACTGCGGGGTGTGTCATTAGCGCGCTTTCTACCTCGAACGGTCCGATGCGGTAGCCCGAACTCTTGATAACGTCGTCGGTACGGCCTACGAACCAAAGGTATCCGTCCTCGTCGCGCCAAGCAATGTCGCCGGTGTGGTAGGTGGTTCCGTTGTCGGAATAAACCTCGGCGGTGCGCTGCGGGTCGCGGAAATACTCTTTAAACAATCCGAGCGGACGTCCGTGGTTGGTGTGGATAACGATTTCGCCCTGCTCGCCGTCCTCAGCCTTGCGACCGTCGGGAGTGATGATGTCAACATCGTAGGCAGGGTTGGGTATGCCCATAGAGCCGGGTTTCGGTGTCATCCACGGGAATGTGCCAATCGAAAGGGTGGTCTCGGTCTGTCCGAATCCTTCCATAATGTTGAGACCCGTAATCTTTTTCATAGTGTCAAAAACCGCCGAGTTGAGTGCCTCGCCCGCTGTGGTAATGTAGCGGAGGTTTGAGAGGTCGTATTTTGAGAGGTCTTCCTTGATAAAGAAACGGTAGATGGTGGGAGGTGCGCAGAATGTGGTAACCTTGTATTTCTCAATCATTTGAAGCATATCCGATGGGGTGAATTTTTCGTGGTCGTAAACGAAAACGCAAGCGCCCACAATCCATTGTCCGTAGAGTTTTCCCCAAACAGCCTTTCCCCAGCCAGTGTCGGCAACAGTAAGATGGAGGTCGTTAGGTGTAAGGTTGTGCCAATATGCGGCAGTGGTGATGTGTCCAAGGGGATAGGTAAACGAGTGAGCCACCATTTTGGGTTCGCCCGATGTGCCTGACGTAAAGTAGATAAGCATTACATCGTCGTTGGTGTTTGCCTGTGCGGGCTTAACAAACGGAGCGGCGTTTTCGATGCCTTTTTGAAAATCTTCAAATCCTTCGGGAACTTCGGGACCAACCGAAATCATTTTTTCCAAAGTGGGCGATTCGGCTTTTGAAGAAGCCACGTGTTCAAGAATGAGAGGGTCGCCACAGCATACAATAGCCTTAGTGCCAGCCATATTGTTGCGGTAAACGATGTCTTTTTTAGTGAGCAAGTGTGTGGCGGGAATTACCACAGCGCCTATTTTGTGCAATGCCACAATGCTGAACCAAAATTCGTAGTTGCGTTTGAGGATGAGCATCACACGGTCGCCTTTTTCGATACCGAGACTCTGAAAATACGAAGCCGTGCGGTCGGTCATCTCTTTCATTTTGGCAAAGGTGAAACGCTCTTCGCGACCCTTGTCGTTGGTCCACAACATAGCAAGTTTGTCGGGTTGTT
>JAGCDD010000206.1 GCA_017651345.1 Bacteroidales bacterium | reverse complement strand
GACGGTCGCCGTATGCGCTGCATTGCCGACGAGGTGATGGCGTATCCAGGTTTTTCAGTTGCCTGGGATGGCAGAGATAATCACGGTTCGTATTGCAAATCAGGTATTTATGTGGTACTTATAAAGGCGGTGGACGATACGGGATGGAGTTTTGAGAAGAAGGAGGCGTGCGTGATAGGGAGGTTCAGGTGAACGAATCAAAATTTTTGTTACATCAAAGCATATTTTCAGGAAAAAACATTAATTTTGCAACATCACCAAATCTCCGCAACCATGGGAATATACTTGAATACCAACAGCGAACTACTTCGAGAGTCGATGAATAGCGAAATATACATCGACAAGTCGCTTATTATTAGAGAGTTGAATCGTATGATTAAGACAGAAAGGAAGTTTGTATGCGTCTCTCGTCCGAGGCGTTTTGGCAAGAGTATGGCAAGCGACCTGATAAGTTCGTATTATGGTAAAAACTCAGATTCGCTGGAACTATTCAAACAACTGAAGATATACAAGGACGAAAGTTTTGAGAAGCATTACGGCAAATATAATGTCATCAAGATGGACATCAACGGAATGTTCCGCACACACGGCGACACTCCGCTGATGCAATACATCAACAGCGAAATTGTGCAAGAAATCAGCGAAAACTTTCCTTCCGCAAAAGTTCTGTTGAATGATTCGTTAGACAAAGCAATACTGAAAGTCTATGCCAAGACCGGTGAACAGTTTATAATCATTATGGACGAATATGACGTGCTAATCCGCGAGGAAGTGCCAGACGAGGAGTTCAGAAAATACTTGACTTTTTTGAACGGACTTTTCAAAAACCGTCAGTTGAAACCTGCCATTGCTATGGCTTATCTGACTGGAATTTTGCCCATAGTGCGCGACAAGGTGGAGAGCAAACTCAATGAGTTTACCGAGTTTAATATGCTCAATGCGGGGCGGTTGGCGGAATTTGTGGGCTTTACTGCGGAAGAAGTGGCGGAATTGTGCGCTAAATATTCGATGGACTT
This sequence comes from Bacteroidales bacterium, assembly GCA_017651345.1. Taxonomy (GTDB): domain Bacteria; phylum Bacteroidota; class Bacteroidia; order Bacteroidales; family UBA3824; genus UBA3824. Next base: position 1,733 of record JAGCDD010000206.1, on the reverse strand, counting down.
GGCGGAGTGCAAGCGTTGGTACGATGGTTATAGGATTACAAAGACGTTGAGTGTTTTCAATCCAAAATCCGTTGTGGAGGCTATGTTTGACCAGGAGTTTGCAAGCCATTGGAGCAACACCGGCAGTTTTGAAAACATCAAGGATTACATCGAATTGGATTTTGAGGGCATCCGCGACGACGTTGCCAAAATGCTCGGCGGCGGCAGGGTGGCGGTCGATGTTTTGAGTTTCTTGAACACTAAGTCAAGTTTCAAATGCAAGGATGATGTGTATTCGTACCTCATTCATCTTGGATACCTAACATACGACAAGGACACAAAGGAGTGTTACATACCCAACTATGAGGTGCGCGAACAGTGGGTGTTGGCAATCAAACTCAACCCAAATTTCAAGAAGGTATTACAAATCATCTACGAGAGCAAATCGCTCTTGGAGGCAACGCTGCGAGGCGACACAGAGTTTGTGGAAAACTTTTTGGAGGACGCACATTCCAAGGCTACCAATCCGCTGACCTACAACGATGAAAAGTCGTTTCAGGCGGCGATGGGGCTGGCGTATTTTTATGCGTATTCCGAATACACTATTATAAAGGAGATGCCGTCGGGCAAGGGGTACGCCGACATTGGCTTCATCCCCGTAAATCCTCGAAAGCCTGCGCTCATCATCGAACTCAAAGCCGACACTACTACGGCAGACGGCGCACTCAATCAAATCCGTGAAAGAAAGTATCATCAGGCTTTGGAGAATTATTACGACAATCTCCTTTTCGTCGGCGTTACGTACAACAAGGAGACCAAAAAGCACTCCTGCAAGATAGAGAAGTTTGGGTGAAAAAAATGAGGCTGTCCAAAAATGGCAGGTTAGAATGTAGATAATTAATCTGCAACTACCTGTAAGGCAGGCTGGCAGCCTGCACTCCATCTTTTTAGACAGCCCCTAAAATATTAGTTTTTCGACAGGGAAATTGGTTTGCTGCGCAGATGGAAGTCTTCATCTGTACGGTTTTGCTCCATACGCATAATTCCATCTTCTGTTCTTACGCCGTCGGGGTTGACAGGTTCTTCCCAAACATTGTAATCGAAATAATCAAATGTGTCATTGACCACGACCTTGCCATCAATAGTTACTTTTAGGTCGTCCATATAATGGTAATGACCAGTCCACCAGCCGTATGGATTAAAATCTAATCTCATACAATTAGCGTCTTTGATTCCCAATGCCGCCACGGATTCTGAAGCGAGCAGATTGCCGTTTTGATAGTATGTAATAGTGCCATCGGAGGTTAATACAATCTTTTCATTCACCCACTGGTCTGTCAATACGGAGCCCAAATTCCATTGCCCATACAGTTCTTCATCGAATATTTTATCTACATCATTAGCCGCGTATATTATCAGACCTGATGCGCCGACCCAATTATCGTTATCATATCCGATGCGAACACCGTGTTTGTCATTGTCGAATATTATTTTGAAATCAGGCGTATTATAATATTCAGAATCTCCCCACCAATGGGGCTCCCAATGAATGTAATATCTTCTTTCGATTGTGATATTCGATGCCGTGCCGGGATTGATGTTAGGATTATCGGGTGTTTCTGTATTTGAAGCGGACAATGCTAAACGGAAGCCTATGTCTCCTGAACCTGACAAAGGGTCTGAATAGTGATGGTTTTCATAATAACAGTTGCGAACACCCAATGCGCTGATACATTCGTATGGATAGTGTCCAT